>JAGWPY010000019.1 GCA_028870275.1 Gammaproteobacteria bacterium | reverse complement strand
GGCCGCCGCGCTGTCGCCCGAGGATCCCGCGGGCGGCTTCATCGCCTGCCTGAGATCGCAGGATGATCCGGCGTTCACGGCGGCGGACACCGTGGCGCTGCACGCGGTGATCGGCCGCGCCGCACGCTCGCTGCGCGAGCGCCTCGATCCGGCCACCGGCCTGCTCGGCTGGCAGTCCTTCCGCGCCGAAATGGACCTGCGCGGCGCGGAACGCGGGCCGATCGTCGTCTACGCCAATCTCGACCGCATGCACGCGCTCAACGACGTCGCCGGATTCGACACTGGCGACGAGACCATCGCCCGGATCGCCGGGATCTGGCGCGCGCATTCGCGCTCCGCCGAAGCGGTCGCGACGCATCTGTCCGGCGACCGGTTCGCCGCGATCCTGTTCGGCCACACGATCAACCAGGCGCGCAACTGGGCCGAGCAGGTGCGCGAGGCCGTCGCCCCACCGGAACCCGGCGAACAGAATCGCCGCGTCACCGTCAGCCTCGGCATCGCCGCGATGGCCGAAGGCGGTGCCCTGCAGCACACGCTCGCCGCCGCCGAAACGGCCTGCCGCGTCGCCAAGGACCGCGGCCGCAACCGCGTCGAGATCTACGACGACGGCGATCACACGATGATCCGGCGTCACGAAGCGGTGCGCGAGTCCGACGTCCTGATCGCCGCGCTCGACGAGGACCGGTTGATGCTCTACGCGCAACCGATCGTCGCGCTGGCGCCTGAGGCAAAGCCCTATCACTACGAGATCCTGGCCCGGGTCAGGCTCGGCGACGGCGAGACCGTCTCGCTCGGCGGCTTCCTCGACGCCGCCGAACGCTATCAGCTCCTCGAGCGCATCGATCGCTGGGTGGTCGGACGCGCGGTCGCCATGATCGCCCCGGCGGCGCACCGCCTGCACACGCTCGGGGCGAGCTTCGCCGTCAACCTGACCGGCCAGTCGCTGAGCCAGCCGGAATTCGCCGACTTCGTGCGCACCGAGATCAAGCGCCAGGAGATTCCGCGCGGATTGATCGACTTCGAGCTCACCGAGGTGGCCGCGGCCCGCAACGTCGCGGCGACGCGGCGTTTCATCTCGCGGCTCGCCGAGGTCGGTGCGCGCGTCGCGCTCGACGACTTCGGCACGGGCGTCTCCTCGCTCATGCACCTGAAGGACCTGGACGTGTTCCGCATCAAGATCGACGGCAAGTTCGTCCGCGACATCCTCGAGAACGCCCGCTCGCGGGCCTTGATCCGCGCCCTGGTGCAGATCGCCGACGAACTGGGCCTCGAGACCGTGGCCGAGTTCGTCGAGGACGCGCCGATCGCCGCCGGCGTCCGCGAACTCGGCGTGCATTACGCCCAGGGCTACTTCTACGGGCGCGCGCTGCCGCTCGTCGACACGCTCGCCGAACTGTGCCGGCCCGCAGCCGCCGGCATCGCCGCCGGCGCCGCCTGAGGGGAGCGGCGGCGCTCCACGGGCGGACGGCCGGCGCCCGTTTCGGCTAACATGCCCTCCCTGGACCTCGGTCGACGAGAGAGCAACGATGACGAAGACCCTCGCTCGCGGCATCGCCCTGATCGCCGCCTGCGCGCTCACGGCGTGCGGCCACCACGCCTCGCGGAACACGCTGCGCATCCTCACCTGGGCCGACTACGCGCCGCCCAAGGTCATCGCCGAGTTCGAGCGCGAGACCGGCATCGACGTCCAGGTCACGGTCTCGAACAACGAGGAGATGATCTCCAAGCTGCGCGCCACCGGCGGCGCCGGCTACGACCTCGTCCAGCCCTCGCAGGATCGCATCCTCGGACCACAGCGCGAGTTCGGGATCTACAAGCCGATCGACCTGAGCCGCGTCAAGCTCGACGAGTTCAGGCCCTCGCTGCTCGCCATCACCCGCAGGACCACCACGATCGGCGGCCAGGTGTACGGACTTCCCTATCTGTTCGGCACGGACGGACTGGTGGTGAACCGCAAATACGCGCCGAACGTCGCCGACTATCCGGATCTGTGCGATCCGGCCCTGAAGGGCAAGACCGCGGTGCGCCTGAAGCGCCCGACGCTGATGGCCTTCGCCTTCGCCTCGGGACAGGATCCGTTCGCGCTCTACGGCGACCCGGGCGCCTACGCCGCGCTCATGGACCGGGTCGGCGACACGCTCATCAAGTGCAAGGCGAACTTCAAGTTCTTCTACGACAACAAGGACCAGCTGTTGAACGCCTTCCGCAGCGGTGAACTGGTCGCCGCGATGATGTGGGACACCGGCGGCTGGACACTGAACCGCGAGAATCCGGATATCAAGTTCATCGTGCCGCGCTCGGGCGCGCTCGGCTGGCTCGACACCTTCGCGCTTCCGGCGCGCGGGCGCAACGACGCGGCCGCCTATGCCTGGATCAACTTCACCATGCAGCCGCGAATCGCCGCGCAGATCGTCGAATCGGTCGGCAGCTTCTCCGCGGCGAAGGGCGCCGAGCCCTACATCGACGCGAAGCTCAAGGCGCAATACCAGGCGGCGTTCCCCGACGAGGCCGCGCTCGATCGCATCCACTGGTATCCGGCCATCCCGCCCGGCCTCGAGCAGATCGAGGGACGGGTGCTCGACCGGATCAAGGCGGCGGACTGACCGGTCCGACCTGCGCCTCGGCCTGAATCCCGGCCTGCGTCTCGCCCTCCGACCGCCGCCGCCGCGCGCGCAGCCGGCGCATCACTCCATCGAGCAGCGGCCGCCAGGCCGGACGCAGGACCGGGCGCAACGCGGCGAGAAGCGGCGAGGCGCGAATCAGCAGGCGCAGCAGGCGCCGCGGCCTTCGGAACAGCAGGAGCGAGGCACCCGCGGCCGCGCCCATGCGCAGCCAGGGCGAGCGCGCGAGTGCGAACAGCCGATCGACGAGCTGAAGACGCGAGGCGACCGCGGCCGCCTCGCGACCGATGCGTTCGCGCAGCAGGGCGCTGCGGGCGATCAGCTGCTCGCGCCGTTCGGCGAGCAGCCGTTCGCGCGTGTTCACCGATCCTCCTCGTTAAGGGCGGCCGCGTCGCGCCCGAGCTCGCCGTAGGTCGCCGCCAGGAAGCGCGGCCGTCGTTTCAAACGGCGGCGCACGGTGAGCGCGGCGACCAGGGCGACCGCGGCGAAGGCCGCGGTCATGCCCACCGCGGCCAGCAGGCGATGCGTATCCCAGAACGCGATCACGACCGTGATCGCGAGCAGCAGGAGCGCGAGCGATGCGAAATAGATCGCCGCCGCGCCCCAGAGCAGGAGCTTGGCGGCGTACTCGAACTGTTCCTCGACCTCGACCGACACGAGCTCGAGCCGCGTGCGCACCAGCTCGAGCGCGGCCGCGACCATGCGGCGGAGCGAGGCGGTCAGGCCAGCGTCCGGCGCCGTTTCGGCCATGACTTCAGCGGCGGCCGAGCAGCACGCCGATCACGACGCCGACCGCGGCGGCGATGCCGACCGACTGCCAGGGATTGTCCTGGACGTACTCGGTCGCATCGTCCCTCACCGCCTTCGCGCGGCGCTTGAGATCGGCCTCGAGCGCCGCGAGTCGGGTGCGCGCCGCCTCGACCGAATCCGTGGCCTTCTGCCTTGCGTGTCGCGCGCGATCGCTCACGTCGCCGGCGGTGGCCGCAACCAGGGCCTCGGCATCGGCGACGACCGCGTGCAGATCGTCGATCAGGGTACGGGTGGTGACTTCGCTCATGGACGCAGCTCCTCGGTTTGGCCGGTCACGCGGTTTCGAAACCGACTTCCCCGCCATGTTAGCGCCGGATGGCGGCGCCGCCATCCGGATTTTCCATAGGTGGCCCGCGCAATCGGCGCCCGGCTCACGGTATCATGCCAAGGATCGGCGGCCCGCTCGACCCGGCGCCGCCGCGAGAGGGGGGTCGCTCTTGAGAACGACGATGAGGGTGCTGCTCGCCGCCGCGGGCCTCGTGATCGCGGCCGCGGTCGGGCTGCACGAGCGGCCACCGGCGCTGCTGCGCGTCGGCGCGAACTATGCGGCATATATCGTCTGTTCGAATATGTTCCTGGCGCACCGCGACCCCGCCGAGGTGCTGAACACCGACGTGCAGGCGCCCGGCAACCCGCTCCTGCGGCTGGTCCGCATTCGTGTCGATCGTCGCCGCGGCCTCGTGCACGCGGGCATGCTCGGCTTCATCGGCCACGGTCTCGCGGTCTATCGCCCCGGCCAGGGCTGCACGGTCGTTCCGGACGGCCGGGTCGCCGCGCTGTTGCGCGCGTCGCCGTCCATCCCCGACCCGCCCGATCCGGCGCCGCCGGCCGACCAGCCCTGGCCGCGGGGTGAGCAGGTGCGCACCGATCCGGCGCTCGACCGCCTGATCGCCGAGCCCAAACTCGCCGGCCCCGGCATGCGCGCGATCGTGGTCGTCGACCACGGCCGGATCGTCGCCGAACGCTATGGTCGCGGTTTTTCGGCGGATACTCCGCTGATCGGCTGGTCGATGACCAAGACCGTGATCGCCGGCCTGATCGGCGTACTGGTCGAGGACGGACGCCTGTCGCTCGCCGCTCCCGCCGGCCTCGGCTCCGCGGCGGACGACCCCCGATCGACGATCCGCGTGCGCGATCTGCTGTCGATGACCAGCGGGCTCGAGTTCAACGAGAACTACGGCACGGTCTCGGACGTGACGCGCATGCTGTATCTCGAGCCCGACATGGCGGGCTACGCGGGCGCTCGACCGCTCGTCCATCCGGCCGGCACGGTGTGGAGCTATTCGAGCGGCACGGCGATGATTCTGTCGCGCATTTACCAGCGCGCCGCCGGCCCGCACCCGCGCGCCTTCGCGCGCAGCCATCTGTTCGAGCCGCTCGGCATCGAGAGCGCGACCTTGCCGAGCGACGAGAGCGGCACGCTGGTGGGCGCCTCCTACATGTATGCGACCGCGCGCGACTGGGCGCGATTCGGCGAACTGCTCGCCCGACAAGGCGCCTGGGACGGACGGGCGATCCTGCCACCGGGCTACGTCGCGATGATGGCCTCGCCGGTGGCGGCTTCGGACGGCGAATACGGCCAGGGACAGGTGTGGCGCTTCGGCTCGGATCCGCCCGCTCCGGGCGTCGATCCGGACGACGCCTATGGCATCCCGCGCGACAAGTTCTGGATGGAAGGACACGACGGACAGTACGTGGCGATCATTCCCTCGCGCGACCTGGTCGTCGTGCGCATGGGTCTCACGCCCGACCGGGACCACTACCTGCCGCAGCCGCTGGTGCACGCGCTGCTCGAACGACTGGGGACCTGATCATGCAGCAGGCCGACTTGACCGCGACCTCGGTCGTCAAGCGCTTTGGCGATCATCTCGCCGTCGACTCGATCTCCTTCGAGGTGGCGCGCGGCAGCTTCTTCTCGATTCTCGGCCCCTCGGGCTGCGGCAAGACGACGCTGCTTCGCATGATCGCCGGCTTCCTCGAGCCGGACCAGGGCGAGATCGCGATCGGCGGACTGAACATGCGCGCGGTCCCGCCGAACCGCCGCCCGGTCAACATGGTCTTCCAGCAGCTCGCGCTGTTCCCGATGATGTCGGTCGGCGAGAACGTCGCCTACGGACTCGCGCGGCGCGGCGCCGGCCGCGCCGAACGGGCAGCCAAGGCCGCAGCGATGCTCGAGCGCGTCGGGCTCGCGGGCGCCGCGGACAAGCGGGTCGATCAGCTCTCGGGCGGCCAGCGCCAGCGCGTCGCGATCGCCCGCAGCCTCGTGCTCGAGCCGACGCTGCTGCTGCTCGACGAGCCGCTCGGCGCGCTCGACCTGAAGCTGCGCGAGCACATGAAGATCGAGCTGAAACAGCTCCAGGCGGAGTTCGGCACCACCTTCGTCTACATCACTCACGATCAGTCCGAGGCGCTCGTGCTCTCCGATCGGGTCGGCGTGATGAACCGCGGCCGCTTCGAACAGATCGGCTCTCCGCAGGACCTTTACTACCGGCCGGCGAGCGCGTTCGTCGCCGGCTTCGTCGGCGACAACAACCGCATCGAGGGTCGCGCGGTCGCCGTCGACGGCGCCACGGTGACGCTCGAGACCGCGGACGGCTGGCGCCTGCACGCGCGGCGCGAGACGGCGGTCGCGGCCGGCGATGCGGTCGAAGCCTTCGTCCGTCCCGAGGCGGCGACGCTCGCCCGCGAGCGTGCGCAGCTGCCGCCCGGCCAGTCGGTGCACGAAGGCGTGGTCGACAGCCTGCTGTTCGACGGCGCGAAGTCGGCGGTGCTGCTGCGCGAGTCGCGCTCGCGCCGCGAGATCCGCATCGCCCTGCCGCAGACGGGACAGTTCGCCGACCTTCGCCACGGTGAGGCGGTGTTCTTCAGCTTCGATCCGGAGCGCGCCACCTGTTTCGCGGCCGCGGGTCGGGGAGGGAACGGGCGTGGCTGACCCCGGAGCCGCAATGACAGGTCGGGCAAGGCCCGCGCTCTCGAGGCGGCTCGGCACCTGGCTGCTGATGGCGCCGGCATTGTCGTGGATTGGGCTGCTGATCGTACTGCCGCACGCCGAGCTCGCGATGCTCTCGCTGAAGGCCGGCAGCGGAGCGCCTCAGGGAGGCTTCAGCCTCGCGCAATACCGCACCTTCTTCGACGAACCGGAGTACTGGCATACCTTCGTGCGCACGGCCTGGATGTCGGCGCTCGCGACCTTCCTCACGCTCTGTTTCGCCTTCCCCGTAGCCTGGGTGATCGCCAAGGTGGCCAAGGGCCGGGCCGCGGCCTGGCTGTTCCTCGCCTGTATGATCCCCTTCTGGATCAGCGAGACGGTGCGCACGCTCGGCTGGATGATCCTGTTGCGCCAGTCGGGCGTGCTGCCGATGCTGCTCACGCGCATCGGGCTCACCGCCGCACCGGTCGAGCTCCTCTACCACGACTCGACGATCATGATCGGCCTGATCTACACCTCCATGCTGTTCATGATCGTGCCGCTGGTGTCGAGCCTGCAGAGCCTCGACGATGCCTTGATCGAGGCGGCCTACGACCTCGGCGCGAGCGGGCCGACCGTGCTGCGCACGATCGTGATCCCTCACGCCGCTCCGGGCATGACCGCCGGGTGCATCATCGTGTTCATGCTGACGCTCGGCAACTACATCACGCCGACACTGCTCGGCGGCAAGAACTCCGAGTGGTTCACCGAACAGATCTACACACAGTTCATCACCCGCTTCAACTGGGGCCAGGGCGCGGCCTTCGGCTTCCTGCTGCTCGCTCTGTCGACCGCGATGGTACTCGTCGGTTTGCGTCTCAGCGGTCAGCGCTTCGCCGACGTGATGGGCCGCGGATGATCCCCTCCCTGCCCCGCCCGCCCTGGCTGCGCGCCGCGACCTGGATCTACGTCGCAGCCTTCGTCGGGTTTCTGTTCCTCCCGCTGATCGTCGTGTCGGTGTTCGCGTTCAACGACGCGCCCTATCCGGCGCCGCCCTGGCACAGCTTCACGCTCGACTGGTTCGTCGCCGACGGCTCCACGAGCCGGCTCGGCCTTTTCCACGATTCGCAGCTCCTCGAGAGCATCTGGACGAGCTGCGAGGTCGGCGTGTGGGTGACGCTGCTCTCCGTGTCGGTCGGTCTCGCCAACGCGCTGCTGCTCGGACGGCACGAATTCCGCGGCAAGCAGCTGCTGTCGGTGATGATGCTCGTGCCGCTGGTGATCCCCGGGGTGATCCTCGGGATCTCGATCCTCGCCTTCGCGAGCCGTATCGCGCAATTCGGCGACGACTCCCTGGGTCTCGACCTCGGCTTCCTGCGCCCTGGATTGCCCCTGGTCGTGCTCGGCCAGTTCTCCTACATCGCGACGATCGCCACGCTGACCATCCGCGCGCGGCTGGCGCGCTTCGACCGCACGCTCGAGGAGGCGGCGCTGAACCTCGGCGCTTCGCGCGCCGCGGTGTTCGCCACGATCCTGCTGCCCTATCTGCGGCCGGCGCTGATCGGCACCGCCGCCGTCGCCTTCCTGCTCTCCTTCGCCGACTTCAACACGACGCTGATGCTGGTCGGTGGCGATCCACCGCTCACCGTGCTGATGTACGGACGTATGCACCAGGGGGCGACGCCGGTGCTGAACGCGGTCAGCGTGTTCCTGATGATCGCTTCCGCGGCGCTCGCGCTCGCGATGGTGCGCCGTCCGCGCGATTGACGCAGGGTCGCGCCGGCGGCCGGCGCGTCAACGCGGCTGCGGCGCGGCCGAACGCCACTCGAGGCCGATCGCGTACGGCCGCCGGAAGCCCTTCCACACGGTCACGCCGCCGCTCCCGGGGCTGTAGGCGTCATACCCTCCCGGCACGCTCGCCGGCCAGACGCCGCGGTCGGACTCGACCACCGGCAGATCGAGATAGGCCTCGCGGCTCGCATCGCCCTTGACGTAGCGGTCGAGGAACGCGGTGATGAAATGCGCGTTGATCGCGTTGACCCGCTCGGTGCTCCAGACCGGGTCCTGGAACCAGCCCTCGTTCCAGAGCGAGTTCCGCATCTGTGGAGGGGTCGGATCGAGACCGATGTCGTGACCGCCCTCGCGGAAGGTGAGCAGATAGCGCCGCGCGTGCACCGCCTCGTCGAAGAAGGCGCGCGCGGCCTCGGTGTAGCCGACGGTGCGATCCTGATCGCCGTTGATCAACAGCAGCGGAACGTCGATCCCGGCGAGCCCGGCGGCTCCCCAGACGTTCCAGGGACTGCCGCCGGCGGGCGAGATCGCCACCACCGCGCGCAGGTGGGCGACGTCGAGCGCCGCGGCTCGCGGCCCGCCGCGCAAGTAAGGCGCGAGCGCGCCGCCCGGCACCGCGCGAATCACCGGACTGTGAGGATCGAGCGTGGCGCCCGCGGCCGTGAGCACGCCGTAGCCGCCCATCGAATAGCCGAGCAAGGCCGTGCGCCGCGGATCGATCCAGTGCTTGGCCGCGAGATCACGCTGCAGGGCGGCGGCCACGAAAGCGATGTCGAGAGGCCGGCGCACCAGAGGTCCGACGAACTTCGCCTTGTCGGTGATGGGCGGGTCCTCATGGCGGATCGCGGCGACCACGTAGCCCTTGGAGGCGAGGTTCTCGGTGATCCAGCTCATCGCGACCGGCTGGTTGCTGTAGCCGTGCGAGACGATCACCAGCGGCCGATCGTGCCCGGCGAACTTCGCGTCGCGCACCGCGATGCCGGGAATGGTGAACGGCGCGGGCGGCGCCGGCGGCTCGGACGGAAACGCCGCGCGGTACACCACATGCGGGGCCGAGGCCGAGGCGAGGGCCGGATACCAGAGGTCGATGACCAGCGTCCGATCCCGCTGCGGCACCCGGCCGCTCGCGGAGTCGTAGGCGAGCACGTCGGGCTGGTCGTGCTCGACGAGCGTCAACGTCCGGTAGCCGACCCGGTCGGGTCCCAGCGCGGCGAGCTGCGGGGCGTCGGCGCCATAGACGCTCGGCACGCGCTCGGCGAGCGCGGGCGAGGCGAGCAGCGCCGCGCAGACGACCGCCGCGCCGCGGCCAAACGCCCGCGGCGCGTGCGCGCCCATGAACCCGCGCATCAGTGATACCGCCGGGCGAGCGCCT
The DNA here is from genome assembly GCA_028870275.1 of Gammaproteobacteria bacterium. Lineage (GTDB taxonomy): Bacteria > Pseudomonadota > Gammaproteobacteria > Steroidobacterales > Steroidobacteraceae > Bog-1198. Next base: position 6,336 of record JAGWPY010000019.1, on the reverse strand, counting down.
CGAGCGGCAGAGGCTTGATCTTCGCGGCCTGTCCGGCGCTGCCGAAGGCCTCGAAGCGGGACTTGCAGATTCCGCGCGCGGCTTTGCGCGCCTCGGCCAGATACTTGCGCGGATCGAACTCCGCCGGCTGCTCGGCGAACAGCCGGCGGATCGCCCCGGTCATCGCCAGGCGGATGTCGGTGTCGATATTGATCTTGCGCACGCCGTGCTTGATGCCGCGCTGGATCTCCTCGACCGGCACGCCGTAGGTCTCCTTGATGTCGCCGCCGTACTTGCGGATGATCTGCAGCCACTCCTGCGGCACGCTCGAGGAGCCGTGCATCACGAGGTGCGTCGAGGGGATCGCCGCGTGGATCTCCGCGACCCGGCCGATCGCCAGGATGTCGCCGGTCGGCTTGCGCGTGAACTTGTACGCGCCATGGCTCGTGCCGATCGCAATCGCCAGCGCATCGACGCCGGTACGGGCGACGAAATCCTTGGCCTGCGCGGGATCGGTGAGGAGCATGTCGTGGCTCAGCTGGCCCTCGGCGCCGACGCCATCCTCCTCGCCCGCCATGCCGGTCTCGAGAGAGCCCAGGCAGCCGAGTTCGCCCTCGACCGACACGCCGACCGCATGCGCCATCTGGCAGACCCGGTGGGTCACCTCGACGTTGTAGTCGTAGCTGGAGGGTGTCTTCGCGTCCTCCTTGAGCGACCCGTCCATCATCACGCTGCTGAAGCCGAGTCGGATGGCCTGCAGGCAGACGGCCGCCGAGGGCCCGTGATCCTGGTGCAGGCAGACCGGGATGTCCGGATGCGATTCGACCGCGGCCAGCACCATGTGGCGCAGGTAGGCCTCGCCCGCGTATTTGCGCGCCCCGGCCGAGGCCTGCAGGATCACCGGCGACTGGGTCTCCTGCGCCGCTTCCATGATCGCCTGGATCTGCTCGAGGTTGTTGACGTTGAACGCCGGCAGACCGTAATCGTTCTCGGCGGCGTGATCGAGCAGCTGACGCAGCGATACGAGTGCCATGGAAGATCTCCTGATGCTGGTGTGTGTCCGCGACTATCGGCGAGCGCCCGATTATGCACCAAGCGCCCGCCAAACCTAAACGGGTGCGGTGCTTGCGTCCCCGGGCCCGAGAGCGGCGTCGATCACCTCGATGAAGTGGCGCACGGGACGCTCGCTCGCCGCGCCGAGATGCAGGATGCAGCCGACGTTCGCCGAGACGATCTGCGGGGCGCCGGTCTCGCGGAGCGCGGCGAGTTTGCGTTCGCGCAGGGCGGAGGCGATCCCGGGCTGCAACAGCGAGTATGCACCCGCCGACCCGCAGCACATCGCCGCCTCGCGCACGGCCGGTCGCGGATCGAAGCCGAGATCGCGCAGCCCCCGCTCGACCACGCCCGAGAGCCTCTGGCCGTGCTGCAGGGTGCAGGGTGCGTGCCAGGCGAGCGGACCTCGCGCCTCGGGGCGCAGGCGTCCGGCGAGACGCGGCACGAGCTGGGGCAGGAGATCGGCCAGATCGCAGGCCGCGGCGCCGACCGCCGCCGCGCGCTCGGCGTAGAGTGGATCGCCCGCGAGCGCCTGGGGATAGCCCTTGAGGGCGAGTGCGCAGGCCGAGGCGTCGGCGACGATCGCATCGACTTCGCCGAAGGCGAGCGCCGGCCACCAGACATCGACGTTTCGGCGCATGGCCGCGAGCGCGCCCGCATGGTCCGAGAGATGTTCGCGCAGCGCTCCACAACAGAGCGCGCCGGCGGCGACGCGCGCCTCGATGCCGGCCGCGGCCAGCACCCGCCGCGTCGCCCGACCGACGTTCGGCAGCAATGCCGGCTGCACGCAACCCGCGAGCAGCAGTACGCGGCGCACCGGCGGGGCCTCGCGCCGTGCCGGCGCGGGCGCCGGCGGCACGGGCAATCGCGCCCGTAGCGCCCGCGGCAGGATCGGCCGCAGACGCCGCGCCACCTCGACGGCGGCCGTGAACCGGCGAGCGCTCAGCAGTTCGCGCAGCAGCGCGCGACGCCAGCGATCGAACGGCGATCGGCCGACGCGCGCATCGGTGAGCCGCCGGCCGGCGTCGACCAACCGACCGTAAGCGACGCCGCTCGGACAGGTGGTCTCGCAATTGAGGCAGGTGAGGCAGCGGTCGAGGTGACGCTGGGTGAGGCGGGACACCTCGGCGCCTTCGAGCAACTGCTTGACGAGATAGATCCGGCCGCGCGGACCGTCGAGCTCATCGCCCGTGAGCCGATAGGTCGGACAGGTGGCGTTGCAGAAGCCGCAATGCACGCATTTGCGCAACTGCGCCGCCGCGACCTCGGCATCGGCATCGTCGATCAGCTCGGAGGAGATCCGTACGCGCACGGCGCCCTCTCAGCCGCCGGGATGGAGCCGGCCGGGATCGAAGATCCCATGGGGATCGAAGGCTTGCTTGAGCCTCCGGTGAATCGCGGCAATCGCCGGCAGGAGCGGCGCCTGGGCGCCGCAGCGCTTGTCGGCGGCTCTCACCAGGGTCGCATGCCCGCCGGCCGCGGCCGCCGCCGCCCGAATCGTCGCCGCTTCGGCGGGTCCACGCCGCCAGAGCAGTGCCCCGCCCCACTCGAACAGGCGCACGCCGCCCTGCTCCGCGAGCGCCGCGGTGGGCGGCACCGACAGGCGCCACAGCGCCTCGCCGGCGGCGAGCGCGGCCGCATCGAGCCGGAAGAACGGCAGCGTCTGGTCGCGCAGGCTCGTCCACCAGCGAAGAGCGGCGTCGGGCTCGAGCCGCCGTCCGCCGCAGGCCGCGACGGCCGCGACGGCCGCGTCGACCGCCGCGCGGGCTCCGGCGAAGCGCAGACTGAGCCGATCGGCGTGCCAGGCGCTCGCCGTCAGTGGCCAGGGCCGCGCGCGCCAACCGGCGAGCAGGGCGCGGGCCCGCTCCTCGTCCACGTCAAGGAGACAGGTCTCGCTCGCGACCGGCGAGCCCAGGACTTTCAGCGAGACTTCGAGCAACACGCCGAGCGTGCCCCAGGAACCGGCGAACAGCCGCGCCACGTCGAAGCCGGCGACGTTCTTGATCACGCGGCCGCCGAAGCGCTGGATGCCGGCGCGACCGTCGAGAATGGTGGCGCCGAGCAGATGATCGCGCACCGAGCCCGATGCCGCGCGCGCAGGTCCCGAGAGGCCGGAGGCGACCATGCCGCCGACCGTGCCGCCCGGCGCGAACCGCGGCGGCTCGAATGGCAGATACTGGCCCCGCTCGGCGAGCGCGGCCTCGAGTTCGGCGAGCGGCGTGCCGGCGCGCACCGTGACCACGAGCTCGCTCGGCTCGTGGCTCACGATGCCGGCGAGCGGGCCGGTGTCGAGCGGCCGGCCGCGGGGAGTCTCTCCATAGAAGGCCTTGGTACCGCCGCCGCGCAGCTCGAGCCGTTCGTGGTCGGCGGCCGCGGCGCGGACCGCGTCGACCAGGCGGGCGAGTGGCGCGTCGGCGGTCTGCGTCGTCGTCATCAGAACCTCGGCAGATCCGCATGCGGCAGCTGGCCGCGATGCACGTGCAGGCGGCCGTATTCGGCGCAGCGTGCCAACGTCGGAATCACCTTGCCGGGATTGAGCCGTTGCTGCGGATCGAAAGCCTCCTTGACGAGCGCGAACTGCGCGCGCTCGGCCGCCGAGAACTGCACGCACATGGAATTCAGCTTCTCGACGCCGATGCCGTGCTCGCCGCTGATGGTCCCGCCGAGGCGCACGCTGGTCTCGAGAATCTCGGCGCCGAAGGCCTCGGCGCGCCGCAGCTGTTCGGGGTCGGCCGCATCGAACAGGATCAGCGGATGGAGATTGCCGTCGCCCGCGTGAAACACGTTGACGCATTCCAACGCGAATTTCCGCTCCATCGCCTCGATCAGGACGAGCATCTCGGCGAGACAGCGCCGCGGAATGGTCGAATCCATGCACAGGTAGTCCGGACTGATGCCGCCGGCGGCCGGAAACGCGTTCTTGCGTCCGCTCCAGAAGCGCAGCCTCTCGGCCTCGTCGCGACTGACCTCGATGCGGGTCGCGCCCCTCGCGGCGAGCACCGCCCTCACCCTTTCGATCTGCTCATCGACCTCCGGCGGCAGGCCGTCGCACTCGCACAGGAGGATCGCGGCCGCCTGCAGATCGTAGCCGGCGTGGACGAAGGCCTCGGCCGCGGCCGTCATGCGCCGGTCCATGAGTTCGAGGCCGGCCGGCACGAGCCCTGCGGCGACGATCGCGGCGACCGCGCCTCCCGCCGTGGCCACGTCGGTGAAACTCGCGATCACGCAACGCGCGAGCGGCGGCAGCGGCACCAGCTTCACCGTGACCTCGGTGATCACCGCGAGCATGCCCTCGCTGCCCACGACCAGCGCCAGCAGATCGAGCCCCGCGGCGTCGAGGCCGAGGCCGCCGAACTCGACCGGTTCGCCGCTCGCGGTGAAGCCGCGCACCCGCAGCACGTTGTGCAGGGTCAGACCGTACTTGAGGCAGTGCACGCCGCCGGAGTTCTCGGCGACGTTGCCGCCCAGGGTACAGGCGATCTGGCTGGACGGATCCGGCGCATAGAAGAAACCGTGCGCCGCTGCGGCCTCGCTCACCGCCAGATTGCGCACGCCGGCCTCGACGGTGGCGGTGCCCGCCGCGGCATCGATACTTAGGATCCGATCGAGTTTGGCGAGCGAGAGACTGAGCCCTTGTGGGTGCGGCAGCGCGCCGCCGGAGAGCCCCGTGCCGGCGCCGCGCGGCACGATCGGCACGCCGAGCCGGTGGCAGATGCGAAGCAATTCGCCCACCTGGGCCTCATCCTCGGGGATCGCCACGGCGAGCGGCCGCTGGCGATAGGCGGTCAGACCGTCGCATTCGTAGGGTACGAGTGCTTCGTCGGCGAGCAGCAGCGCGCCGGCGGGCAGCACGCCGGCGAGCGCGGCCTCGAGATCGGCGAGGCGTCGCTGCCGTTCGGAGCGGGCACGGTCGGCCGGTGGGCGCATCGTCCGGACGATATATGATTCGCGCCATGGGTTCACGCTTCGATGCTCCGCTCGACCGGGCCGCGGCACAGACGCTGCTTCGCGAACTGCTTGGCGCGGCGATCGACTCGGCCGCACCGGAACTCGTCGTGCCTGCGCACCTGCCGCCCGCGCCGCGCGGCCGCTGCGTGGTGGTGGGCGCCGGCAAGGCGGCGGCGGCGATGGCGCGCACGGTCGATGCGCACTGGAAAGGGCCGCTCGAGGGGCTGGTCGTCGCCCCCTACGGTCATGCGCTCGAGGCCGGCCGCATCGAAGTCCTGGTCGCGGGCCACCCTTTGCCCGACGAGGCCGGTCGGATCGCCGCGCAGCGCATGCTCGATCGGGTACGCGGACTCGGCGAGGACGACCTGGTGCTCGCATTGCTCTCGGGCGGGGGCTCGGCGTTGCTGCCCCTGCCCGGCGAAGGCATTCCCTGGGAGGATCTGCGGGCGCTCACCCGGACGCTGCTCGTCTGCGGCGCATCGATCCGCGAGATCAACTGCCTGCGCCGGCATCTCTCGGCGATCCAGGGCGGACGCCTCGCCGCCGCGGCCTGGCCGGCGCGCACCTTCACGCTGGCGATCTCCGACGTGCCGGGCGACCGGCTCGAGGACATCGCCTCAGGGCCGACCGTGGCCGATCCGAGCACCTGCGCCGAAGCGCTCGCGGTGCTCGCGCGTCATGGCATCGAGCCGGGCGAGGCGGTGCGAGCCGCGCTCGCGAGCGGCCGCGGCGAATCGGTCAAGCCCGACGATCCGCGCCTGCGCCGCGCCGAGGCCCGGCTGATCGCGGCGCCCCGCCAGGCACTGCAGGCCGCCGCGGCTCGTGCGCGCGCGCATGCGATCCCCGCGCACATCCTCGGGGATGCGATCGAGGGCGAAGCGCGCGAAGTCGGCCGGGTACTCGGCGCGATCGCTCGCGAGGTTGCGAGGCACGGCGAACCTTTCGCGCCGCCCTGCGTGCTGATCAGCGGCGGCGAAACCACGGTGACGGTGCGCGGACGGGGCCGCGGCGGCCGCAATGCCGAGTTCCTGCTCGCTCTCGCCTGTGCGCTCGACGGTGAACCCGGCGTGCATGCGATCGCCGCCGACACCGACGGGATCGACGGCCGGGACCCGGTCGACGGCGGCGCCCCGGTCGCCGGCGCCCTGATCGCGCCGGACACGCTCACACGCGCCAGGGCGCTCTGCCTCGATGCGAAGGCCATGCTCGCCGACAACGATGCGCATTCGTTCTTCGCGGCACTCGGGGACGCGGTCTTCACAGGGCCGACCCGCACCAACGTCAATGACTTTCGCGCGATCCTGATCGAATCGCGCCGCCGCGCCTGACCGCTCTTCAGAGCGCCTCGCCCGGCGT
>JAGWPY010000140.1 GCA_028870275.1 Gammaproteobacteria bacterium | reverse complement strand
TCCCCGCCTTCGTTTTTGTGCTGATCGCGGTGGCGCTCGGCACTCTCGTGCCGGGAGTCGATCGCTCGGTCTGGATCGTCCTGATGGTGCTCTCCACCCTCGGCGTCAACTGGTTCGGACTGACGGTGACGGCGCGCGCCAACATGGTGGCGGTCGCGATCCAGACGATCGTCACGGCGGGATTCATCGCGCTGTGCGTCGCCGCGATCGTCCACGGCAAGGGAACGGGCTCGATGAGCCTCGCGCCGTTCTGGAATTCCGCGTCATTCGACGGCGGCGCGCTGCTCACCGCCACCTCCATCTGCGTGATGTCCTTTCTCGGCTTCGACGCGATCTCGACGCTCTCCGAGGAGGTCGCCGGCGACGATCCTCGGCTGATCGGCAGGGCGATCATCGGCGTGCTGGTGATCTCCGGCTCGTTCTTCGTGGTGATCGCCTGGGTGCTCGGCAATCTTCTGCCCGGACTCGTGATCCACGATCCGGCGGCGGCGATCTACGAGATCGCGCGGGTCGACGTCGGCGCCTGGGCCTCGACCGTGATCGCCTGGACCTACGTGGCGGTGATCGGCCTGTCGAACGCGGTGCCGATGCTGGTTGGTGTCGCCAGGGTCCTCTACGCGATGGGCCGCGACCGCCAGCTGCCGCCGGCGCTGGCGCGCATCCACCCGCGATACGGTACGCCGCACGTCGGCATGCTGACCGCCTCCGGAATCTCGCTCGCGGTCGCGCTCGCGATGCGCAATCGCATGGACGCGCTCGCGACGATCGTCAATTTCGGCGCGCTCTGCGGATTCCTGATGCTGCACGTCTCGGTGCTGGTCGAGTTCGCCTGGCGCCGCCGGTCGCGGCGCTGGCTCATTCACTGGGTGAGCCCGGTGCTCGGTCTCGCGGTGGTGCTGGTGGTGCTCTCGGGCATGCGCGTCGATGCGCTGGTGGTCGGCCTCGCTTGGCTCGGGGCGGGGATTCTGTGGGGACTGACGCTGCGCGCCCGCAACCGCGAGCGCCTCGCCGTCCGCTTGTGAGAGTCGGACGGGGCGTGCGCGTCCGGAGCCTGCCGAGCCTGTTCAGGAGAGACGATGATGAACGATGAGATGCTCGCCTATCGCAGTGCGAGCGACTCGATGCGGCTGTTCGCGCGGGGCGAGGCCTCGCCGGTCGAACTGATGCGCGCCCTGCTCGAGCGGGTGCCCGGGGCCGCGGCGCGCGTGAATCCCACGACCGCGGTGTTCGCCGAGGCCGCGCTCGAGCAGGCGAAGCTGGCCGAGGCCCGTTACCGCGCCGGCACGCAGCGGCCGCTCGAGGGTGTTCCGGTCGCGATCAAGGAGGAGACCGCGGTGGCGGGCTGGCGCCGCACGATCGGTTCCTGGCTGTACGACGAGACGCCGGGCGAGAACCACCCGATCGTCGACAAGCTCATCGCGGCCGGCGCGATTCCGCATCTGCAGACGACCGTGCCCGAGTTCTGCCTGATCGGCCAGACCTGGTCCCGGCGTTTCGGCGTGACCCGCAATCCATGGAATCCGTCGGTCACGCCGGGCGGGTCGAGCGGCGGATCGGGCGCCGCGCTCGCCGCGGGGATCGCGCCGCTCGCCACCGGCAGCGACATGGCCGGCTCGATCCGCATTCCCGCCGCGCTCTGCGGCGTGTACGGCTACAAGCCGCCGTTCAACCGGCTCGCCAGCACGCCGGGCGAGGAACTGTTCGCGTTCGCGGTCGAAGGGCCGATGGCGCGCTCGCTCGAGGACCTGGTGAGGATGCAGAACGTGATCTGCGGACCGCACCCGGCGACCTATTCGGGCATGCCGCCCGTGTCGCTGCCGCTCGCCGGCGAGGGCGTCCGGGGGCTGCGCATCGCGTTGTCGTTGACGACCGGGCAACCGGCGATGTGCGCCGACAGCCGGCGCAACCTCGAGCGGGCCTGCGCGCTGCTCGAAGCTCAGGGCGCGATCATCGAGCCGGTCGAGCTGCGCTGGGACGGTGAGCGCCTCGCGGATGCGCTGCTCGGGGCGATCTTCGCGATCTTCCTCGACGAATATCTGGAAAAGCTGCCCGCCGAGCGGCTCGGCGAGGGCACCTCGTACCTGCGCTGGCTGATCGCGACCTACGGCGGCCGACGCGGATCGATCATGAAGGGCGCGGCGGCGGCGCTCGAACTGCACCAGGAACTGCAAAGCAAGCTCTGGGGCCGCGGAATCGCCGCGCTGATCTGTCCGACCGTGTTCGCCACCGACGTCGCGGCCGACCTGGATCTCGCGGCGCATCGACGCATTCCGATCGGTTCGATCGAAGTCGACAGCTACCTGGGTTGGGTCGGCACTCCGCCCTTCAACCTGCTCTGCCGCTATCCGGCGCTCGCCGTCCCGACGGGACTCGCCGCCAACGGCGTACCGACCAGTCTGCAGGTCGTCGGCCCCGCCTACGCCGACGAGATCGTGTTCCGCGTGGCCGCGGCCTACGATCGAGTGGCCGACCACGGGCTCTACAGCCGGCATTTCCCCGCCGTCGGCTGAACGGGGGGCACCCGTTCAGCCGATGGCCGGGTGCCCGGCCGCGCCGCTGTCTATTTGCCGGTGAGCCGCGCGAACTCCGGCACGACCTGGAACAGGTCGCCGACCAGCCCGACGTCGGCGACCTCGAAGATCGGCGCCTCGGGGTCCTTGTTGACCGCGACGATGGTGCGGGCGTCCTTGATGCCGGTCAGATGCTGGATCGCGCCCGAGATGCCGAAGGCGATGTACACCTCGGGAGCGATGATCTTGCCGGTCTGGCCGACCTGCATCTCGTTCGGCGCGTAGCCGGCGTCGACCGCCGCACGCGAAGCGCCGACCGCGGCGCCGATCTTGTCGGCGAGATCGTAGAGGATCTTGAAGTTTTCGGCGCTGGCGAGCGCGCGGCCGCCGGAGACCACACGCGCGGCGGTCTGCAGATCCGGGCGGTCGGTCGAGCCCGAACGGGCGCCCACGTAGCGAGTATGGGTCGGCAGCGCCACCTCGAGCGAGCGAGACTCGATCGTGGCCGACCCGCCGGCCGCGGCGGCTTCGAACGAGGCGACCCGCACCGTGGCCACCAGCAGCCGCGAAGGATCCGCTTCCACGGTGACGATTGCATTGCCCGCATAGATCGGCCGGCGGAACCGGTAGGCGCCGTCGACCGCCATCAGATCGCTGACCTGCGGCACGCCGAGCAGTGCGGCGACACGCGGCATCAGGTCTTTACCGAAGCTGGTGGAGGGCCCGAACAGGTGGGTGAACCCGTTTGCGGCCGCGGCCACCTGCGGCGCGAAGGTCGCGGCCAGTGGGTGGGCGTTTTCCGCACGATCGACTCGCAGGACCCGACTCACGCCCTGGATCGCGGCCGCCTGGGCGGCAACCGCCGCGGTGTCGGCGCCGAGCAGCAGGATGGCGATCTCGGCGCCGGCGATGCCCGCCGCGCAGGTTACGCACTTGTGGGTGGCGGCGTTGAGCGTCTTGCCGTCGTGTTCGCCGACGATCAGTACCTTGGCCATCAGATCAACCCCTTCTTCTTGAGTACGTCGACGAGTTCCGCGGTGTCCTTGACCATGATGCCTTTCTGGCGCTGCGCGGGCGGCTCGGTCTTCACGGCCTTGAGCCAGACCGGCGCGGCGATGCCGAGGCTGTCGAGCGTGATCACGTCGAGCGGCTTCTTCTTCGCTTTCATGATGTCGGGGAGCTTCACATAGCGCGGCTCGTTGAGTCGCAGGTCGACGGTGACCACGGCCGGCAGATCGACCTCGATGGTCTCGAGGCCGGCATCCACCTCGCGCGTGACCGTGGCCTTGCCGGCCTCGATCGCCAGTTTCGAGGCATAGGTCGCCTGGGGGCGTTCCCAGAGGGCGGCCAGCATCTGTCCGGTCTGGTTCGCATCGTCGTCGATCGCCTGCTTGCCGAGCAGGATCAGATCCGGGTTCTCCTTCTTCGCGAGCGCGAGGAAGATCTGTGCGGCCGAGAGCGGTTCGACCGGTTGATCGGTCTGCACGAGTACCGCGCGGTCCGCGCCCATCGCGAGTGCCGTGCGCAACTGCTGCTGGGTGTCGGCGACCCCGATGCTCACCGCGACCACCTCGGCGTTGCTGCCGCGTTCCTTGATGCGCAGGGCTTCCTCGAGCGCGATCTCGTCGAACGGGTTCACGCTCATCTTGACGCCGTCCAGCATCACACCGCTGCCGTCGGGTTTGACGCGCACCCGCACGTTGTAGTCGACGACGCGCTTGATGCAGACCATGATCTTGTTCATTGACACTCCTTCGAGATGGCCGCGCCCGGCCCGATGGCCCCGCCCGGCGAGCCGGGGCGGGCTCCGCCAGCCCGCGATTTTGCCAGAAAGCGCGCCGCGATGGACTGTGCCGGAAGCGTCGTGGAATTGAATCGCCGCGACACGCGGGCGGCCGAAGTGCCGCCGGCCGGGCCTCTTGTACCGCCTGCGCCCACTCGCTACACTCGGCCGACGCATGTCGACGCTCCGCTTCCTCATCGCGCGTCTCTCGAGTGCGGTGCCGACGCTGCTCTGTATCGTCACCATCACGTTCTTCCTGATCCGCTTCGCGCCCGGCGGTCCTTTCGACCAGGAACAGGCCCTGCCTGCGGACGTGGCCGCCAATCTGAACGCCGCCTACGGTCTCGACCGGCCGATCGTCGACCAGTATCTGCGCTATCTGCACGGACTTCTGCACGGAGATTTCGGGCCCTCGTTCCGATACCGGGATTTCACGGTCACCGAGCTGATCGATCAGGGTCTGCCGGTCAGCTTCACGCTCGGCGGGATCGCGCTGCTGATCGCCGTGATCGCCGGCGTCGGCGTGGGCACCCTGGCGGCCGTGGGCCGGGGAGGAATGGCCGACCGTACGGTGCTCGGGCTCGCCGTGCTCGGCGTCGCCGTGCCGTCGTTCGTGCTGTTGCCCGCGCTCGGTCTGCTGTTCGGCGTGGAGTTGCACTGGTTGCCGGTCGCCGGCTGGAATCCCGGCCGCGTCGACGACATGGTGCTGCCGGTCGTGACCCTGGCGCTGCCGCCGCTCGCCTACATCGCCCGCCTGCAGCGCGGCAGCATGAGCGAGGCGCTGCAAAGCCCGTACGTGCGCACCGCGTTCGCGAAGGGGCTGCCGCTGCGGACCGTCGTGTTGCGTCACGCCTTGCGTCCGGCGCTGATCCCGGTCGTGAGCTATCTCGCGCCGGCCGGCGCGATGGTGATGACCGGGTCGCTGGTGGTGGAGACCATCGCCGGCCTCCCGGGGATCGGCCGCTACCTGGTCCAGGGCGCGCTCAACCGCGATTACACGCTGGTGCTCGGCATGGTGATCGTCTACTCGACCCTGCTGATCGCGCTGGGGCTGGTCGCCGATCTGCTGATCGCCGCGCTCGACCCGCGGGTGAGCCTCGAGGCGTGAGGGCCGCGGCGCACCCGGCGGAAGGGCCGATCGCGACCGGGCTGTGGCGGGGAGCCTGGCGGCACCTGCGCGCCTCGCGCGCCGCCTGGACCGCGGTGGCGATACTGGCGGCGCTGCTGCTGCTCGCCCTGGCCGGGCCGCTGCTCAATCCCAACCATTACGATGCGATCGACTGGTCCTGCGTGGCGATGCCGCCCGGTCTGCGGCACGCCCACTGGTGGGGCACCGACGGGCTCGGGCGCGATCTGTTCGTACGCACTTGCCAGGGCCTGCGCATCTCGCTCGCGATCGGCGTGATCGCCACGTCCGTGAGTCTCGCGGTCGGCATCGTGTACGGCGCGACCGCCGGATTCGCCGGGGGGCGGGTCGATCACCTGATGATGCGTGTGATCGAGATCCTGAGCGGGCTGCCGCTGATCTTCTTCGTGATCGTGCTCACCGTGGTGTTCGGCCGCAGCGTAGAGCTTCTGTTCTTCGCGATCGGCGCGATCGGCTGGCTGACGACCGCAAGGATCGTGCGCGGCCAGGCCATGGTGGTGCGCGGCCGGGAGTTCATCGAGGCGGCCCGTGTGGCCGGCGCGGGGCCGGTGAGCATCGTGCTGCGTCATGTCGTGCCGAACGTGATCGGACCGGTCATCGCCTATGGGACGCTCACCGTGCCGCAGATCGTCTTGTTCGAGAGCTTCCTCAGTTTTCTGGGACTCGGCGTGCAGGAGCCGCACGCCAGTCTCGGCACGCTGATCTCGGCGGGTGCGGCCGAGATGCAGAGCGCACCGTGGATGCTGCTCATACCCGGTTCGATGCTCGCCCTGCTGCTGATCGCCTTCCACCTGCTCGGCGACGCCCTGCGCGACGCCCTCGAACTCGACGAGCGTTGAGGCCATGCAGGATCTGCTCGCGGTCGAGGAATTGCGGGTCGCCTACGGTTCGGCCGAGGCGCCGCTCGAGGCGGTGCGTGGCGTGACCCTCGCGCTCGCCGCTGGCGAATGCGTCGGCGTCGTCGGCGAATCCGCTTCCGGCAAGACCCAGTTGTGTCTCGCCACCATGGGGCTTCTCGGCCGCGGCGCGCGCGTGAGCGGCCGCGTACGATTCGCGGGGGAGGACCTCGTCGGCATGCCGTTGCGGCGGCTGAACCAGCTGCGTGGCGCGCGCCTCGCCATGGTGTTCCAGGATCCGCAGACCGCGCTGACGCCGCATCTGCGCATCGGCACCCAGATGGCCGAGGTCCTGGTGGTCCACCGCGGCGCGGGGTGGAGCGCCGCGCGCGCGGCGGCGCTCGCCATGCTCGGGCGTGTCGGCATCGAGGATCCGGGCTGGTGCCTCGAGCGCTATCCGCACGAGCTCTCCGGCGGCATGCGCCAGCGCGTGCTGATCGGCGCCTGCCTGCTCTCTGAACCGCAGCTGTTGGTGGCCGACGAACCGACCACCGCGCTCGACGTCACGGTGCAGGCGCAGGTGCTGGAACTACTGGCGCGCATGCGGCGCGAATCGGGCATGGCGATCCTGCTGGTCAGCCACGATCTGGCGGTGGTTGCCGGGCTCGCCGACCGCATCGCCGTCATGTATGCGGGGCGGATCGTCGAACTGGCGGCCACCGCCCGGCTGCTGAGCGGTCCGCGCCATCCCTACAGCGCCGCGCTGTTGCAATGTGTACCCGACATCCGCGGACCGATCCCGGTGCGACTGCCGACCTTGCCCGGCCAGCCGCCCGCGATCGGTGAGAGAGCGGGCGGTTGCCCGTTCGCGCCGCGCTGCGAGCGGCGCGAGGCGCGCTGCCTGGTCGAAACGCCGCCGCTCACGGCCGACGACGAGGGCGGTGCCCATGCCTGCCACCGGCCGCTGCCCGCGCGAGCGGGTCGCCCATGACCGCACCGCTCCTGGAAGCCCGTTCGCTGCGCGTCGAGTACCGCTCCGGCGGCCTCGGCGCCAAGTCGCGGCGCATCGCCCTCGAGGACGTGAGCCTGCAGATCGCCCCCGGCGAGACGCTCGGTCTGGTCGGCGAGTCGGGTTGCGGGAAATCGACACTGGCGCGCGCGCTGCTGCGGCTGCTGCCCGTGGCCGCCGGCGAACTGCGGTTTCGTGGCGAGGACTGGCTCGCGCCGCGCGGCAGGACTCTGCGCGAGCGCCGGCGCCATCTGCAGATCGTCTTCCAGGATCCGATCTCGAGCGTGGATCCGCGCATGACCATCGCCGCGAGTCTGGAGGAGCCCTTGCGGGCGTTCGAACCGGCGCTCGGTGCGCGCGAACGGCGCGCACGGATCGCCGCGATGCTCGATCGCGTCGGTCTCGCGGCCGACGCGATGCGGCGCTATCCGCACGAGTTCAGCGGCGGCCAGTGTCAACGGATCTGCGTCGCGCGCGCGATGCTGCCTCGGCCCGCGCTCCTCGTCTGCGACGAGCCGGTCAGTTCGCTCGACGTCTCGATCCAGGGTCAGATCGTCAATCTGCTCGCCGATCTGCAGCGCGATACCGGCATGGCGATGCTGTTCATCAGCCACAATCTCGCCGTGGTGCGCCAGCTGAGCCACCGGATCCTGGTGATGCGGCACGGCCGCATCCTCGAGTCGGCCACGCGCGAGGAACTGTTCGCCGCGCCGCGGCATCCGTATACCCGGGAATTGCTCGCCGCGGTGCCGGTACTGCCGCGCGTCGGGGGGCCGCCTTCGGCTATGCTGGGGCCATGAACCAGAACCGTCAGATCCGACCGAGCGATGCGCTGCGTGGCGTGCGTTACGAGATCCGCGGCCGGCTCGCCCGCCGCGCGCTCGAACTCGAACGCCTCGGGCACGACGTGATTTCGCTGAACATCGGCAATCCCTATGCCTTCGGCCTGCGCACGCCGGAGACCATGCGGCTGGCGATGATCGAGAACCTGCGTCACAGCGAGGGCTACGTCCACCAGAAGGGGATCTTCCCGGCCCGCGAGGCCGTGGTGATGCAGCAGCAGGACCGCGGCGTGCGCGGCGTCACGGTCGACGAGGTGTTCATCGGCAACGGCGTCAGCGAACTGATCGACCTTTGTCTGCGCGCGTTGCTCAATCCCGGTGACGAGGTGCTGGTGCCGAGCCCGGACTATCCGCTGTGGACGGCGGCCGTGAACCTGAACGGCGGCCGCGCCGTGCACTACGTCTGCCGCCCGGAGAACGGTTTCCTGCCGGATCCCGAGGAGATCGCCGCCGCGGTCGGCCCTCGTACGCGCGCGATCGTCGTCGTCAATCCCAACAACCCGACGGGGGCGGTGTATCCGCGCGAGACCCTCGTTGCGCTGGCGCGCCTCGCCGAGCGCCATCGCCTGGTCGTCCTCGCCGACGAGATCTACGATCAGATTCTCTACGACGGCGCGGCCTTCGTGCCGATGGCGACGCTGGTCGAGGACACGCTCTGCGGCACGCTGAGCGGGCTGTCCAAGGTCTACCGCGCCTGCGGCTATCGGGTCGGCTGGGCCTCCTTCTCCGGCGACGTCGCCCATGCCGGCGAATACCTCGGTGCGCTCGAGCTGCTGTCCTCGCTGCGCCTGTGCAGCAACGTGCCCGGACAATGGGCGGTGCAGACCGCGATCGGCGGCCATCAGAGCATTCGCGAGCTCACGCGCGCCGGCGGCCGGCTGCACGAGTCGCGTCGCGCGATCCTCGAGGGCGTCGCGCGCAGCAAGTATCTGCGCCTGGTGACGCCGATGGGTGCGCTGTACTCGTTCGTCGAGGTCGATGGCGAGCGGCTCGGCGAGTTCGACGATCAGGCGTTCGCGCTCGATCTGCTCGAGTCCAAGCACGTGCTGGTCGCCCCGGGCGTGAGCTTCAATTTCGCTCGCCGCAATTTCTTCCGCATCACCAACCTGCCCGAAGCCGCCGTGCTCGAGGTGGTGTTCGAGCGCATCGAGGAGCTGCTCGATGCGCGCGCCGCCGACGAGCGCGCGTTGCGCGCGGTCGATGCGCCGGCGAAGGCGCGCGCCCGCTGAGCCCGCCCGCGCTCACCCCGGATCTGCTCGCGCAGCTCGAGGCGGGCACGACCGTGCTTGCGCCGAGCCGCGAGCTGGCCGCGGCGCTGTTCGAGGCGGTCGAACGCGCTCACCGCGATTCGGGGCGCGCCGTCTGGCCGACCCCGCGGATCCGTGACTTCGGCAGCTGGCTGCGCGAGCACCACGATCGCCGGCTCGCGGCCGGCGCGGTGCGCAGCCGTTGTCTCGAGGATGTCGAGGAGCGCCACCTGTGGCGCGAGGTCCTCGCCGCTGACGCCGGCGGAGTGCAGGATCCCGAGGGGCTCGCCGATGCGGCACGTCGGGCGCGCCGCGCGATGCGCGAACACGCGATTCCCTTCGAGGCCCTGAATGGGGCCGCGGGCGAGGAGGCCGAGCTCCTCGGTCGCTGGATCGCGCGATTCGACCTTCGCTGCCGCGAACTCGGCTGCGTCGCGAGCGAGGATCTACTCGCCGGTTTCGCTGCCGCGCCCGAGCCCGTCGCGCCGCTCGACAATCCGGCCTGGAGGCCGGTCGCGCGGCATTGGCTCGCGCGGCATGCGCGCGGGCCGCTCGCAGCGCCCGCGGCTCCGCGATTGGCGGCCTTCGCATGCCGTACGCGCGACCCGCGGGCCGAGGCGGCTGCGGCGGCCGAGTGGCTGCGGGCGCGGCTGCGCGACCGCGAGGACTTTCGCGCCTGGGTGCTGATCCCGGATCTGGAGGCGCGGCGCGCCGAGATCGCCGATGCGTTCGACGCGGCGCTCGCCCCGCGACGCTACGCTCTGGATGGCGATGAGGGCCTTGCGCCTTATGCGCTCGCCGGCGGCACGCCGCTCGCCGAATATCCGCTGGTCGCCGCTGCGCTCGAGCTGCTCACGTTCGCGTTCAAGCCGACCCGCTTCGAGCGCTTCAGCGCCTTGCTGCGCTCGCCGGCGCTGCAGCCCGACGCGGCCGCGGCCGCCGTGGCCGCGCGGCTCGATCTGGCGCTGCGCGCGGTCGCGCCGGACGAGGCGCCGGCGCCGCGCTGGCTCGAGCTCGGCGAGCAGGTGCGACGTCGAGCGCAGTTGCCGGCCTGTGCGGCCTTGGAGCGGATCGGCGCGGCGCTCGGGCGGCTTCACGAGCCGCGCGGCGCACAACCCATGAGCCGGTGGATCGGACCGTTCGTCGCGGCGTTCGAGGCCACGACCTGGGTCGACCAGACGCGCTGGTCGAGCGAGCAGTACCAATCGGTCGAACGCTTTCGCGCGCTGCTCGCCGAGCTCGCCACGGCCGATGCGCTGCTCGGCACGGCGAATCGCACCGAGGCCGCCGGGCGTCTGGCCGCGGCGGCACGCGAAGCCGCGTTCCAGCCCGAGACCGGCGTGCCGCCGATCTGGGTCACGGCCTCGATCGCCGATCCCTGGCTCGCCTACGACGCTCTGTGGATCGGCGGCCTCGACGCGGGCGCCTGGCCGCAGCCGGTCGAGTATCTGCCCCTGTTGCCGCGCGAGCTGCAGCGCCGCTATGGCGTCCAGTCGGCCTCGCCGGCGGCGCGGCTCGCCGCGGCGCGCGATCTGGGCGAGCGCTGGGCGGCGCGCGCGCCCGCGGCCGTGTTCAGTCTCGCCGAAGGCGAGTCCGCGGGGGCGGTTCATCCGAGTCCGTTCTGGCCCGCCGGGATCGTCGATCTCGAGGTCCCTTTTGCGGCGCCGCCGCCGCTCTGGAGCGCACAGCGCGCGCACGCCGGCGCGCTGGAGTGGTTCCGCGACGAGATCGCGCCGCCGTTTGCGGCCGACGAGGCGACCCGCGGTATCGCCACGCTGCGCGCCCAGTCGCAATGCCCGTTCCGCGGCTTCGCGCACAGCCGCCTGCGGGTCGAAGCGCTCGGCTTGCCGGCGACCGGGTTCGATGCGCGCGAACGCGGCCAGCTCGTGCACGAAGCGCTCGAGCGGATCTGGGGCGCACTCGGTTCGCATGGAGCGCTGGTCGCGCTCGAGCCGCCGGCGCGCGCGCGGCTGATCGACGAGGCGATCGCCGCGGCGATCGCTCACCAGCGCGCGCAGCGGGATCCCGGCGAGCGCTGGTGCCGGCGCGAACGCGCGCGCCTCGCGCGACTGCTCGCGCTCTGGCTCGAGCTGGAGGCGGGACGTAGCGATTTCCAGATCGAGAGGCTCGAACAGGGCCGGCAGATCGCCCGCCATGCGGGTCTCGAGTTCAGCTGCCGGATCGACCGCATCGACCGCCTCGCCGACGGCGGGCGCGTGCTGATCGACTACAAGAGCGGTAATACGTCGCTCGACTGGCGCGGTGAGCGCCCCGCCAATCCCCAGCTGCCGATGTACGCCTTGCTCTGCGGCGAAGGCCTGGATGCGGTCGCCTACGCCGAGGTCAACGCCGCGCAGTGCCGCTTCCGCTACGAGTCCGGGCGCGATGGCGCGCTGCTGCCGCGGGATCGACGCAGCTCCCTGGAGGGGCAGCGCGACTTCACGGCCCTGCTCGCGCTGTGGCGGCGTCGGATCGAGGCGCTCGCGGAGCAGTTTCGCGACGGCCACGCGGCGGTCGATCCGCTGCCCGGCGTCTGCGCGAACTGCGGCCTGCAGGGTCTGTGCCGGATCGGCGAAGCGGCGGACGGCGAGGATGACTGACCGGCCGCGTGCGCAGGATGCCGCCGAGCGCGAACGGGCGGTGCTGCACGAGGGCTCCGTGCTCGTGCAGGCGCCCGCCGGCTCGGGCAAGACGACCCTGCTGGTGCAGAGGTTCCTGCGGGTGCTTGCCATGGTCGAGACGCCGGAGAGCGTGCTCGCGCTCACGTTCACCCGGCGGGCCGCGCTCGAGATGCGCGAGCGGGTGTTGCGCGCGCTCGAGTCGACCCGCGATCCGCGGTGCGGTGCGCAACTCGACGCCACGACCCTGGCGCTCGCCGCCGCCGCGGCCGAGGCGCTCGCGGCGCACGGCGTCGACCTGCTCGCGCATCCCTCGCGGCTGCGGATCGAGACGATCGACGCGTTCAACGGCTGGCTCGCGGCGAACCTGCCGCTCGACACGGGATTCGGCCAACGTCCGCCGGTCGAGGACGACGCGCGCGCGTTGTACCGGGAAGCGGCCGAGCGGACGCTCGCACACGCCGATGACGACGAGTTCGGCGCCGCGATCGAGCGGGTGCTCGATCGCGGCGATCAGCGTCACGACCGGCTCGCCGATCTGATCGCCGAGATGCTGCCGGGGCGCGAGCGCTGGCTGCCGCGGCTCGCGGGCGGACTGCGTGCGGCGGTGGACCCGGGCGCCGAGGTGCTGGCGGCGGTGCGTGAGCGCTTCGAGGAGGATCTCGCACTGCTGGTCGGACGCGTGCTCGCCGAGGCGGCCGACCGTTTAGGTGCCGAACGCCTCGCCGCGTTCAGCGCGGTCCTGCATGCGGTGGCGAGTCGCGCCGACGCGCCGGCGCGGCTCGCACCCTGGAGCGCCGACGGCTCGACGGCGCGCCCGACCGCCGCCGATCTGCCGCGATGGGCCGCTCTCGCCGCGATCGTCCTGAACGCCAACGGCCAGGTGCGCGGGCGGATCACGGTGACCGAGGGGTTTGCGCCCAAAGCGCCAGAGAAGTCCGTGATGCTCGATCTGCTCCGTGAAGTCGGTCGCGACCGCCTGGCCGTCGTGGCGCTCGATGCGGTGCGACGCCTGCCGCCGCCCGTCTATGGCGAGCAGGACTGGGAGCGCGTGCGCGACGTCGGACGCGTGCTGGTGCTCGCGGCGGCCCAGCTCGAGCGCGTGTTCCGCGAACGTGGCCGCATCGATTTCCCCGCGGTGTCGATCGCCGCGCGGCGCGCGCTCGGCGAGCCGGAGGCGCCCACCGATCTCGCGCTGCGCCTCGATTATCGTCTGAACCACGTGCTGATCGATGAGTTCCAGGATACCTCCGGCGCTCAGCTCGACCTGCTGCGCGCGCTGACCGCGGGCTGGCAGGAGGGCGACGGCCGCAGCGTGTTCTGCGTGGGCGATCCGATGCAGTCGATCTACGGATTCCGTGACGCGGAAGTGCGCGCCTTCCTCGATCTCGCCGAGGTCGGGCTCGGCGCTCTGCGTTTCACGGTGCTGCGGCTCACCGACAATTTCCGCGCGGCCCCTCCGCTGGTCGATTGGATCAACGCGACCTTCGCGCGGGTGCTGCCGGCGCGCGACGACCGCGATCGTGGCGCGATCGCGTTCCGGGCGAGCCGCGCCGCGCGCAGCGCCGAGGGCGCGCGCCATGACGGCGTGTGTCTCGCGGCTTTCGCCTCGCCGGAGGAGGAGGCCGCCGCCGTCGCGGCGAGGATCGCCGAACGGCGTGAACAGGAACCCGACTGGCGGATCGCCGTACTGGTGCGCGCCAAGCGGCACGCGCGCGCGATCGCCGCGGCGTTGCGCGCGCGGAGCCTCGCGTTCCGCGCGGTGGACATCGAGCCGCTCGCCGATCGGCCGGCCGTGCGCGACCTGGTCTCGCTCGCACGGGCGCTGCTGCATCTCGGCGATCGAGGCGCGTGGCTCGCCCTGCTGCGTGCGCCCTGGGCGGGACTTGCGCTCGCCGATCTGCTGCGGCTTGCTCGCGCGGCGCCAACCGTCTACGAGGCGCTGGCCGACGAGACGGCGCTGGCCGCACTCGCGCCGGCCGCCCGGGCGCGCTGCCGCGAGTTGCACGCGGTGCTCGAGTCGGCGCTGCGCGGCGCGGGCGACGGCCGCTTCAGCCGTCATCTGGAACGCGTCTGGCTCGCGCTCGGCGGCCCGGCCTGCGCCGCGGGCGATGCGGATCTGCGCGATGCCGAGCGCGCCTTCGCGCGACTGCGCGAACTCGAGCGGCGCGGCCTGCCGGACCCGGCGGAGCTCGCCGGTGAGTTCACCGACCTGTATGCGCGCGACGCCGACGGCGGCGCGGTCGAGATCATGACCATTCACAAGGCCAAGGGCCTGGAGTTCGACTGCGTCCTGTTGCCCGCGCTCGAGCGTGGCATCACGGCACGCGGCAACGATTTCCTGCTGTCGCTGCAGTTCTCGCGGCCGGGCCGCGACGGACTGATCATGGCCGCCCGTCCAGCGATCGGCGCCGATGCGGATCCGTTGTTCGAATTCCTGCGCCGCGAGGCGCGGCTCGGCGCGAACCTCGAGGCCGAGCGCCTGCTCTATGTCGGCTGCACGCGCGCCAAGCACGATCTCTGGCTCTCGGCGGTGACCGGCGATCCGGGCGAGAGCGCCGGGATCGACCCGGCGCGGGAGGACGGCGTCTGCGGCGATCCGGCCGCGGGTGCCGACAGCGTGACGCGCTCCGCCGCGGACGGCCGGCCGTTCTCACCCCGTGCCGGCAGTCTGCTCGGCGTGCTCTGGCCCCTGGTCGGCGCGGACTTCGGTCCGCCCGCGCCGGCCAGGGCGGCCAGGACGCAGGCGCCGGAGGACGACGCCCGACGGCTGCCGCCTCTGCGCCGCCTGGCCGAGGGCTGGTCGGCGCCGCCGATCGAGCGCGCCTTCGCCTCGCCCGTGGATCCGTTCGCGCTCGTGGCGCGTACCCCGACGCCGCAGTTCGACTGGGTCGGCGAGACCGCGCGGCACGTGGGCACGGCGGTGCACGCCGAGCTGCAGCGCCTGGACCCGGAGCGGGACGACGAGGCATCACTGGAGGCACGCGGGCCACGGCTGCGGCGCTGGCTCGAGTCCCGCGGCGTGCCCGCGGCGATGCTCGATGCGGCGACCCGGCGCGCACTCGCGGCGCTGCGCGCCGTGCTCGCCGATCCGCGCGGGCGTTGGATCCTCGCGGGCGGCCGCCGCGACGATCTGCGCGAACAGGCGTTCTCCGGGGTGCATGCCGGAACGGTGATCCACGCGGTGTTCGACCGAAGTTTCATCGATGAGCAGGGCGTACGTTGGGTGATCGACTACAAGACCAGCGCCCACGAAGGCGGCGGCGAACAGTCGTTCCTCGACCGCGAGGTCGAACGTTATCGTCCGCAGATGGCGCGCTATGCGCTGCTCGCCCGGGGTCTGGGGCCGGAGCCCGTGCGCCTCGGGCTGTATTTTCCGCTGATGCGCGCCTGGCGCGAGTGGCCGGCCTAGGGCCTGTCGATCCTAGTAGCCGAGCTCGACGTCCAACGGGACCTCGCCGGCGGCGTTGCGGCCGCGCATGCGCGCGAGCCGCTCGACCTCGGCGACGATCGCCGGGTTCGCATCCGGCCGCGCCGCGACCGTGCCCGAGACCAGCGCACGCCGGTTCGACTGGTCGACGCTCACGGTCGCCCGCAGGCGCAGCGGCCCTGCGAGGTCCTCGATGTTCGCGCCGAGTCCGGCGGCGCCGGTCGCGGTCTGCGTACCGAGTCGCGCCCGGTAGTCGCCGAGGTCGATGCCGTTCGCGAAGCCGGCCGAGGCGAGGTGAGCGATCGATATCTGACCGTCGATCGTGGCGATGCGGTGGTAGTCACCGCCGAGGCTGTGAAGGTCGACCGTCGCGGTTCCGCTCCAGCCGGGCGGCAGGCCGAATGGCGCGAGATCGGCGATCGGGCCCGCGGCACGCAAGTCGCTCAGGCGGAACGCCTGGCGCCCGAGACTCGCCCTGGCCGTCGCCGACCAGCGCAGGTCGACCCAGTGCAGGTCGAGATCGGCTGCGCCGCGCAGCAGGGCGAGTGGATGCAGGCGCCATTCGAGCGCGCCGAGCCCGCGGCCCGCGAATTCCACGTCGGCGGCGGCGCCGTGCCAGATCGTACCCGAGGCATCGACCAGCCGCAGGTCCGGCGGCAGGATCCGGCCGAGAATCGCGGCCGGCAGCGCGGCGATCAGCGTCGCGGCACCGATCAGGATCGCGAGCGGGATCAGAGGCCAGTAGGCGTGCCGGCGCGCGGCCGGGGCCTTCCGGTCAGTGCGCGGGCGGGGCGAACGTGAGGTTGGCATCGACGGTCCCCGTGCGCGCATCGCGGTCCACGGTAATCGTTCTCACCGCGAGGCCGTAGCGCGCGTCGAGCTGACCGATCCAGGCGATCATTGCGTCGAACGCCGCGCCCTGGAGCTGCACCTGCAGCCCTCCGTCGCCCGCCGGCTGCGTGCCGCGCAGGGCCTCGCCGAGGCCTGCGTCGCGGGCGGTCCGATCGACCAGCACCAGGGGCGGCTCGGCGCTCGGCGCGCGTACGGTCGCCGCCCCGGCGCGGATCTCGGCGGCGTTCACCCGCATCCACTCGAGGTCGCCCCGACGGCGCTGGTTGCCGGCGAGTGCGCGCGAGAGCGCCGCATCGAGCGGCATGAGCACCAGCGAGACCATCAGCGTCACCGCGAGCACGATGGCGCCACCCAGCACGAAGTACCGTTCGCGCGGCTCGAGACCCTCGATCCAGGCGCGCAGCGCCGCCTTCATCGTCGCGGCTCCGTGCTGTGGATCCGCAGGTGCCCCTCGATGCCGTCCTTGGTCGGCGTCGAGGACTGGATCTCGGCCGCAAAACCCTGCCTGCCGAGGGACCCGGCGAGTTGCGAGAGGCCGTCGATGGCATGTGCGGCCACGGTCAGGTCCATCGACCCGTCGCGGAAGGCGAAGGATTCGATCGTGGTTTGCGGGCTCGCGGCCACCGCGGTCGCGAGCGCCTGCATGGCGTGCAGGAAACGCTGCGGGCCGGTCGCCGACGCGCGGATCAGCTGCAGGCGCTGCTGCATCTGGCGGCGCGCATCCTGCATCGGTTCGCCGGGCATCGCCGTCGAATACAGCTGACCGATCTGCGCGTCGAGTCGGGCGCGCTCGCGGTGCGCGTGAGCGAGCTCGATGCTCTGCGCGCCGATGTGCACCACCAGCAGCGCCGCCGCGAGGATCGCCGCGACCCGCCACTCGTGCAGGCGCTTTGCGAGCGGCGGCGTGCGGGCGAATTCGCCCTGCAGGAGGTTCACCGCGCCGCGCGTCGTCAGCGATCGGGCCAGCCAGGGCAGGGGGCCGTCGGCGAGCAGCTGCACCTTCAACGTCTCGAAGCGCGGCAGCAGCGACTCGACCTCGTTCTGCACGCGCTCCCAGTCCTCGCGACCGAGGTAGAGGATCGCGTTGGCGAGCGGCTGCGGCTCGGCTTGCGCGGCCGCCGGATCGCAGATCAGGCCGCAGGCTTCGAGCGCATCGGCGAGCGGTGCGGCCTCGACCATCAGCGGCAGGGCGCCGGGACGGCGCACCGCGAGCCGCTCCCCTTCCAGCCAGAGCACGGTCTGCCCCGGATTGTCGGGCAGCCAGGCAAGGTCCGCATGGAGCGCGGCGGGTTCGAGTCCCGCGCCGCGCAGCGCGGCGAGCCAGCCCTCGAGCGCGGTGCGCGCGACCACGGCGACCGGCGTGGTGCCGTCGGCGGCGCGCTTGCCGATCGCGAAGCAGAGCGTGTCGAGGTCCTCGCTGAGTTGTTCTTCGAGCGCGAACGGTACGGCGCGCGCGAGTTTCGCGCCGCTCCCGGGCGGCAGCTGCGCGGCCGCGATCAGCACTTCCGTGCCACTCGCGAGCGCGATCACCCGCGCCTCCGGCGGTGCGGTCGCCGCGGCCTCGGCGAGCGGGCCGCGGTGCACGACGCCCTGCGCGAGGCCGGCATCGTCGACCGTGAGCCACTCGGCGTCGGTCTGTCCGGGCGCTGGGAGTCGGACGATCAGGATCTGCGGCATGGGGTGTTCATAGAGTCCCGAAACTGCGCAGCAATGGTACGACCTTGCCGCCGCTGTTGCGCAGCAAAAGACTGTACAAGGTGAATTGCGCGGTGCCAAGCGTCACGCGGGTGGTCAAACGGAAATACGCATTGGCGAGCTTGCCGTTGCTGCCGTCGGTGACCCAGTTCTGGATCTGGGCCCAGTCCGCGCTTTGTTGACCGACGGTCGCCTCGAAGGTGTTGTAGTCCGGGAAGCAGCCGTTCTTGCGGCCGGCGGCCAACGCGTTTGGATCGCTGCTGTACTCGCCGTTCAAAGTGGAGGCGAGACTCTCGAGCACCGGCGCCGGGGCGGTGCACAAATTGATCACCGCGTCCGCAGTCGGCAGCGCCGTCACGTACGGCGCGATGGCGAGATAGCGGTCGCGGCCGAAGCCGGGAAGAGCCATGAGTTCGGTGGGAGTGGTCATCGGCCAGTCGCCGGTCCAGTACGGCGGTGTGAGCCGCGTGTACACGTCGTCCTCGGCGCCATCGGGCTGGCTCGGCACGCGGTCCTGGTCGATCCAGTCGCGGGCGATGCCGGCCCACTTCGGCTCGAGGTGCACTGCAACGAGCAGTCGCTGGAACTGCTCGAGCGGCTGCGGGTCCTCGGTGCCATCGGGCAGAAGGCGGGCGAGATTGTTCAGGTTGAACCGCCCGTCCATGTCCTCGAGGCTGCCCTGCAGCGTACCGATCGGCTCCCCGTCGGGAGACTCCGGCGGCGTGATCGGCAGCGCCGGGGTCGGCTGGGCCCAGGCTTGGGCGAGCGTGACCTGCGGCGTCTGCTGCAGTTGTTGCGAGAGCGCGTCCGCGGCCAGGGCTTCGGCGCCCGCGCCGAACTGCATCGCCTGTTCGACCGAGAGGATCGCGAAGGTACGCTGGCGTTCGAGGTAGCTGTCGAAGCCGATCTTCCAGGCGAGCACCGTGGCGAGCGCGACGATCACCAGGGCGATGATCAGCGCGACGCCCCGTTCCCGACGGCGATGGCGGATCGGTCTCATCCGGCCACCTCGACCAGACGGCGCACTTCGCCCCAGTCGCTGAAGGTGATCACGATCTCCACCGCGGCCGGTCGCACCGCGAGCCGGGTCACCGCGGGCAGCGCCGCGGGCGGCCACTCGCTCACCCAGTTCTGACTCTGGTCGAGATACTGGATGCGCACGCTCTTGACGCCGGTGAGCAGGTCCTGGACCACGGGTTGGTCGGCCGTGGTCGGGTCGAGCACCACGTAATAGGCGCGCTTCAACACCGTGCCGACCAGTTGATAGGCGACGCGCTGCAGGGTGCTGCGCTGCTCGCCGGCGGTATTCGACCATCCGGCGCGCGTGAACTCGACCAGAGGCGGGCCGGCGCCGAGCGCCGAGCTCGCATCCCCCGAGTCGCCGCCGGAGGAGAGGTCGAAGGTTGCCGCCCCCGCGCCGCCGGCGAGCGCCGGCAGTCTCGCCTGGCCGAGCGGATCGCGGATCGGCCGCGGCGCGATCTCGGCGAAGTCCTGCACCATCACTCTCAGGCCGAACTCGATTTCACGGGTGCGCTTCAGACTCTTCTCGGTCTGCTGCGCCGAGATCCGCGCCTCGCGGTAGGTCCCGTAGGCGAGCGCCGAGAGGATCCCGAGGATCAGCAGGGCGACCAGCATCTCGATCAGCGTGAAGCCCCGCGACTTCATGGTCCGCTCTTCGTGCCCGAACCCGTGATCGGTTGCGCGTTCTGGATCGGTGTCGTGTTGCCCGCGGCGCCGGTCTGGGTCGCGCCGAGCGGCACCGCACCGGTCGTCCAGTCGTACAGGTCCGAGCTGCCCGGCGGGGCGATCTGCGTGCCGACGAAGCCGATGGCCTCGGCGAGCGGATTGCCCTTGGCATCCGGCTTGCCGGCCCAGACGCGCACGACCACCCGGCGCATCGAATTGATGCTGGTGTTGAAGTAGCGCGTGTCGTAGTGCCAGTCGCGCCCCGCGTAACGCAGTTGTCCCTTGTCCTGGCTCTCGCCGGAGGTCTGCAGGCCGAGGCGCACCTGCGTGATGCGGTTCATCGCGATCCATTCCGCGAGGGTCTTCTCGCGCAGATAGCCGCTGGTCCGCGCCGCGCCGGCGATCGTGGTCATGAGCGCGGCGAGTCCGAGCGCGACGATGGTGAGCGCCACCAGCACCTCGACCAGCGTGAAGCCGCCGGCCGGATTGACGTGGCGGAGGCGCGGCGTGCGATTCACGAGGCGCGCGACGCCGCCGAGGCGTCGCCCAGGCGGGTGTCGCCGAACGCATCGCCGCTCATCACCGCGGTCGCGCCGCTCGAGTCGCGCTCGATCGTCAGGCGGAACGGCGTCCCCTCGCCGCTGGCCGCGATCGCGATCTGCGGGGGCGCGGGCGCGACATCGCCCCGAAGCTTCGGGTCGGGCGTCTTCAGGACGATCTGGCGGCCGTCGAGCTCGAGGCGGAAGCCGAGCCCCGCGGGCAGGGAACGTGGCCGGAACTGCGGGTCCTGGTCGAACGGCATCCATTGTTCGCGCAGCGTGTCATAGACCAGGAAGCGGTAACCGCGCGGCTCGACCAGGAGCCCGAAGTCCCGGCCCTCGAGCAGGGCCTTCTGGTGCAGCAGGTCGAGCAGTCCCACGATCCGGCGGCTCTCCTGGTCGAGTTGCGTGTCGCGGCCCGCCACGTTGATGGACAACACGGCGATCGAGATCACGACCGCCATGATCACCAGCACGACCAGGATCTCTATCAGCGTGAAGCCGCGACTGCGCATGCCGGAGCTCGCACCGTCGCGGCGCGTTGCGCCTAGTTCTGGTCGAGCGAGGAGCTGCTGATGTCCGCGTCGTAACCCTCGCCGCCGGGTTTGCCGTCGCGGCCATACGAGATGATGTCATAGTCCCGGCCGTCGGCGCCCGGACTGGTGTAGTGGTAGGGGTTGCCCCAGGGGTCCTTGGGCACCGCCTTGAGGTAGCCGCCCTCGCGGTAATTGGTGAGCGTCGGATCGGCCGGTTTCCTCACCAGAGCCTCGAGGCCTTGTTCCGTGGTCGGGTATTTGAAATTATCGAGCCGGTACAGGTCGAGCGCGGTCTCGATCGCGCGGATGTCGCTCGCCGCGCGGGTGACGCGCGCCTTGTCGACGTTGGAGAGGATCTTCGGCACCACCAGCGCGCCGAGGACCGCGAGGATCACCACGACGACCATGATCTCGATCAGAGTGAATCCGCGTGAGCGATTGCGCATGATGGATCCTCGGGAAAGTGACCGCATGATATCAAAAATACGGCCTGAGCCGGACCGTTCGCGCCGCGGCGGGGCGATCCTCGCCTCGTTGCAGTGGGACCGCGGCCGCTGGATTTGGTTGCTCGCGCTGCTCGGCGCGCTGGTGCTGTTGTCGGCGTTCGGCGACTCCGCCCGACTCGCTCTGCGTTACGATCGCGCCGCGCTCGGCGAGGGACAGTGGTGGCGGCTCCTGACCGCGCACCTCGTGCATCTCGACGCGCATCACCTGTTGCTCGACGGTCTCGGGTTGGTGCTCGTCTGGGCGCTGTTCGCCGATGCCTATGACGGCGTCGAGTGGCTGGCGATCGTCTGCGCCTCGGCGCTGGCGATCGGCAGCGGACTGTGGTGGCTCAGTCCGCGCGTCGACTGGTATCTCGGTTCCTCGGGCGTGCTGCACGGAGCGGTCGCCGCCGGCACCGTGCGCCGATTCGTCGAGCGCGCCTGGGAGCGCTGGATCCTGGTCGTGGTCCTCGTGGTCAAGCTCGCGCACGAGCAGTATGCGCAAGCCACCGGACACGCCGCGCCTCTGATCGTGGTCGATGCGCACCTCTATGGTGCGCTCGCCGGCGCGATCGTCGGGGCTGCACTCTGCGCCTGGACGGCTATAATCCGCCCGAGCCAAAGGTCCTGAGAACGTCCAGGGCCGTCCTGGAGACCCGCAGCGCATGTCACTCGCATTCACCTTTCCCGGCCAGGGATCCCAGTCGGTCGGCATGATGGCCGGACTCGCCGCCGCGCACGCGCAGGTCGGCCGTACCTTCGCCGAGGCCTCCGAGGTCCTCGGCTACGATCTCTGGGCCATCTGCCGCGACGGACCGGCGGAGGCGCTGAACGCCACCGAGGTCACGCAGCCGGCGATGCTGACGGCGGCCGTGGCGACCTACCGGATCTGGCGCTCGCTCGGCGGTCCCGTTCCGAAAGCGATGGCCGGGCACAGCCTCGGCGAGTTCTCGGCGCTGGTCGCCGCCGGCAGCCTCGAGTTCCGGGACGCGGTCGCGCTGGTCAGGTTCCGTGCCCAGGCCATGCAGGAGGCCGTGCCGCAGGGGGAGGGCGCGATGGCCGCGATCCTCGGGCTGGAGGACAGCGACGTCGAGGCGGCCTGCGCCGAGGCGGCCCAGGGCGAAGTCGTCGAGGCGGTGAATTTCAACGCGCCGGGTCAGGTGGTCATCGCCGGACGCGCAAGCGCGGTCGCGCGCGCCGTCGAGGCGGCGACGGCGCGCGGAGCGAAGCGCGCGGTCATGCTGCCGATCAGCGTCCCGGCGCACAGCTCGCTGATGGCCCCGGCCGCGGCGCGCCTCGGGGAGCGGCTCGCCGAGGTCCAGGTCCTCTCGCCCCAGGACGTGGCGGTCTACGGCGTGGACGTCAAGCAGCACCGTCGGCCGGACGAGATCCGCGCGGCGCTGGTCAAACAGCTGCGCACGCCGGTCTATTGGGCCGCGACCGTGCGCACCATCATCGGCGCCGGCGCGACCGTCATCGTCGAGTGCGGACCGGGCAAGGTGCTCGGCAGCCTGAATCGACGGATCGACAAGAACCGCGATTTGAAGATGATCTCGCTCGAGGATCCGAAGTCGATCGAAGAGGCGTTGCTCGCCGCGCAAGCGGTCTGAAGTCGCCAGAGGTATCCGCCAATGTCCACGCTCACAGGGGAAGTCGCGCTGGTGACCGGCGCTTCGCGCGGCATCGGCGCCGCGATCGCCGCGCATCTCGCCCGACAGGGTGCGCGGGTGATCGGAACCGCGACCACCGCCGCCGGCGCCGAGTCGATCGGCGCAGCCCTCTCCGGTCACGGCGGGCGGGGCGCGGTGCTCGACGTCGCCGATCCGGCCTCGATCGAGGCGCTGCTCGCCGATATCGAGGCGCGCGAAGGCGCGGTCACGATCCTGGTCAACAACGCCGGCATCACCCGCGACACGCTCCTGTTGCGCATGAAGCCCGAGGACTGGGACGCGGTGATCCAGACGAACCTCGCCTCGGTGTTCCGGCTGTCCAAGGCGGTGTTGCGCGGGATGATGAAGGCGCGCAAGGGTCGCATCGTCAGCATCGCTTCGGTGGTCGGGCTGACCGGCAATCCCGGCCAGGCGAACTACGCGGCCGCCAAGGCGGGCATGATCGGCTTTTCGAAGTCGCTCGCGCGCGAGGTCGGTTCGCGCGGCATCACGGTCAACGTGGTCGCGCCGGGCTTCATCGACACCGACATGACCCGCGCCCTCGCCGCCGAGCAGCGCGCGGTGCTCGACGCGCAGATCCCCCTGGGCCGGCTCGGTCTTCCCGAGGACGTCGCGGCCGCGGTGGGCTTTCTCGCCTCGCCGGCCGCCGCCTACGTAACCGGCGAGACGATCCACGTCAACGGCGGCATGTACATGCCCTGAATGCCGGCCGTCGAGTCTCTGGTAGCCGGCGCGACCGCGTTCCCTTAAAATACGCGCCCTGCCCGCAAGTGGGGGCTGGCCGGAACTCGGCGTCCTGCGACGCCGTGTCATAACAGGTAAATTCCGAGAGGACACCATAGCGATGAGCACTGTCGAGCAGCAAGTTAAGAAGATCGTGGCCGAACAGCTGGGCGTCAAGGAAGAAGAAGTGACCAACGACGCCTCGTTCGTCGACGATCTGGGCGCGGACTCGCTGGACACCGTCGAGCTGGTCATGGCGCTCGAGGAAGAGTTCGAGACCGAGATCCCGGACGAGGATGCCGAGAAGATCACCACCGTTCAGCAGGCCATCGACTACATCACCTCGCACAAGTCCAAGGCCTGAGGCGGCTTTGCGCGTCGGGCGGCGTTTCATCAGGAGTGAGCCTTGAGCAAGCGGCGCGTCGTCGTGACCGGCCTCGGGATCGTCTCGCCGGTCGGTAACGACATCGCTACGGCGTGGGCGGCGATTCTCGAGGGCCGCAGCGGTATCACCCGGACCACGCGGTTCGATACCGCATCGTTCCCGGTGCACTTCGGCGGCGAGATCCGCGGGCTCGACCTCGAGCCCTATCTGAGCGCCAAGGAAGCGCGCCGCATGGACGCGTTCATGCAGTACGGGATCGTCGCCGGCATCCAGGCGATGCGCGATTCGGGCCTCACGGTGTCCGAGGCCGACAGCGATCGCGTCGGTGTGCTGATGGGCTCGGGGATGGGCGGGCTCGAGTCGATCGAGCAGACCTACGACAAGTATCTCGAGACGCATTCTCCCAAGAAGGTCTCGCCGTTCTTCATCCCCGGCAGCATCATCAATCTGGTGAGCGGCCACCTCTCGATGCAGTTCAATCTGACCGGCCCCAACCTCGCGGTCGCAACGGCCTGCACCACCTCGACCCACGCCATTGGTCTCGCGACCCGGCTGATCCAGTACGGCGAGGCCGACGCGATGCTCGCCGGCGGATCGGAGATGGCGACCTGTCCGACCGGTGTGAGCGGTTTCGCACAGGCGAAGGCGCTCTCCCAGCGCAACGATGACCCGAGTGGCGCGAGCCGCCCCTGGGACAAGGACCGCGACGGCTTCGTGATGGGCGACGGGGCCGGGGCCATGGTTCTCGAGGAATACGAGCGCGCCAGGGCCCGCGGCGCGACGATCTACGCGGAGGTCGTCGGCTTCGGCATGAGCGGCGACGCCTACCACATGACCGCGCCGCCGGAGAGCGGCGAGGGCGCGCGCAAGGCGATGGTGAAGGCGCTCGCCGATGCGGCCCTGGCTCCAGAGGCGATCCAGTACGTGAACGCGCACGCGACCTCGACCGAACTCGGCGACCGCGCCGAGACCACGGCGATTCGCCGCGCCTTCGGCGCCGCGGCCGACCGGCTCGCGGTCAGCTCGACGAAATCGATGACCGGCCACCTGCTCGGCGCGGCCGGTGCCGTCGAGGCGATCTTCTCGGTGCTCGCGCTGCGCGACCAGGTCGCGCCGCCGACGATCAACCTGCATGCCCCCGGCGAGGGATGCGACCTCGACTACGTCCCGAACGTCGCGCGGCGCATGACCCTGCATTGCGCGCTGTCGAATTCCTTCGGCTTCGGTGGCACGAACGGTTCGCTCATTTTCCGCAAGGTTTGAACCTTCGCGGCTGGTCGCTGCGCGGCCGCAGCGATATCCGGGATTGCTGGAGAGCGTCGCGGTCACCGAGACCGCGGTCGCGGGCGAGCGCTACGACCTCCTGCCGATCTGTTCCGGCGAAGTGCTGTGCGCAACCGCCGCGGATCGTTCCGGCGAAGGGTTCCTCGCCGAACTCGACCGCCGCTGGCGCGCGCTGAGCCTGTCCGACCCGCCGCCCGCCTCGCCGGAAGCCGACCCGCCGGGCGATGCCTTGCCGTTTCGCGGCGGCTGGCTGATCTACCTGGGTTACGAACTCGCCGCCGAGATCGAACCCAGGCTCGTCCTTCCCGAGTCGCCGGATCCGTTCGTCGGGCTCGCGTTTCGCGCGCCCGCGGCCTGGCTGCGCGATCGCTCCCGGGGACGGGCATGGCTGATCGCCGAGCAGGGCTTCGAAGGACTGCTCGAGGAGTTTCTGGCGGACGTGACGGCCTTCGGGGAGCCGCCGGACGCAGCCCCGCCGCTACCCGCGGTCGAGATCGAGGAGGAGGATCCGGGTCGCTTCCTGCAGGCCGTGCGCCGGGCGCTCGAGTACACGGCCGCTGGCGAGGTCTATCAGACCAATCTCTCGCGTCGTTGGTCGGGAACGGCCATCGAGCCGCTCGATCCGGTCGCCCTGTACCAGCGGCTGCGCATGGCGAACCCGAGTCCCTTCGCGGCGCTGTTGCGGTACGGCGAATTCGCCGTGCAGAGCTCCTCGCCCGAGCGGTTGCTGTCGATCCGCGGCGACCGGGTCTCGACCCGGCCGATCGCCGGGACCCGGCCGCGCGGCGCCACGGCGCGAGCGGACGCCGAACTGGTCAGCACGCTGTTGCGCGACGAGAAGGAGCGGGCCGAACACGTGATGCTGATCGATCTCGAACGCAACGATCTCGGCCGCGTCTGTCGCGGTGGAACGGTCGAGGTCGACGAGTTCATGAGCATCGAGACCTACGCCCACGTCCATCACATCGTCTCGAACGTGCGCGGCCGTTTGCGCGCCGGTGTCTCGCCGGTCGAGGCGCTGCGCGCCGTATTCCCGGGCGGCACGATCACCGGCTGCCCGAAGGTGCGCTGCATGCAGATCATCGCCGAGCTCGAGGGCGGAGGCCGCGGCGCCTACACCGGCTCGATAGGCTATCTGAACCGCGACGGCAGCGCCGATTTCAACATCCTGATCCGCACCTTCACGACCCACGGGCCCCGTCTGGCGTTCCGCGCCGGCGCGGGCATCGTCGCCGACTCACAGCCCGAACGGGAACTGGCGGAGACGCGCGCGAAGGCGAAGGGGCTGCTGCGCGCCCTGGGCCGAGACCCATGAGCGTGTGGATCAACGGACGCGTCGCGCGCCGCATCGACTGGCGCGACCGTGGCCTGCACTACGGAGACGGCGTGTTCGAGACCATGCGGATCCGCCGCGGCGAGCTGCGGCTCCTCGACCTGCACCTCGAACGGCTGTACGCGAGCTGCGCGCGCCTCGCGATCCAGGCCCCGCCCGAGGCCGATCTGCGCCGGGAGCTCGTCGGTGCCTCGCGCCGGCGCCGGGAGGGTGTTCTCAAGCTGATCGTGACCCGCGGCCCCGGTGCGCGCGGCTACCGGCCGAGCGGCCATGAACGCGCCACGCGGCTGCTCGCGCTCGCTCCGTTGCCGACGTTCGCGCGAGGGGTGCCGCTCGCGCTTCGCATCTGCCGTACCCGGCTCGGCTGCAATCCGGCCCTGGCCGGCATGAAGACGCTGAATCGGCTCGAATCGGTGCTGGCGCGCGCCGAATGGAGCGACCCTCGCATCGGCGAGGGGCTGATGCTCGATCACGAGGACCGGGTGGTCTGCGGTACGATGTCCAACGTGTTCATCAGGCGCGCCAATCTGCTGCTGACGCCGCCGGTCGACCGCTGCGGCGTCGCCGGGGTGATGCGCCGCTTCGTGCTCGAGCGCGCGGCTTCGCTCGGCTTGCGCGCGACCGAGTCGCCGCTGCGGTTCGCGGATCTGCAGAGCGCCGACGAGGTGTTCATGACCAACGCGCTGCGTGGCCCGATGCCGGTGGGCGCGATCGGCCGAGGCGCCTCGCGGCGCATCTATCGCGAGCATGGCGCCGCCAATGCGCTGCTCGCCCGGCTCGAGGCGCGATGAGAGCCCTCACGTGGGCGGCGGGCGTCTGCGGACTCGCAGCGCTGACCGCGGTCGCGGCGTTCGCCGTGCGCGGCTCGCTGGCCGCGTTCGACCGTCCGCTGCCGATCACGCGGCCGGTGATCTACGAGGTGCCGGTCGGCGCGAGCCTTTCGCGGGTGGCGGCCGACCTCGGACGCCGCGGCGTGCTCGTAGAGCCGCAATTCTGGGCCTGGTACGCGCGCTTTCGGGGCGCGGCGGCCGAGCTGCGTGCGGGCGAATATCAACTGCTGCCCGGACTCACGCCGCGCGGCATGCTGGAGAAATTCCTGCGCGGCGAGGTGCTGCTCCACGCCTTCACGATCGTCGACGGCTGGCGCGTCGCGGACCTGCTCGCGGCGTTGCGCCGCGACCCGAACGTTGCGATCACGCTGCCGCCGCGGCCGCGCGACCTGATGGCGCGCTTCGGAAGTCCCGGTGAGAGTCCCGAGGGGCAGTTCCTGCCGGAGACCTACGAGTTCCCGCGCGGCACGCGCGATGTCGTTCTGCTGCGCGATGCGCACCGGGCCCTGCGGCGCGCGCTCGATCAGGCCTGGCGTTCGCGCGATCCGGCGCTGCCGCTCGCCGATGAGCGGCAGCTGCTGATCCTCGCCTCGATCGTCGAGAAGGAGTCGTCCCTGCCGGAGGAAAGGCGCGAGATCGCCGGACTGTACCTGCACCGTCTCTCGATCGGTATGCGCCTGCAGGCCGACCCGACGGTGATCTACGGCCTCGGCGATCGTTACGCCGGGCGCCTGCACGCCCTGGATCTGCGCGCCGACGGACCGTACAACACCTACACGCGCAGCGGTCTCCCGCCCACCCCGATCGCCCTGCCCGGGGTCGCCGCGATCGATGCGAGCGCCCATCCGCGCAAGACCGACGCGCTGTACTTCGTCGCCTCGGGTCGGCCGGACGGCAGCCACGTGTTCTCCGCGACCCTCGCCGAACAGAACGCCGCGGTGCGCCGCTACCTGCGC
This sequence comes from Gammaproteobacteria bacterium, assembly GCA_028870275.1. Taxonomy (GTDB): domain Bacteria; phylum Pseudomonadota; class Gammaproteobacteria; order Steroidobacterales; family Steroidobacteraceae; genus Bog-1198. Next base: position 18,574 of record JAGWPY010000140.1, on the reverse strand, counting down.
CGTCTGCGCGAGCGGCAGGCCGGGCGCAGCGGAGGAAACCGATGACGAACGGGCGCTTCGTGACCTTCGAGGGCATCGAAGGAGTCGGCAAATCGACGCAGATCGGCAGGCTTGCGCGCTCGCTCGGCGCGCGCGGCGTGCCGGTGCTCGAGACCCGCGAGCCTGGCGGTACGCCGCTCGCCGAACGGATACGCACGCTGGTGCTCGAGCGGGGCGAGGAAGTGTTGCCGCCGAGCGCCGAACTTCTGCTGATGTTCGCGGCGCGTGCCTTGCACCTGCACAACCGGATCGAGCCGGCGCTGCGGGCCGGGCGCTGGGTGCTGTGCGACCGGTTCACCGATGCGACCTATGCCTACCAGGGCGGCGGCCGCGGCCTCGAGATCGCCGCGATCGCGGAGCTCGAGCGTCTCGTGCAGGGGCCGCGCCGCCCGGACCTCACCGTGCTGCTCGATCTGCCGGTCGACGCGGCGCTCGAGCGCGCGCGCAGCCGCGGCGCGCAGTCCGACCGCTTCGAGTCCGAGCGCCGGGAGTTCTTCGAGCGCGTGCGGCGCAGCTATCTGCAGCGCGCGGCCGGCGAGCCCGGCCGGTTCGCGGTGATCGATGCCTCCGGCACGCCCGAGCGGGTCGGCGAGCGGGTGATGGCGGCGGTCGAGGAGCGCGCATGGATTGCCTGAGCGCCGCGACCATGCCCTGGCTCGCGCCGGCGATCGAGCGGATCCGCACGGCCGCGGCCCGCGGCCGGATGCCGCATTCCCTGCTGATTCTCGGTTCGGCCGGTCTCGGCGCGCCGCAGTTGGCCGCCTGGACCGCGGGCTTCGCCGTGTGCGAGGCGCCTCTGGAGCGGCGACCCTGCGGCGCGTGCGCCGCCTGCCGGCTGCTGCAATCGGACACGCATCCGGACCTGCACGTCGTCCGGATCGAGGAGGACGCGAAGCAGATCAAGGTCGAGCAGGTGCGCGAGTTGATCGAGGCGCTCGCGCAGAAGAGCTACCGCGGCGGCTACAAGGTCGGTCTGATCGAGGGTGCGGAGGCGCTCAATGCGAACGGCGCGAATGCGTTCCTGAAGACGCTCGAGGAGCCGGGCGCGGACACCCTGCTGATCATGACCGCCGCCCGCAGCCATCGGTTGCCGGCCACGATCGCCAGCCGCTGTCTGCGTCTCGCGATCCCGGTTCCCGAGCCCGCGGTCGCACGCGACTGGCTCGCCGCCGGGTCCGCCGGGGAGCGGGGTCTCGATACCGCGCTCGCGCTCGCCGCCGGGGCGCCGCTGCTCGCGCAGTCGCTCGCCCGGGAAGGGCTCGAGTCCCTGGAGAAGGACATGCGCGAGAGCCTGCGTCAGCTCGCCGCCGGCTCGGTCGACCTCACCCTGCTCGCCGAGCAGTGGGTGCGCACCGACCTGCCGTTGCGCCTGCGCTGGCTTGAGAACTGGGTCACAGGGCGGATCTTCGCCGGCCTGGATGCCGGTGTTTCCTCGCAAACTGCGGAACCGGTCCGCTTGCCTGCGGCTTTACTTAAGCCCAAGATACGGGCCATGTACGCTCTGCTGGACGCGCTCGCCGAATTCCGGCGGCTCGCTCAGACGGGCATGAACCAGCAACTCGCGCTCGAAGCGTTGTTGCTGCGCGGCCGGTCGATATTCTCGTGACGTAAGCTCGTGACTTTCGCGACGCGAAGGGGTTGGTTCGAACGTGATGGCATTGCGTAGCCCGAACAACAAGCCTGGTCTGCTGACGCTGACGATCAAGGACAAGAGCGCGCTCTACCTCGCCTATATGCCGTTCGTGAAGAACGGCGGCCTGTTCATTCCGACGAACAGCAACTACCGGCTCGGCGACGAAGTCTTCATGCTGCTGAATCTGATGGGCGAGGAGGAGAAGCTCCCGGTCGCGGGCCGCGTGATCTGGATGACGCCGAAGGGCGCCCAGGGCAAGCGCACGGCCGGCATTGGCGTGCAGTTCAGCGAACAGGACCGCGGCATCACTCAGAAGAAGATCGAGACCTATCTCGCCGGCGCGCTCGGCGGCGACAAACCCACCCATACGATGTGAGTCGAGGCGGGCGCCGAGCCTTCGGGACGGCCGCCGGTCAGAGCTTGCGCAGGCGTGCCGTGTCGGTGCCGCCGAGACCGCCGCGCAGCACATAGGCGTCGTAGCCGCGCTCCGCGAGGATGTAAGCCGCGGCGGAGCTGCGCCGGCCGGTATCGCAGCACACCACGTAGGGCGTCTTCTTGTCGAGCGTGTTGAGCTTCAGGCGGATGAAGTACAGCGGGATGTTCATCGCCTCGTCGATGCGAAAGCTCTGGAACTCGCTCGGCAGCCGCACATCGAGCCACTTGCCGCCGCGGGCGACGATCTCCTTGGCCTGCTCGTAGTCGACCCACTGTAACAGCGGCTCGTTCAGCAGCGTCTGGAAGTCCTGCTTGCCGAGACGCATCAGCGTGCCGTCGGTCGCCATGGTCACGGTCGCATTGCGCTTCGCTTCGGCGATCAGCGCCTCCTCGCCGAAGCTGTCCCCCGGGGAGAGCTCGGCGAGCTTGATGCCTTCCTTGTTGAGAGGGGTCTCGCGCGTCACGACGCACTTGCCGGCAATCACGACGTAGAAGTAGTCGCCTTCGGTGCCCTGCTTGATCACGACGTCGCCGGCGCGGTAGTTGATCCTCTGCATGCGCATGAAGATCGCCTGGATGTTCGCGGGCGGGACCCGGTGGAACGCCTTGGTCTGCAGGAGCGTGGTCATCCAGTCGCTCTCGTCGCCGAGTGCTTCGCCGGTGAGTTCCGCGACTTCGTATTGCCCGGTCTGGTCCCAGGTGAGCAGCACGTCGAGCAGGTCGCTGTCGATCGCGATGTATTCGACGTCGGTCGCGGCGCGCGCCGTGAACCTGCGCGGCAGGCCCGGGGCGAGAGCGGTGCGCGCCTCCGCCGAGCGGGCGGCGATCGAGCCGATCGGCCGGTCGTCGGCCCGATAATCGATGCGGCCGGAAACCAGATAGAAGGTGCGCTTGTCGGTGTCGCCCTCCTTGAACAAGAGCCGTCCCGCCTCGAGCGAGCGTACGTTGGTCTTGCGCGCGAGCGCGTGCAGGTTCTCGGCCTTCAGTCCGTCGAGCGGTGAAAAGCTCTTCAACAAGGCCAGATCGACCGGTCTCTCATCCATTGAGTGTCATCGTCGCTTCGCCCCAAGCGCCTGATTTTCTGTGCAAATGCTACCACATGCGGTGGCGAATCGGCGTGCGCAGCGGGTCACGATCCGAGATCCCGCCAATGGGGGTCGGGTCGGAAACGCTCGCCGTGGCGTTGCGCGAGTTCCTCGAGCCGCTGCCGGATCGCCTCGGTGCCGCGCTCCTTGGCGTAGTACAGCGGGCCGCCCCGGAACGGTGCGAACCCGGTGCCGAAGATCGCCCCCGCGTCGAGCAGGTCGGCGTCCGCGACCACCCCCTCGCGCAGCGTCGCCGCCGCCTCGTTCAGCATCGGCAGGATCAGCCGATCCTCGAGGTCCTCGGGGATCACGGGCGGTGCCGTGGCGACCCGCAGCGGCTTGCCGTCTTTCCAGGTGTAGAAGCCCTGACCGCTCTTGCGGCCGAGCTTCTTCTGCGCCACCAGTTGTTTGAGCACCTCGGGCACCCGGCGATGAAAGGCGTCGGCGAGTACCCGGCCCACATTGAGCGCAACGTCGAGGCCGATCACGTCGGCGAGTTCGATCGGTCCCATCGGCATGCCGAAGCGCTTGCCGACCGCGTCGATCGCCTCGGCCGAGACGCCCTCCTCGTAGGCGAAGATCGCCTCGTTGACGTAGGGCAGGAGGATGCGGTTCACCACGAAACCCGGGGCGCTGCGGCAGGGCACCGGCAGTTTGTCGAGGCGGCGCGCGAAGGCGAGCGCCTGCTGCGCGACGTCCTCGCGCGTGGTCCTGCCGCTCACGATCTCGACGAGCTGCATCTGCGTGACCGGATTGAAGAAGTGCAGGCCGACGAGTCGGGAGGGGTCGGCGAGCTTCGCGCTCAGCGACTCGAGCACGATGCTCGAGGTGTTGGTGGCGAACAGCGCGCCCGGCTTCAGGCGCGGCTCGAGCTCGGCGTAGAGCGCCCGCTTGGCGTCCAGATCCTCGAAGATCGCCTCGATCACGACGTCGGCCGCGGCGACCCCCGTTCCCTCGACGTCGATGCGCAACCGACCGAGCGCCGCCGCGGCGGCCTGAGGGTCCTTGAGTCGCTTGGCGAAGAAGGCCCGGGCGCGCTCGATCGCCGGGCGCACCTGTTCCTCGCTACGGTCCTGCAGCGTGACCTCGAAGCCGCGGTAGGCGGCCCAGGCGGCGATGTCGCCGCCCATCACTCCGGCTCCCAGCACGTGCACGCGCTGCACGTCGATCCGCCCCGCACCCTGGCTCTTCAGGCGGTCCTGAAGCAGAAACACGCGCACCAGAGCGCGCGAGGTCGGCGAGCACATCAGTTCGCCGAGCGAGCGTGCCTCCTCGAGGTAGGCCGATCGTCCGGATGCGCCGCTGCGCTTCCACAGGTCGACGATCGCATAGGGCGCCGGATACTGGTCGCGGCGCACGCGTTCGGCAAGCCGCGCGTACAACTTGGGGGCGACGAGGGAGCGCATGGGTCCTAGGCCGAGCAAGCGGTCGGCGAGCGGCGCCTGCCGGCGCGGCGGCGGATTCACGAGCAGCGCCCGGGACTCCTCGATCAGGCGATCGGCGGGCGCAAGCCGATCCAGCAGGCCGAGCGACAGGGCCCGCTCGGCGCCGACCGGCTTGCCCTGCAGCATGAGGTCCATCGCCGCGCGGACGCCGATCAGCCGCACGGTGCGCACCGTGCCGCCGAAGCCCGGATGGATGCCGAGCTGCACTTCCGGCAGGCCGAGCGAGACCCGGCCGTCCGCGGCGCCGATGCGATAGGTGCAGGCGAGCGCGAGCTCCAGCCCGCCGCCGAGGGCGAAGCCGTGGATCGCGGCGACGCTCGGCAGAGGCAGGTCCTCGAGCTTCCGGAACGCCTCCTGCCCGGCGCGCACCATGTCCATGCCCTCCGCGGGGCTGCGGATCGCGGTGAATTCCTTGATGTCGGCGCCGGCGACGAAGCCGCTCTTCTTGGCGGAGCGCAGGATGAGCCCGCGCGGCTTGCGGGCGGCGACCTCGTCGAGGCGTGCCGACAACTCCGCGATCGCCGCCCTCGACAGCACGTTCACCGAGGCGCCGGGAGCGTCGAAGGCGAGCTCCGCGATGTCGTCGGGGCCGATCTCCAGCCTCCAGTAGCCATTGCCGCTCATGGGTCGGTCTCTCCTCGGTCGAAATGGGGGCTCAGGCCGCCTGCCGGGCCCGTTCGTGCACCGTGAAGTCGCAGATCAGCGGCAGATGATCCGAGAGGCGTACGTCCGGAATCTCGAATCGATCGATCGCGACCCGGTCGCTGTGCAGGATGAAGTCGAGTTCCTTGCGGGGGCTGCGGCTCGGGTAGGAAGGCAGTCCGCGCAGGTTCGCGTTGCGCAGGCCCGCGGCCTGGGTGAACAGGTAGATCTCGTGGTCGCCCCAGTAGGTGTTGAAGTCGCCGGCCACGATCACGGGCTTCGAGGACTTGCGGATCAGGTCGTACAGGTAGCGCAGCTGGTACTGGCGATGGCGGAACTTGAGGCTCAGGTGGACCAGGAAGATCGCGACTTCGTCCAGTTCGAGCTCGATGATCAGCCGCTTGATGCCGGTGTCGAAATAGTGGAAGCGTTCGTTGTGCACGCGCGGCGCCGCGAGGAAGGCGTTCGACTGCTTGCGCACGATCGGCATCAGCTGGTTCACCGAGGAGACGCCGTACTTGCATTCGTACGTGGAGAAATGGCCGAGGGATCGCGCGATGTAGTCGGCCTGATTGACCATCCCCGTGCGGATCGAGCCGGTGTCGACCTCGATCAGTCCGACGACGTCCGGGTCCTGTTCCTTGATGAACCGCGTGATCTGCGAGAGGACCTGTCGGCTCGAGCGCAGGTATCCGGCCCCGGGCAGCGGCAGATGGAACGCGGGCCCGATGCCGGTCGCATAGCGAATGTTGTAAACGAGCAGGCGCACGCGCAACATTGTATCGGCGCGCGCCTCGATGCGCATGCCGATTGACGTCTCACAGGGAAGCATACCGATGTCGACGCCGGCCAACCCGATCCGCCTGTTCGTGACTCACAACTGGGAAGAGAGCGACGACTACACGCGCGTGTTCGAGTACCTGGAGGCGCCGCGCACGTTCTATTACCGCAACACCAGCGAACCCAAGGCGAGGCGCTCGATCGATCGCGAGAGCCAACGCGAGGAATTGCGCCGCCAGATCGCCCCCAGCGAGGTGGTGATCGTGCTGCCGGCGGTCTACCGCGCGGCACCGGAACTGGTGCAGTTCCAGATGAATTTCGCCAAATCCGCGGACCGGCCGATCGTCTCGCTGGAGAACTTCGGCTCGACCGATCCGCTGCCGAAGGAGATCCGCGATCTCGCCGACGAGATCGTGCCCTGGCACGAACGGGATCTGATCGACGCGCTGCGGCGGCAGGCGCGCCACGAGGACACCACGCGCTGGGACACGATCGAGTTCAAGCTCGACTGAGCGCGCGCGGGGCGGTGGCGGCCGTCTCAGTTGTTGGCGATCCAGGCGGGCACGGCGAACTCGCCGCTGTCATCGCTGACGCTGTGCAGCTTCAGCGGCGCGTTGACCACGCGCGCCGCGGCGCTCTGCACGCGGCTGATGCGCCCGAAGATCTCGACGATCATGGCCGCGCATTCGTCGGCATCCTGATTCGACATCTTGCGCACCGAGGCGGCGACCGCGTCCTCGCCGCGCAGCGGCTGAACGCCGCAGAGGCTGCGCCGCACCTGCGAGAAGGGCTCACGGATCTCTCCGGGGAGTTGGTCCTCGCTCACGTCGGCGAGATGGCGCCGGTAGGCGCTGATCAGGCGTTGCTTGATGGGCGTCGAGCGAACGAGCTCGAGGGTCGCGTGGTGAAAATGTTCCCAGGCGTTGATCATGTAAAGCCTCTTTGTCTCGAAACCGCAACTAGTTAATGTGGTTTCGAGGCGGATATCCGCTGCGGAGCCGTGATAAATCAAGATGCTATGACGGGAATATACAAGACAATTGACAAAACGCAACGCGGATTTATCGACGGCGGACTTGTGCGCCGTTCGGCGCAGGATAGTTATAATTGAGTTTATAAAGTTATCTTAAATAATTGTTTTTAATATAATTTAACTAAATTGGTCGCAGGCCAGGCGCAGATCAATGCGCGGCCGATGCCGAATCGCTCGAATGACCGGGCTGGGAGCGGTGCGCGAGCCAGACCACGGCGATCATCGCGAAGAACAGCATGGCCGAGAGCCAGAACACGTCGTCCGCGGCCAGGAGCCGCGCCTGTGCGTCGACCACGTGATCGATGACCGAGGCGGCCTGGCGCGAGCCGAGTCCGGCCGCGCGCAAGCCGCCGAAATAGGCACGAGCGCTGCCGTGGGCGGCGCTGATCGATTCGACCAGCCGTGCATGATGGAGCTTCGCGCGGTCGTCCCAGAGCGTGATCGCGAGCGACGTGCCGAAGCTCCCCGCGGTGATGCGCGCGAAATTGGCGAGACCGGAGGCGCCCGGGATCTTCGACGGTGGCAGGCCGGCGAGGATCAGATTGACGAGAGGCACGAAGAAGAAGGCCATCGCCGCGCCCTGGACGATGATTGGCACGACCAGGAAGCCGAAATTCGCGTCGGTATCGTAGAAGGTGCGCAGATAGAGCGCGACACCGAAGATCGCGAAGGCGATCGTGGCGAGGATCCGCGAGTCGGTGCGACCGACGCGCCGGCCGACGTAGGGGGAGAGCAGCAGCGCCAGGATTCCGACCGGCGCGGTCAGAAGTCCGGCCCAGGTGGCCGTGTAGTTCATGTACTCCTGCAGCCAGAGCGGCAGCAGCACGACATTGCCGAAGAACACCGCGTAGCCGAGCGAGAAGGCGAGCGTGCCGCTCCAGAAATTGCGACCCCGGAACAGGCGCAGGTCCACCACCGGGTGGGGGTTGTCGACGAGTTCCCAGGCGAGGAACACGCAGAAGCCGAGCGCCGCGGTCACCGCCAGCGCGACGATCACCGGCGATGCGAACCAATCGAGCTCCTCGCCCTTGTCGAGCAGGATCTGCAGGGAGCCGACCCAGAGCATGAGCAGGCCGAGTCCGACCGCGTCGATCGGCAGGCGCTGCCGCGGCGTCTCGCGGTCGCGATAGATGTCCCAGGTGACCACCGCGGCGAACAGACCGACGGGCAGGTTGATGTAGAAGATCCAGGGCCAGGAGATGTTGTCGGTGATCCAGCCGCCGAGCATCGGCCCCATCACCGGCGCCACCAGCGTGGTCATCGCCCACACCGCGAGCGCCGTGCCCGCCTTCTGTCGCGGAAAGGTCGACAGGAGCAGCGCCTGGGACAACGGAATCATCGGACCCGCGGCCGCGCCCTGCAATACGCGGAAGAAGATCAGCATCTGCAGCGAATTGGCCAGGCCGCACAGCACCGAGAACGCCGTGAACAGCAGGATCGAGGCGGTGAACAGGCGGACCGCGCCGAAGCGCTGGGCGAGCCAGCCGGTCAGCGGCACGGCGATCGCGTTGGCGACCGCGAACGAGGTGATCACCCAGGTGAGCTGCGAGGCGGCGGCGCCGAGGTCGCCGCCGATGGCCGACAGCGACACATTGGCGATCGACGTGTCGAGCACGTTCATGAACGTGGCGAGCGCCAGGGCGAATGCGCCGAACAGGCGCATCATCCCCTGGAGCGGCGGCAGCTCCCTGGGCTCGCTCATCGTCGCGGCGCCGGTCCGCTCATCGGCCGGGCCTCAGCCGGCGGCCGAATCGCCCGCGGCGGCCGCCCCGGCGAGACGAAACCGGTCGGCGCCGATCAGCAGGTACACGCCGGGCACCACGAACAGCGTGAACAGCGTGCCGATGGCGAGGCCGGTGGAGATCACCAGGCCGATCGCGAAGCGCGAGCCCGCGCCGGCGCCGCTCGCGAACACGAGCGGCAGCACGCCGAGCACCATCGCCGCGGTGGTCATCAGAATCGGACGCAGCCGGGTGCAGGCCGCGGTGACGACCGCGTCGTACTTCGATTTGCCGAGCTCCTGTTCGCGGTTGGCGACCTCGACGATCAGGATGCCGTGTTTGCTGATCAGGCCCATCAGGGTCACGAGGCCCACCTCGGTGTAGATGTTCAGCGAGGCGCCGCCGATTCCGAGCGCGATGAACACCAGCGCGCCGGCGATCGACAGGGGCACCGAGATGAGGATCACGAGCGGATCGCGGAAGCTCTCGAACAGCGCGGCGAGCGACAGGAACACGATGATGATCGCGAACCCGAAGGTGAGCAGCATGCCGCTCGATTCCTGCACGAACTGGCGCGCCTGGCCGGCATAGTCGACCGAATAGCCCGCGGGAAGGTCGCGCGCCGCGAGGCCGCGCAGATAGGTGATGGCGTCCGACAGCGACACGCCGGGGGCCATCACGCCGGAGATGGTCGCCGAGTTCTGTTGCTGGAAGTGATTCAGCGTCTCCGGCACGGTCTCGGTGCGGATCGTGGCGACCGTCGACAGCGGCACGCTCACGCCGCCCACGGTCGCGATCGGGTAGTCGAGCAGCTGCGAGACGTTCAGCCGGGAGAGCCGCTGGACCTGCGGGATGACCTTGTAGGAGCGCGTGTCCATGCTGAAGTAGTTCACGTAGCCGCCGCCGAGCATGCTGGTCAGGGCCGAGCCGATCTGGCTCATCGACAGGCCGAGCTGCGCGGCCTTGTCGCGGTCGATCTCGATCACCGACTGCGGCAGGTCGTACTTGAGGTCGGTATCGAGGAACATGAATTTGCCGCTGCGGCGGGCATCGAGCAGCAGGCGTTGCGACACGTCATTGAGCCGCAGCGGTGGATCGGTGGTCTTGACCACGAACTGCAGCGGCAGGCCGAACGCGCCGGGCAGCGAGGGCGGTTGGAATGCGACCACGCGCTGGCCGGCGATGGAACGGTTCATGGCCTGCTGGATCTGCTGCTGCAGCACGGCGGCGCTGCGCTTGCGCTCGCTCCAGGGCCTGAGGTTCAGACCGGTGATCGAGATACCCGGCGCGTCGATGTGAAAGGCGTGCTCGGGATGGGTGAGGTTGGTGGCGATCCCGTAGACCTTGTGGAAATAGGCGAGCTTGGTCTGCAGGGTCGCGTTCGGCGCCGAAGTGGCTTGCATCAGCACGAACCCCTGGTCCTCCTGGGGCGAGAGCTCGGACTTCGAGTGGCTCGCGAGCCAGTAGATGCTGCCGAGAACGATCAGCACCAGCACGCCGGTCACCGGCGTGTAGGCGAGGCTGCGCTCGAGCTTTCGCTGGTACCAGCCGCGCAGGCGGTCGAAGCGCTCGTCGATCTGGTGCACCAGGCGTGCCTCCCAGTGCCCGGGGTCGTCCCGATGGGAGCGCAGCATCTTCGAGCACATCATCGGCGAGAGCGTCAGGGCGATCACCGCCGAGACGGTCACGGTGCCGGCCAGGGTGAAGGCGAATTCGACGAACAGCGCGCCGGTGAGGCCCCCCTGGAAGCCGATCGGCACGAACACCGCGAGCAGCACCACGGTCATGGCGATGATCGGTGCGCCGAGTTCGCGCGCGGCGATCATCGCGGCGGCCACCGGCGGCTTTCCTTCGGCGAGGTGTCGGTTGACGTTCTCGACGACGATGATCGCATCGTCCACGACCAGGCCGATCGCCAGCACCAGCGCGAGAAGGGTCAGGAGGTTCACCGAGAAGTGCAGCGCGAGCATGATCGCGAAGGTGCCGATGATCGACAACGGAATCGCCACGATCGGGATGACCACCGAGCGAGGCGAGCCGAGGAAGGCGAAGATCACCAGGATCACGATCACCACCGCCTCGATCAGCGTGTTGGCGACCTCGTGGATCGAGGCGTTCACGTAGTCGGTCGAGTCGTAGACGATCGCCGAGCGCAGACCCTCGGGCAGCTGCGCGTGGATCTGCGGGAAGGCCTTGCGCACGCCGTCGATCACCGACAGGAGGTTCGCGCTCGGCGCGATCTGGATGCCGACGAATACGCCGCCCACGCCGTCGAAGGCGATTCGCGACTCGTAGTCGTCCGCGCCGAGCGTGACCGTGGCGACGTCCTTCAGGCGGACGATCGCGCCGTTGACCTGCTCGATCACCATGTTGCGGAATTCGTCCAGACTGTGCAGGTTGGTGGTCGAGGTGAGGTTGATCTGGATGTTCTCGCCCTTGGTCGCGCCGACGGCGGAGATGTAGTCGTTGGCGGCGAGCGCCCTGGAGACGTCGCTGGCGGTCAAGCCGTAGGCCGCGAGCTTCTTCGGGTCGAGCCAGGCGCGCAGCGCGAAGTACTGCGCGCCGCGGATCTCCGCGGTCTGCACGCCGGGCACGGCCTGCAGCTGCGGCTGCACCACGCGCTGCACATAATCGGTGATCTGGTTGCGGTCGAGCTTGTTGCTCGAGAAGCCGATGTACATCGCATCGATGGTCTGACCGACCGCCACCGTGATCGAGGGCAGCTGCGACCCGGTCGGCAGCTGGTTCAGGACGGAATTGACCTTGATGTTTATCTCGGCCGCGGCCTTGGACGTGTCGTAGTTCTGGCGCAGCACGACCTGGATCGTGCTCACGCCGCTCTGGCTGGACGAGGTCATGTAGTCGATGCCGTCGGCCTGGGCGACGGCCGCCTCGATCGGCGTGGTGATGAAGCCCGCGATCGAGTCGGGATCCGCGCCGGGATAGGCGGTCGTGATCGTGACGACGCCATTCTCGGTCTTCGGGTACTCGAGCACCTGCAGCGAGCCGAAGCTGCGCAGCCCGAGCACGAGGATCACGAGACTGACGACGCTCGCGAGTACGGGGCGGCGTACGAAGATGTCGGTGAAGTTCACAGGCGCGTCCCGCGGGCTATTCGTTGGGGGGCGTCGGGGTGGCCGAGTCGCTCGGCACCACCGAGTTGTCCACCGCGACCGGGCTGCCGTTGTGCAGCTTGATCTGTCCGGCGCTCACCACGATCTCGCCCGCGGCCAGCCCGTCGAGCACGGCCACCTGGTTGCCGCGCGTGGGTCCGAGCTTCACGAAGCGCTGATTCGCGATCAGCTTCGCCTTGCCCTTGGCGTCCACACCGGCCTTGGTGACCACGAATACCGTGGCGCCGTAGGGGTTGTAGGTGATCGCGGTCTCGGGAACGGTCACGTAGCTGCGCGGGGCGCCTTCGTGGATCGTCACATTGGCGTACATGCCGGGCACCAGGCGCCCGTCGTGATTCTGGAACGAGGCGCGCACCAGCACATTTCGGCTGGCCGCATCGACTTTCGAGTTGATCGCGACGATGCGGCCTTCGAACAGCGCACCGTGGTAGGTGTCGACCGCAGCGGTCACCTGTTGCCCCTCGCGGATCGCGGCGAGCGTCTGCTGCGGCAGGTAGAAGTCGACCAGGATCGGGTCGGTCGCCTGCAGCGTCACGACCGGCGCCCCGGCGGCGAGATACTGTCCGGGATCGACCAGGCGGATGCCGAGGCGCCCCGAGAACGGCGCGCGCACGATCTTCTCGGCGATCAGTGCCTGTTGCGCGGCGACTGCGGCGCGTGCCACGCCGAGGTTTGCGGCGTCCGCATCGAGCGTCGCCTGGCTCACCGCCTGCACCGCGAACTGTTTGCGGTCTCGCGCAAGGGTGAGCGCCGCGAGCTTGGCCTGGGCCTGAAGCTGAGCGAGCTTGGCCGGGTCGTCGTTGAGCCGCAACCGCATCAGGGTGGCTCCCGCCCGCACCCGCTCGCCGGATTTGAAGTCGATCGCATCGACCACGCCGGCGATCTGTGCGGCGAGGTCCGCCCCGTGAAGCGCGCGTACGTTGCCGACGGCGCGAGCCTCGCTCTGCCAGGACAGCGTGCGTGCCACGTAGGTCGACACCGTCTGCGGCGCGGACGCCGCGGCTGCCATGAACTTGCCCATCATCCGGCCCATGAAGACCTGCCAGCCGAAGATGCCGCCGAGGATCACGACCGCGACGATCACGACGATCGCGATCGGCCTGACCATTTTCCGGGGTGCGACGGAGGGCGGGCCGCCGACCGGTCTTTCCGAACCGATGTTGCTCACAGATGCCCCTTATGGGAGGTTTGAGATGGGTCCTGGGCGTCGTCGCGGTGCCACCAGCCGCCGCCGAGCGCCTGATAGAGGGCGGCGGTGTCCGCATATCGCTGCGCGCGCGCCTTGACCAGCGCGATCGCCGCGGATTGTTCGCTCTGCTCGGCGAGCAGCACCTGCGGGCGGTTGACCGCGCCGCTCGCGTACTGAGCGCGCACCAGCGTCAGGCTGTCGGCCGCGGCGCGTTCGGCGCTCGCCTCGGCGGCGACGGACCGCGCGTCGGCTTCGAGCGCGAGCAGGGCGTCGGAAACCTCGGCGAAGGCGTCGAGCACGGTCGCCCGATAGTTCGCGGCCGCCTGTTGCGCGGCGGCGACCGCGGCCCGGCGCGCGTGCAGCAACCGGCCGCCCTCGAACAGCGGTTGCGCGACGGAGCCGGCGAGACTCCACACGGTCGCCGCCGGCGAGAACAGGTCGGCGAATCGCGGCGCCTGTGCACCGTAGCTGCCGGTGAGCGTGAGCTTCGGCAGCAGATCCGCGGTGGCGACGCCCACCTCGGCGGTCGCCGAGTGCAGCAGCGCCGCGTAGGCGCGCACATCGGGACGCTGCTCGACCAGACGGGAGGGGAGCGAGACCGGCAGATCGACGGGCAGGGCGAGGCGATCGAGGTCGAAGTCGCGCGCCGCGAAGTCGGCGGGCAGCGAACCCGTGTACGTCGCGAGCAAGTTGCGTTCGCGCGCGAGCGACGCATCGAGCGGCGGAAGCGAGGCGAGCGTGGCCGCGAGCAGGGCCTGCTGCTGCAGGAGGTCGGCGCGTGTGGCGGCGCCGTCGGCGACCCGATGACGCAGGATCACGAGTTCTTCGCGCTGCGCGGCGGCGATCTTCCGGGTCGCCTCGATCTGGGCGTGCAGGGACCCCTCGGCGATCGCCGCGGTGACGATGTTGGCGGTGAGCGTGAGGTAGGCGCCCTCCAGCGAGAATCGCTGATATTCCGCCTGCGCGCGCAGCGCCTCGACCTGGCGCCGCACGCCGCCGAACGCATCGAGCGTGTACGAGACGTTCACCGAGGCGTTGTTCAAGGTGTACATGAAGGATTGCGGACTGCCGAACGCGGCTCCCGAGACCCGCTGCCGGGTCGCGCCGGCCGAGCCGCTCAGAGCCGGCAGGTAGCTGCCGCGCGCCGCGGCGAGATTCTCGTTCGCCTCGCGCAGCGCCGCCTGCGCCGCCTCGAGCGTCGGATTGCGCGCAAGCGCCGTGCGGATCAGATCGTCGAGTTCCGCGGAACGGAACAGGGTCCACCAGTCTCCGGGAAGGTCGCGCCCAGCCTCGAAGTGCTGGGCCTCGCCGCCGGCGACCGGCGCCGAAGCGGTCGAATCCGGCAGGTGTCCGTGTACAAAGGAGTCGGTCCGCGGTGCGGACGGCTCATGGTAGTTGGGACCGACCGCGCAACTGGCGAGCGCGAAGCAGAGCAGGCCGGAAGTGGCCAGCAACCCGGCCCGCATCGAGGATGAACGGGCGGGATGGCGAACACGATGGATTGGATTCTCGATCCGCATGACCTGTACCCGCGGTGTGGTTTCCCGTGAGCCTATGATGGCTGCTTATTTGCGTACAGAATATTCTACGCGTAGAATATTCATTTGTGAACCATTAGTCGTCATATTATTAGTTCCTAAAGTTCGCCCGGCCGGCCTCACCCCGAAGTCAACTCTGTGCAGAGAAAAATCGAATCGATCCAGGCCAGTCTCGAGCGCATGCGCGCCCGATTGCCCGATCTGCCGCTCGACGAGGTGCTGATCCTGCGCCTGGTCTTGTTGCTCGCGCATGAATTCGATTCGATGCTCGAGGCGCACACACGCCCCTACGGCCTCGGCGAGGGTGAGTTCCGCGTGCTCGCGGCCTTGTTCTCCCAGCCCGCAGGCAGCGCGCATCCGACCGATCTGTGCCAGCGCGCCTCGCAGAGCCCGGCGAACATGTCGCGGATCAGCGATGCCCTGGTGCGCCTCGAGCTCATCACGCGCGAAGCCTGCGAATCCGACCGCCGCCGGATGGTGTTGAAGATCACAGAACGGGGCGAGGAACTGGTGCGCAGCGTCCTGCCGCCGACCTTCGATCACCTGCGTTCGCTCTTCGGCGCGCACTCGAGCGAGGAGCGGCGCGAGCTGATCGAGCTGCTGAAGCGCCTCGCGGTGCGCTTCGATGATGTGCTGGCGCCAAGCGCGCCGAGCGAGGTCGAATGAGACTCACGGTCGGAAATCCGCAGCGCGGCGGCGTCGCGCGGCTCGGTGGCGGGGCGCTGCGCCCTGGCGTCGTGCGGCATCTGTTGAACGCGCGCCTGGTGGCGCTCGGCGCGGCCACGGCACTGCTCGTTGCCTGTGCCGGTCTGCCGGCGAAACTGCCGCGGGCGACGCCGCTCGCCGAGGCGCCGATCGATGCGCCGCCCGCGCCCGGCGGCATCTGGCCGGAGCGGAGTTGGTGGCGGGTCTATCGTGATCCGACGCTCGACCGGCTGGTCGGCGAGGGGCTCGCGGGTTCCCCGTCGCTCGCCGGTGCGAGGCGCCGATTCGAGAGCGCCAGGGCCGCGGTGCGCGTCGCCGGCGCGGCGGCCGGCGCCCGCGTCGATCTGCAGGGATCGGCGCACCGCCAGCGTCTGAGCGACAACGGACTGTTTCCGCCGCGTCTGCTCGGTTTCAACTGGTACAACCAGGCGGACCTCGGGCTGCGCGCCTCGTACACGTTCGACTGGTGGGGCCGCGAACGGGCGGCCGTGGCCGCGGCGGCCGACGAGGCCCGGGTGGCGGCCGCGGAGCGTGCCGACGCCGCGCTCACGCTCGAACAGGGTATCGCTGAGGCCTATTTCGGCTGGCAGGCCGATCAACAGCGCCTCGCCATCGCGCGCGAAGAACTCGACGCGGCGCGGCGCGACCGGCGGATCGCGGCGGCGCGGGTGCGCGCCGGACTCGACAGCGGCGAGAGCGTGCGCCGCGCCGATCTGCAGGTCGCCACCTCGCGGGCGACGATCGCGGCGCTCAGCGGTTCGGCGCGACTGCGCGTGGTGGCGCTCGCGGCACTGGTCGGCCGTCCGGTCTCGAAGCTCCCGCCGCTCGTGCCGAGGGCGCTGCCGGTGATCCGCGGCAAGGTTCCCGCCGATGTGCGCGTCGCGCTGCTCGCGCGCCGGCCCGACGTCGCCGCGAGCCGCTGGCGGGTCGAGGCCGCCCGCCAGGATGCGGCCGCCGCGCGCGCCGCCTTCTACCCGGACATCAGCGTCGATGCCCTCGCCGGGCTCTCGAGCATCGACCTCGGCAAGCTGCTCGAGTACGGGAGCCGAGTGCCGCAGGCGGGAGTCGCACTCGATCTGCCGATCTTCGACTCCGGTCTGCTGCGCGCCCGCTTCGGGGCCTCGCGCGCGCGGCTGCGCGCCGCCGTGGCCGGCTACGATGCCACGGTCGTCGGTGCGGCCCGCGACGTCGCCACCCAGGCCGCGACGCTCGACTGGGTGGCGGCCGAGCGCCGCGAACGCCGCCGGGCGGTCGATGCCGCGCAACGCCTGCGCGACAGCGCTGCCGCGCGGGTGCGCCGCGGCTTGAGCGATGCGCGGCCGGAGATCGCCGCCGAGCAGACGCTGCTCGCACAGCGCGATTTCCTCGCTCAGCTCGACGCCGCCGCGGTGAGCGCCGACGTCGCCTTGCGCCGCGCCCTCGGCGGCGGCTACGGCGAGGCTGCGAGCCGGGCCGCCAGCGCGGCCCTCGTCCCCACTTCCATCAACGGTCAGCATTCACCATGAACGCCAATACCGAAGCGCCAGCGGCCGCGAGCGGCAGCCGTCGCAGGATTCTCGTCGCGATCGTCCTGGTCTTCCTGCTCGTCGGCCTGCTCTGGGGCCTTTACTGGGTGCTCGTGCTGTCGAAGCGCGAGGACACCGACGACGCCTACGTGAACGGCAACAAGGTGGTGATCTCGGCGCGCGTCGCCGGCACCGTGGTCGCGGTGCTGGCCGACGACACCCAGCTCGTGAAGGCCGGACAGGTGCTCGCGCGACTCGATCCGGTCGACGCCGAGACCAAGCTCAGTCGCGCAGCGAGCGCGCTTGCGCGCTCGGTTCGCGAGGTGCGCCAGGAACGGGCCATGGCCGATCAGTACGACGCGGTGGTCGCGGCTCGCCGACTCGAGCTGTCCCGCGCGCAAGCCGATCTCGCGCGCCGCCGGCCGCTGCTCGCCGACGAGGCGATCGCGCCGGAGGAACTGCGTCACGCGAGCGATGCGGTGCGCATCGCCGCCGACGCGCTCGCCCAGGCCGAACGGCAGGCGCGCGCGGCGCATGCCCTGGTCGATGGTACCGACGTCGCGCACAATCCGGCCGTTCTCGAGGCCAAGGCGGCATACCGCGAGGCCTGGATCGACGCGCAGCGCGACCGGGTGGTCGCTCCCGTGACCGGTTACGTCGCCGAACGCAGCGTGCAGCTCGGCCAGCACGTGCAGCCGGGCGAGGCGCTGATGACCGTGATTCCGCTCGATGCGCTCTGGGTGGACGCGAACTTCAAGGAAGTGCAGCTGCGCGACCTGCGGATCGGCCAGCCGGCGAGCATCGTCAGCGACCTCTACGGCGGATCGATCGTGTTCCACGGACGGGTCATCGGCATGTCGGCAGGGACCGGCGCGGCGTTCGCCCTCCTGCCGCCGCAGAACGCCTCCGGCAACTGGATCAAGGTCGTGCAGCGTGTGCCGGTCCGGGTCGCGATCGACCCCCGCGACCTCGCGGCGCATCCGCTGCGCGTCGGCTTGTCGGCGACCGTGACGGTCGATACGCGCGATCGCAGCGGTGCGGTGCTCGCCCCCGACGTCACCGACCGCTACGCCGGCGTGACCGACGTGTACTCGACCGATCTCGCCCGGGCCGATGCGCTCGCCGATGCGGTGATCCGCCGCAATCTGCGCGGCTCGCACTGAGGGTTCAGCCGCCGGCGCCGCCCCGCCAGCCGCCGCCGAGCGCCTCGACGAGCCGCACGCTCGAGACCAGCCGCCGGACGGCGATCTCGATCACGGCGGAGCGCGCCGCGAGGTCGGCGTTCTCGGTCGAGACGACCTCCAGATAGGTGCTCGCGCCCGCGGCGTATCGATAGCGCGCCTGCTGCAGGGCCGTGTCGGCGGCGTCCGCCGCCGCGTGCTCGCTGAGAGCCTCCCGGTCGAGCATTTCCAGCGCGGCGAGCTGATCCTCCACCTGTTGATAGGCGCTGATCACGGTATTGCGGTAGTCGGCGACCCGTTCCTCGTACTGCGCGTGCGCGGCCCGCGTCGCGGCGCGGCGCGCGCCGCCGTCGAACGCATTCAGCGCGGCGCTGCCGCCGAGCGACCAGAGACGGCTCGGCGCGAGCAGCCAGGTCGCCGGCCGGGTGCTCTGATAGCCGGCCGTGGCGAGCAGGTCGAACACCGGGAACCACGCCGCACGGGCCACGCCGATCTGCGCGTTGGCGGCG
>JAGWPY010000139.1 GCA_028870275.1 Gammaproteobacteria bacterium | reverse complement strand
GCGCGCGCCGCGCACCGAGCGGTGCTCGTCGTCACGGTCGGCCTCGCCGCGACGCTCGCCTGGTTCGTCGCGCAAAAGCTGCACTATCTCGACGATATCTCGCAGGCATCCTATACGGATTACTTCTGGCCCCGCCGCGCCGGCCTCCTCGCCCACCTCTGCGGCGGACTGGTCGCGAGCGTCTGCGGCCTGATCCAGATCTGGCTCGGACTCACCCATCGGGTGGGTCGCCTACACCGCACGCTCGGCAAGGCCTACGCCGCCGGCGTCCTGGTCGGCAGCATCGGCGGGTTCTATCTGTCGATCACGATCACAGGCCAACTCGCCTACAGCGCCGGCCTCTTCATGCTGGACGTCGCCTGGCTCACGACGACCGGAATGGCGCTCTACGCGATCCACCTCCGGCAGATCGAGCAGCACCGCGACTGGATGCTGCGGGCCTACACGGTCACCTTCGCATTCGTCACCTTCAGGCTCCTCGATCCCTGGCTGCATCGATGGTTTCGGGTACCCGAGGGAGCCAGTGCCGACGACTTGGACAAGATCATGGCCTGGGCCTGCTGGGCCGTGCCTCTGCTCGTCGCCGAGGTGCTGATTCAGCTACGCGCCTTGAACCGGCGGCGGCGTACGGCTTAGCGCGCGCCGAGATCCGCGAGCGGGTGCGGGCCCGGCGGCGCGCGGAAGAACGCCTCGACCGAGGCCGGCTCGACCTCCTCGAGCCGCGCGGGCCGCCATTGCGGCTTCTTGTCCTTGTCGATGATCAGCGCCCGTACGCCCTCGGCCAGATCGCCCTGCACGAAGCAGTGCTGCACGACCGTGTACTCCATGCGAAACGCATCGGCGAGCGTGCCCTGCCGGCCGGCGGCCAGTGCCCGCAAACTCACCTGCAGCATGGTCGGCGAGCGCGTCTGCATGAGCGAGGCGGTCTCGGCCGCCCAGGCCGCGTAGCGCGGATCGCGTTCGGCCTGTAGCGAGGCGAGGATCGCGGCGACGTCGCCGCCGGCGAAGTGTCGGTCGATCGCCTCGCGAAGCGGCGCGAGCGTACCCGGCGGTGGCGGCGAGGCGAGTGCGCGCAGCGCCTGCTCGAGCTCGCGTCGTGGGTCGTCCTGCCAGCGCAGCTGCGTCAGCGCCGCTTCTAACCGCTCGAGTGCCGCCGGCGACAGATACAGATCGGCGAGTCCGGCCTCGATGGCGTCGGCGGCGCGCAGTTCCCGACCGGTGAGCGCGAGATACGCGCCGAGCGCGCCGGGTAGGCGGGAGAGGAAATAGCTGCCACCGACGTCGGGGATCAGACCAATGCCGACTTCCGGCATCGCGATGCGCGTGCGGTCGCCGACCACTCGCCGCCAGGCGGCCTGCGCGAGGCCCATTCCACCGCCCATGGTGATGCCGTCGGCGAGCGCGACGTACGGTTTCGCGAAACGGTGCAGCGAGAAATCGAGCCGGTATTCGTCGACGAAGAAATCACGGTGCAATCGACTGCCGGCGCGATTACTGTCGTACAGCGCGCGGATGTCGCCACCCGCGCAGAACGCCCGCGCGCCCGCGCCGCGCATCACCAACGCATGCACCGAGTCGTCGCTCTCGATGGCGCACAGCGCCTCGCGCAAGGCGCCGATCATCGCCAGATTGAGCGCATTCAGCGCCTCGGGACGATTCAGCGTCAGGAAGGCGACGCCGCCCCGGACCTCGAACTCGATCTCCATCGCGTCCACCCCGGCGGGATGCGCCTCTAGCCGTTGGTCCAGCGCGGCTTGCGCTTCTCGAGGAACGCGGTGACGCCCTCGCGCTGATCCTCTCCGTCGAACAGATCGACGAACAGCTCGCGCTCCTTGATGAGCGCGGCATGCCGGGGCGTGCCGCGGCGCGCCTCGTGCACGAGGTCCTTGCAGAACTCGACCGAACGCGGACTCAAGGCGAGCACACGTTCGGCGAGCGCGAGCGCGGCGGCGAGCGCCTGGCCCGCCGGGACGACCTGTTCGACCAGGCCGATGCGCAGGGCGGTTGCCGCGTCGACGCGCTCGTTGGTGAGGATCATGCGCTTCGCCCAGCCCTCGCCGACCAGCCAGGGAAGGGCCTGGGTGCCGCCCGCGCAGGGCAGCAGGCCGACCGCCGGCTCGGGCAGCGCCATGCTGGCCCGCTCGTCGGCAACCCGCAGATCGCAGGCGAGCGCGCACTCGAGGCCGCCGCCCATCGCATAACCGTTGATCGCCGCGATCACCACCGGGCGCGCGTTGTGAAGCGCCTCGAAGGCATGGCCGAAGCGCTGCGCCATCAGCCGGGCGCGCGCCTTGTCACCGTCGGCGAACAGCTTGAGATCCGCGCCCCCGCTGAAGAACTTCTCGCCCTGGCCGGTGATCACCACCGCGCGCACCGTGGCGTCGCGGTCGAGCTCGCCCACCAGCGTCTGCAGGCGCAGCAGCCCTTCCGCCGTGAAGGTGTTCGCCGGCGGATTGGCAAGCGTGATCCGGGCGATGCCGCCCTCGATCGTGCATTCGATCATGAAGTTCTCCGGAACAAGCCGATGATCGCCGAGAAATCGAGTCCGCCCGAGCCTTGCGCGCTGAACAGGCGGTAGAGCTGTTCGGCCGCCGCGCCGAGCACCACCGGCTGGCGGGCCTGCTTGGCCGCATCGGTCGCGAGCCCGAGGTCCTTCAGCATCAGGTCCGAGCCGAAGCCGCCGGTGTAACCGCGCGCCGCGGGCACGTTGTCCATCACGCCCGGGAAGGGGTTGTAGGTGTCCGAGCTCCAGCAGCGCCCGCTCGAGCTGTTGATGATCCCGGCGAGTACCTTCGGGTCGATCCCCAAGGAGGCGCCGAGGCTCATCGCCTCGGCGACGCCGATCATCGAGATCGCGAGCAGCATGTTGTTACAGATCTTCGCGACCTGGCCGGTGCCGGACTCCCCGCAGCGGACGATCTTGCGTCCCATCTGCGCGAGCACGGGCTCGATGCGCGCGAACAGCGCCTCGTCGGCGCCGACCATGAAGGTGAGCGTGCCGGCCTCGGCGCCGTTGGTGCCGCCGGAGACCGGGGCGTCCGCCATCGGGTGACCCCGCTCGGCCGCGCGCGCGCCGACCTCTCGCGCCGTGTGCGGATCGATGGTGCTGCAATCGATCAGCGTCACGCCGCGAGGAGCCGAGGCGAACACACCGCCCTCGCCGTCGTAGACCGAACGCACGTGCGGTGAGGACGGCAACATCGTGATCACGAGATCGACGCCCGCCACCGCCTCGCCGATCGAGCCGGCGGGGCGCGCGCCTGCCTTGGCGAGCGCCTCGACGTTGCGGGGCAAGACATCGTAGGCGGCGAGCTCGTGGCCCGCCTTGAGAAGATTACGCGCCATCGGCGCGCCCATGTTCCCTAAGCCGATGAACGCGATCTTCATGCTCGCGCCCCGCCGCTCACTTCAGGCTGATCGTGGTGTTGACGCCGCCGCTCACCGCGGCGTCGTCGAACCAGCGCGTGGTGATGGTCTTGGTCTGGGTGTAGAACTGGACCACCTGCTTGCCGTAAGGACCCAGGTCGCCGAGCTTCGAGCCGCGCGAGCCGGTGAAGCTGAAGATCGGCACCGGCACCGGGATCGGCACGTTGATGCCGACCTGGCCGACGTCGATCTCGTTCTGGAACTTGCGCGCCACGGCTCCGCTCTGCGTGAAGATGCCCGTACCGTTGCCGAAGGGGTTCGCGTTGATCAGCTCGATCGCCTCGCCGAGCGTATCGACGCAGACGATCACCATCACCGGCCCGAAGATTTCGGTCGTGTAGATCTTCATGTTCGGCTTGACGCCGGAGAACACCGTCGGACCGACGAAGTTGCCGTGCTCGTAGCCGGCGATCTTCACCCCGCGGCCGTCGAGCTCGAGGGTCGCGCCCTCGCGCACCCCATCCTCGATCAGACCGAGGATGCGGTTCTTCGCATTGCGCGAGATGACCGGGCCGAGGTCGGCGCCCTTCTCGGCGCCGGCGTTGACCTTGAGCTGCTTCGCCTTGGCGACGATGTCCGGGATCCAGTTGCGCGTCTCGCCGACCATCACCGCGACCGAGGTCGCCATGCAGCGCTGTCCGGCGGCGCCAAAGGTGGCGCCGACCAACGCGTTCAGCGACTGCTCCTTGTTCGCGTCCGGCATCACGACCGCGTGATTCTTCGCGCCCATCATGGACTGCACGCGCTTGCCGTGCTGGGAGGCGAGCTGATAGACGTGGGTGCCGACCGCGGTCGACCCGACGAAGGACACGGCCACGACGTCCGGATGGGTGCACACGGCCTCGACCGCGCGCTTGCCGCCGTGCACGATGTTGAGCACCCCGGGCGGGATGCCCGCCTCGATCGCGAGCTCCGCGAGCAGCATCGGCGTGAGCGGATCCTGCTCGGAGGGCTTCAGCACGAAGGTGTTGCCGCAGACGATCGCCATCGGGAACATCCACAGCGGGATCATCGCCGGGAAGTTGAACGGCGTGATGCCAGCGCACACGCCCAGCGGCTGCAGCATGGTGAAGGTATCGACGCCGGTGGCGATGTTGTTGCCCACTTCGCCGAGCTGCAGCGTGCCGATGCTGGCCGCGTGCTCGACGATCTCCAGGCCGCGGAACACGTCGCCCTCGGCGTCGGGCAGCGTCTTGCCCTGCTCGGCGGTGAGGATGGCGGC
>JAGWPY010000138.1 GCA_028870275.1 Gammaproteobacteria bacterium | reverse complement strand
TGCGGCTCGAGTCGCGGACCCAGCATCCAGGCCGCGACCACGCCGCCCACCAGGAAGGCGAGCGCGACCGCTTCGCGCACGAAGCCGCGCATCACGCCGGCCAGCGTCGAGATCAGCACCACCGCCAAGACGAAGATGTCTGCCCCGTTCAAGACGAGCCTCGATTTCCGGTGTCTTTTCAGACTTTTCGCGCGCCGCACGAACCGCGGCCTTGAACATCTAGTCTACCCGAGCGCGGCCAGGCCCGCCCGCCACGCTGCGCGCCGCGGGCGGTCCGTCACGTTCCAGGCGGCATCAGGCTCGCCCGACCACCGCGCGCCTCGATCCGTCGCAAGACGGCGAGCGCCGCGGCGCGATCCGGGTAGGGACCGGCCCTCACACGATAGCGGGTCCGCCGTCCGCTGCCGATCGTCGAAACCCGCAATGCGAAGCCGCGCGCCTGCCACTTTCGCGCCAGCTTGAGCGCGTTCGCGTGGCTCGCGAAACTGCCCAACTGCACGCTAAAGCCCCGCCCGGCCGTCTTGACCGGCGGCTGCGCCCTCGAGTGAGTGGATGTGGGGGCGGAACGCGCCGTTTCCAGACGGGTCGGCGAGGCCGCGGTGTCCGCCTCGCCACGCTTGGGCCTCGCAGCGGCCGGGCCCTCGGCGGGTGCGGATGCAGGCGACTCGCGCGCGGACGTCACTGGCGCCGGTGCCGGCGCCGAGGGGGCCGAGGCGGCCGAGGCGGCCGAGGCCGCAGCGGCGGCCGGCGGCGCGCTGGCCGGGCGATCGCTCTCGCCGGCCCCGGTACCCGCGATGCCGACCCCGTCGTGGGCCAGATCGACCGTGACCGTGCGCATCGGCTCCGGTGCGATGCTCGCCTGACTCGCGGCGCCACCGTTCGCGGGCGGCGGCCGCCGGCCGGACAACAGCGGTGGCACCACCGCGACGACCAGCGCCACGATGATCGTCGCGCCGATCAGCCGCTCTTTGACTCGACGTTCCATGCGCTGGCCCCAGACACTCCGCCGCGACCTTATGCGCCGCGCGCCGGAGTATAGGCGTTCGCGGCGCCCTCGCGCAGCAGACCGTGCGCGTCGAGCCAGTCGAGCGCCGGACCGACGACGTGGAACGAACCGAACACCAGGATCCGGTCGCCGGCGCGCGCCGCGCGCAGCGCCGCCTCGCAGCCGGACTCGATCGAATCGGCCGTCGCGAACCCCGTACGCAGCCGCCCGGCCGCGCGCGCCGCGAGCGCCGCGCCGCTCTGGCCGCGCTCCCCGGTGGTGGTCGCGAACCACCACCCATCGACGCAGTCGGCGAGCGCATCGCAGACACTGGCGGCATCCTTGTCCGCGAGCACGCCACAGACGGCCAAGGTGCGGCCGGAGCCGCGCGTCGCCCTGAGGTTACCGGCCAGAACCGCCGCGGCGGCCGGGTTGTGCGCGACGTCGAGAATCCAGGAGGGTTGCCCCGGCCCGGTCGGTTCGACCACCTGGAAGCGGCCTTCGAGCGTCACGCGCGAAAGCCCCGCGGCGACCGCGCGCTCGTCGATCGGCCGCGCGGTGTACAGCTCTTCGAGGGCTGCGATCGCGGTCGCGGCGTTCTGATATTGCATCTCGCCGCGCAGATTCGACGGCGGCAGATCGAGGAAGCGCCAGCGCGGGCCTTCGTAGCGCCAACGCCGCCCCTGGCGATGGAAGTCGAACTCCTCGCCGAGGCGCTTCAAGCGCGCGCCGACGTCCCGCGCCCGCTGCTGCACGACCGGCGGCAGGTCGCGCCCGCCGAGGACCGCCGCGCGACCGGCGCGGAACACGCCGGCCTTTTCCCGGCCGATCTGTTCGAGGGTATCGCCGAGATATTCCTGGTGGTCGAAGCCGATGCTCACCACCACCGCCGCGTCGGCGTCGATCACGTTGACCGCGTCGAGTCGGCCTCCCATACCGATCTCGAGCACCCACGCGTCGAGCTCGGCGGCCTCGAAGATCAGCAGCGCGGCGAGCGTGTTGTACTCGAAGAACGTGAGACCGGTGTCGCCACGAGAGCGCTCGATGCGTTCGAATGCCGCGACCAGCTTCTCGGCCTCGACCAGATGGCCGGCGACCCGGATGCGCTCCCGATAGTCGCGCAGATGCGGCGAGCTGAACACCCCGACCCGCAACCCCGCGGCGGCGAGTATGGCCGCGCTGGTGGCCACCACCGACCCCTTGCCGTTGGTGCCCGCGACGGTGACCACCGGCAGCGGGGGCCTGCGAAAACCCAGGCGCGCGAGCACGGTCCTCAGCCGGTCTAGACCCAGATCGATCGGCCGTGGATGCACGCCCGACTGGTAGGCCAGCCACTCCTCGAGCGTCGATGGCATCCGATCGGCCAAGCGTGCGGTTACCGTGACTTTCGCGCAGTTCGGGGGGCGTGCCGGCGGCGCAGCCGCGGCTTCAGGCCGGAGCGCATTCCTTTCCGGTCAGCAATCGCAGGATGCTCGCGATGCGGTCGCGCATTTCGCGACGGTCGACGATCATGTCCAGCGCACCGTGTTCGAGCAGGAACTCGCTGCGCTGGAATCCCTCGGGCAGGGTCTCGCGGACGGTCTGCTGGATCACGCGCGGCCCGGCGAAGCCGATCAAGGCCTTCGGTTCGGCGATATTGACGTCGCCGAGCATCGCGAGGCTCGCGGACACGCCGCCCGTGGTCGGATCGGTCATCACCGAGATGAACGGCAGGCGCGCCTCCGAGAGACGCTTGAGCGCCGCGCTGGTCTTCGCCATCTGCAGCAGCGAATAGAGCGCCTCCTGCATGCGCGCGCCGCCGCTCGCCGAGAAACACACGAGCGGCGTGCGGTGTTCGAGGCAGTGCTCGACCGCACGTACGAATTTCTCGCCGACGACCGAGCCCATCGAGCCGCCGAGGAAGCGGAACTCGAACGCGCAGGCGACGATTTCCTGTCCCTTGAGCTTGCCCTGCATCACGATCAGCGCATCGCGCTCGCCGGTCTGCTTCTTCGCCTGGACCAGCCGGTCGCGGTAGCGCTTGGAGTCCTTGAACTTGAGGGGATCCTCGGGCTCGACCTTGACGGCGAGCTCGGTGCTCGTGCCCACGTCCAGGAACTTCGCGAGCCGGTCACGCGCGTAGATGCGCATGTGGTGGCTGCACTTCGGACAGACGTTCAGATTGCGCTCGATCTCGGCGCGGTAGAGCACCGCGTCGCAGGCGGGGCACTTGATCCAGAGCCCCTCGGGCACGGAGCGCGTGCGGCGCTCGGTCTTGATGCGCGGGGGAACGATGCGTTCGAACCAGGACATCCGGCTATATTAAACCAGATCGGCGGCCGCGCCGAGGATCGCCGCGGGGGGCGGCGACGGCAGGGCGAACGCCGCGGGGTAGTCCACGCGCCAGAGATAGAGGCCTTCGGCCGGGGCGGTCATCCCGGCGCGGCGCCGGTCGCGCGCCTCGAGCACCGTGGCCATGGCCGCCACCGGATCGGCCGCGCTCTGGACCTCGAGCAGCGTGCCGACGATGTTGCGCACCATGTGGTGCAGGAACGCGTTCGCGGTGAGTTCGATCCAGACGTAATCGCCGTGACGCGCGACCCGTGCCGCTTCGATCCGGCGCACCGGCGTCGCCGACTGGCATTCGATCGAGCGGAACGAGGAGAAGTCGTGCTCGCCGAGCAGGGGATGCAGCGCCCTTTCCATCGCCGCGGCATCGAGCGGCCGGTGGATCCAGGCCGCGCGTCCCCGCGCGAGCGCGGAACGTGCGCTGCGGTTCAGGATGCAGTAGCGGTAGGTCCGGCGCAGAGCCGAATGGCGCGCGTGGAAGGCCGGATCGACCTCACCGGCCCACTGCAAGGCGATGGCGCGCGGCAGGCGTGTGTTCGCTCCGAGAACCCAGGCGCGCGGCGTGCGTGCGGCCTCGGTGTCGAAATGCAGCACCTGGGCGAGCGCGTGCACGCCCGCGTCCGTGCGGCCCGCGCAGGTGACCGCGATTTCCCGCCCGGCCACGAACGCGAGCGCGCTCTCGACCGCGGCCTGAATCGTCGGCGCATGCGCCTGAGACTGCCAGCCTGCGTAGTCGGTGCCGTCGTACTCGACGACGGCGGCGACCCGCCGCCCGCCATCCGGCACGTCAGCCAGGCAGCGACTGCAGCAGGCGCTCCGCCTCTTGCTTCTGGCTGGCCGAACCTTCCTGGACGACCTCGTCGAGGATGCTGCGCGCCCCTTCCGGATCGCCCATGTCCATGTAGGCGCGCGCCAGATCGAGCTTGGTGCCGACCTCGCTCATCGTGACCGGCTCGAATTCCGTGGGCGGCTCTTCCGAAGGTGCCCCGCCTTCGACCTGCAGGATCGTCGTGCCCGGCTTGGCGAATTTACCGGTGCTGCCCGGCTGGATGAACGTGCCGGTGCCGGGCTGCACGTAGGTGCCGCTGTTCGATGGGACCGCGCCCTTGTCCTTGGGGAAACTGCCGGTCGAGGAGCCGAGATCGAGATCGACGCGGCGGCTGCGCTGACTCGCCTCGAATACCTCGCTCGAGAAGATGTCCTCGGCGGCGCGCGGCTGGTCGACGGTGTCGCCGCCGCCGAGCGCGCCGGCCAGGCGGTCGAGATCCAGATCGACGCTGTCGCCCGAAAGGTGCAGACGCGAGGTCGCATCGGGGTCGCGATGCTCCGTCGCGGTCGCCGCATGCGTCTCGTCGAGGGCCGCGTCGTGAACGTCCTCGTGGGCATCGAGGTCGTGAGCCTCGAGGACGGGCACCCGGGAAGTCGCCGCCGAATCGCCGGCCGCGGCATCGCTCGCCCGCGGCATCTGCACCGTCGGCGCGGCCTCGGGCGGGATCACCGAGGTGTTGATGCTGCCGTGGCTCGCCTCGAGTTCGGAGATGAACGAAGCCTCGAGCTCGCGCTCGAGCTCGGTGAGGTCGCGGTCATGCGAGTGGCTCTCGGCCTCCTGCATCATGCGTCGCGAACGCTCGTCGAGTCCGGCGACCATGGTCGGCGCATCGGAGGGATGATCGGTCTGCTCGAGATGCGAACCGCTCACACCGGGCGAGCCGGTCTGCTCGAGCGCGTCCAGATCGAGGCCCAGATCGTCGATCGAGACCTCTGCGGTCTGATCCCCGGTCGGCATCGGCCGCTTCGCGCCCGCGCGCTCCTCCTGGGCCGGGGACAGCGCGGGCGACTCGGTGGTCGGCGACTCGGCCGCATCGCCGAACCGCACCATCTCCGACTCGACCGTGGGCTCGTCGCGCTTCGGCATCTCCCGGGTCGGCGATTCGTCGGCGCCGCGCTCGGGCGTGTCGAGCACGAAATCCAGTCCCGAATCCCCGTGCAACTGCGGCGACTCGCCGGTGGCCGCGTTGTCCTCGGACTCCTTGACGATCGGGGCGTCGTGGGGACTTCGCTCGACCGGGGGCTCGCCGAAGAGGTCGACGTCCACCCGGTTCTCGCCGCCTTCGAGATTGAGGTCCACGGTCGCGCCGGCGCCGCGGCCGCCGCCCGGAGCCTGGGCGAACAACGGATCGTCCGGGCAGATCTGCTTGCCCATGATCACGATCTTGTCCCATTCGCCGGCCGGCGCCTTGTCGCGCGAGGCGTACAGGTTCTTCGCGGTCTGCAGGAACAGATCCTTGTTGCCCCACACGAAATAGATCTCGAGGAGCTTCAGGCGCAGGTCGCGACGGTCGGGCTCGCGCTCGAGCGCGATGCGCACCAGATCGGCCGCCTGGTCGTACAGGCCATAGGCCATGTGGAAATCCGCCTCGGCGAGCGGATCCCCCTGATCGAGATTGACCGCGCTTTCGCTGGAGAGCGTATCGTCGGCGGCCGGCACCTCGGCCGTGTCCGAAGGTTGCGGGAATTCCGGCGCCTTGTGCTCGCCGGACTCCTCGACGACGAACGAATCGTCCGGGCTCTTGCGCTCCGACGAGATCGACCGCATGGTCGGTTCGCGCGACATGCGCAGGTCCGCGCCGCCCCCGGACGGGGTGGGCGCGTAATCCTCGAGCGAGTCCTGAGCCTGGCGCCGCTTATAGGCCGTGAATCCGAGCGCACCCAGCAGCGCGACCAGGATTCCGCCCGGCAGCCACCAATTGGACGTGAGCCAGTCGAGCCAGGATCCCGAGGTCGGTGCGGCCGCCGGCGCGGAACCGGCCGGCTTCGCGTTCATCGGCTTCGGCGCCGCCGGGGGCAGGGCCGCCGGCGCGGTCGGCGCGGTGGCGGCGCTCG
>JAGWPY010000137.1 GCA_028870275.1 Gammaproteobacteria bacterium | reverse complement strand
GTCGTTGCCGGGAACGATCCGGCCAGCGAGTGGATCGCCGCGGTCGCGGTGGTTCGATCCTCGAGATCGACGCAGACCGAGCGCAGCCCCGGTCGCGATTCGGCCGCTTCGCGCGCGAGACTGGTCACCTCGTATCCCTGACCGAGGAGCTCGCGGCAGATCGCCGCGCCAATTCCCGAACTCCCGCCTGTCACGACCGCTCGCCGTTCGCTCATGTATGCCCTCCCCCCCGGGTCGATCGGCGCTTGCCGCCGCGCAGGTCGTGCGCGCCGCCCTCCGCCAGTGCTTGCGCGGCCATTCGCTTCAGAACGCCGCGTGCGATCTTCTGGGAGGCAGTCTGCGGCAATTCGCCGCGGAAGGCGATCCAGCCCGGCGTCTTGAAGTAGACCAGCCGCTCGAGGCAGTGCGCCTGGATCGAAGCGGCGAGCCGCGCCCCTTCCGGCCCGTCGACGCCCTCCAGTGGCCCCCTGGGGACCACGAAAGCGAACACCTCTTCGCCGCGTATTTCGTCCTCGACCGCGCAGACCGCACAGGCGGCGACCGCCGGATCCTGCAGCAATGCGCTCTCGACCTCGACCGCCGCGATGTTCTCGCCGCTGCGGCGGATCACGTTCTTGCGGCGGTCCACGAAGTACATCGAACCGTCGGCGCCGACGCGGACGACGTCGCCGGTGTGAAACCAGCCGCCCTCCCAGGCGGCCTCGGTCGCCGCATCGTCCCGGTAGTAGCCTCGGAAGAATCCGCGTCGCGGCTCGGCACCGGCGCGCTTCACTAGCAACTCGCCGGGTTCGCCCGCCGCGCACTCGGCGCCGCGCTCGTCGGTCAGCCGCCACTCGAGGCCTGGAGGCGGTCGGCCGAAGCAGCGCTCGCCCGGGTGCCGGGGCTCATGGCTCGCCGTGATCCAGGCGCCGGCGCCGGTCTCGGTCATCGCCCAGGCCTCGATCAGCCGCACGCCGAAGCGCCGCTCGAAGGCCTCGTGATGTCGCGGATCCACACCGGCGCCGAAGCCGAAGCGCAATTGCGAGCCGAAGTCCTCCTCCCCGTCCGGCGGTGCGGCCAGCAGCATGGCCGGCATCACGCCGAGGTAATGGAAACAACTCGCGCGGCTCTCACGAACGCTCGCCCACCAGCTCGAGGGATGGAAGCGATCCAGCTGGATCAGGCAACCGCGGGTCATCAGCATCGCCATCAGCGAGCAGGCGAGCGCATTCATATGCGTCACCGGCAGTGGGGTGATCAGCCGGTCCCGACCCGGAAGAAATCCGCAGTAGCCGCCGATACCGACGTAGTGACGGCCGATCGACTCGAAATAGGCTTCATCGAGCAGACAGCCCTTCGGTGCGCCGGTCGTTCCCGAGGTGTACAGCAGCGCGACCTCGTCGCTCACGGTCGCCGCCGCGCGTCGTGGCGGCGCGAGTCCGCTCGCCGGGATCGGTGCGACCGCGATCGCGCAGTTGGGCGCAAGTGCGCTGCGGGCATGGGCTTCGTACTGCGGAAGGCAGACGAGCAGGGCCGCGTCCGAATGTTCGAGAAGGCGGCGCATCTCCTCGCGGCCGAGCGTGCCGGCGAGCGGTACGATTGCCACGCCGAGACGGTTCAGCGCGAGGAAATGCAGGAAGAACTCCACGCGGTTGTCCAGCGCGAGTGCGACACGGTGGCCGCGGCCGAAGCCGGCGGCGTGGTAGATGGAGGCGATCTCCTCGACGGTCGCCGCGGCGGCGCCGTAGCCGAGCGAAATCGGACCGCGCGCGTAGCCGGCGGCCGCCGCCGCGGGCACGTGCAGGAATTCGGCCTCTGGCGCGGCGGCTGCCGCCGACGCGAAGATCTGCGCGATGCTCATCCCGGCGGCTTACGGAAACAGCTCGATCGAGGGGAGCGCGGCGTCGCAGTTCACGAGTTCGACCTTCTTCAGCCGGATCCGCAGCCGACCGCCCCGGCGCACGAGGTGCAGCCAGCTCACGCCGGCGAGCAACAGCTGATCGTCCGCCTGGGCCTCGACGTAGATGAAGGGCGTGCGCAGCACGTACATTCCCGCTTCGTCATCGCGGGTCTCGACGCGCGGCCGCTGCAGCACGTGCTGGCAATGGCTCGGACGGTGCTGCGAGAAGGAATGTGGATTCTTCAACCGCTCGATGCGGATCCGCAGCAGCAAGGCGTCCTCGTGGAACAATGAGGTATGGTTGATCCCGTCCGGCTGTCCGCGGGTGAGCGGCATCCAGTACAGCCCGTCCTCGTCGAACAGATCGAGCCATTCGTCGAACCGCTTCTCGTCGATCAGCCTCGCTTCCTCGTAGACGAACGCTTCGAGCGTTTCGGCGTCGATGGGCGCGGTGCCGAGTGCCGGTGCCGCGTTCACGAGCCGCTCTCCATGAGCGTCGCCCAGGCGCGGAACTGCCCGCGCATGGAGACCTCGCTGGTGCCGTTGTAGTCGCCGGCGATGCGTTCGCGTTCCGCGGCGCTGAAGTTGCGGTGCAGACTGACCCAGTCGTTGCCCTGTGCGTGCAGTCCTTCCTGCATGGCCCGATAGCAGTGCCGGTCGTCGTGACCGACGACCGAGGTCGGTGCGTTGATCAGCCGGGTATACAGCACGGTGCGCTGCAGGAGTTTCTCCGGCGCGCCGACCAGGCGGAACGTCCAGCTCTCGATCAAGGTCTTGTCGACCGCGATCGGCCGGGCGACCCGGATCGACTGGATCGCCCCCTTGATGGTCAGGTTCGGATAGTACACCGTGTTGTGACGCACCTCGCCGAGTATCGCGCGGGCGCGTTCCGCTCCGTAAGCCTGCTCCAGCCGTTGCTCGTATTCGCCGATCGCGGAGTACGCGGAATGGATCGAGAAGTGCACGCCCGTGTAGCTGTGGCCATTCGGGTAGATCCGCACGCCCATCTTGTCGAAGAAATCGTAGCCGTTCACGAACGGCAGGAATTGCTCGATCGCCATCGGCTTGGGCGCATCGGGACTCTGCCCCGCCCAGAGCTTCTTGGCCGTGCCGGCGGCGGACTCGTGCGCGACCATCGGATGCATGGTGTCGTTGAGGTTCTCGATGAACATCTTCCAGTTGCAGTCGTGCTGGTAGCGCAGCACCCCGCCGGCCACCTGCAGACGGCCTTCCGGCGAGCGGTCGACCATGTTGTCGATCGAGCTCAGGGACCCCGCGAAGTAGTCCGCGAAATCCATGCCCTGTGGCGAGAGTCGCGCGAACACGAAGCCGCGGTAGTTCACCACGTCGGCGAGGCCGACCAGTCCGTGACCCGCCTGGGTCTCCTCGAGCGCGGTGCCCTCGTAGCCCGCGCGCAGCGGAATGGTGCGCAGCGACCCGTCGAGCCGGTAGGTCCAACCGTGATACGGACAGCGCAACAGTCCGCCTTCGCAATGTCCGTGGGTGGCGCTCACTAGCTGAGCGCCCTTGTGCGCGCAGCGATTCATGAGAACGCGCACCTGCTTGTCCTGGCCGCGCATCATGATCACCGGTTCGCGGGCGAGCGTCGTGGTGTAGTAGTCGCCGGGCTCCGGGATCTGGCTGTCGTGGCCGACGTAGAGCCAGGCGCGGCGCCACAGTCTCTGCATCTCGAGCTCGAAGACCTCCGGGTCGATGTAGACGTCGCGATGCACGCGGTCCTCGCGTACCAGCGCGCGCAGGCGCTGCGGATCGTCTCGGTACGGTCTCATCGTCGGCTTCCTCCCAAGCTGACCTTGCCGCGATCGTGTGCGGCCCCGCGCGTTTGCCCGCGCCCGGGGTCGGCAGTCTACACCGGTTGCCGTGGCGACCGGTTGCCGTGGCGACCGGTTGCCATGACGTGGGCGCGACCGACTCTCGTTCGCGTCGTTGCCGCGTTTCCGGCGCGGCTTGATTATTCGTCGGGGCCTCAGTACGGTACTTGGCCGACGTATCGGGTTGGCGCGAGGGGGTGCGGGTGGACGCGGCGAGATCGATGTCGGCGGAGCAAGCCCGTGCCCTCGCGGCCAATTTCGACCTGGCGAGGCTGCCGGCGGATTTCTGCGCGAACCCCTATCCTTATTACGATGCGCTGCGGACCCACGACCCGGTCAAGCGGCTGCCGGACGGCTCGTATTTCCTCACGCGCTACGAGGACCTGGTTCGCGTCTACCGCGACACGCGCACCTTCAGTTCCGACAAGCGTCGCGAATTCCTGCCGAAATTCGGCGATTCACCGCTCTACGAGCATCACACGACCAGTCTCGTGTTCCGCGATCCGCCGCTCCATACGCGCCTGCGGCGCCTGATCGGCGGCGCGCTCACGCCGCGTCACGTCGCGGTGATGGAGCCGGGCCTCGTCTCTCTGGTCGAGAACCTGCTGCGCGGACTCGAGCAGCGGGAGAGCGTCGATCTGATCGATGACTTCGCGGGTGCCATTCCGGTCGAGATCATCGGCAACCTGCTCGGTGTGCCGCATCGCGACCGGGCACCCTTGCGAGACTGGTCGCTCGCGATCCTCGGTGCGCTCGAGCCGGCCCTCGGAGCCGAGGCGGCCGAGCGAGGCAATCGGGCGGTGCGCGAGATGCTCGCCTATCTCGAAACGCTCGTCGAGGATCGGCGTCGCACGCCTGGCGATCCGGAGACCGACGTACTCACGCGACTGATCCAGGGCGAAGGCGACGGTGAGCGCCTGGAACCGAAGGATCTGCTGCACAACTGCATCTTCCTGCTCAATGCGGGCCACGAGACGACCACCAATCTGATCGGCAATGCGCTGGTCCTGCTGCACGAGTGGCCCGAGGCGCGTCGGCTGTTGCTGCGTCGACCCGAGGCGATGGAGACCGCGGTCGAGGAGTTCCTGCGCTTCGAGAGTTCGAACCAGCTCGGCAATCGCATCACCACCGCGCCGACCGCGATCGGTGGCGTGGACTTGGCCCCGGGCACGCGGATCTGGCTGTGCATCGGCGCCGCGAATCGCGATCCGGCCAAGTTTCCCGAGCCCGACCGGCTCGATCCCCTGCGCACACCGAACCGCCATCTCGCCTTCGGTTCGGGTCCGCACCAATGCGTCGGCCTGACGCTCGGCCGGCTCGAGGCGCGAGTCGCGCTCGAGCGTTTCCTGCGACGCTTCCCCGGCTACACGCTGAGCGGAGCGCCGCAGCGCGGAGGCCGGGTGCGGTTCCGCGGATTCCTGCATGTACCCTGCCGGCTCGGGACCGACTCCCGGTCGCAGGGACCGGCCGCCGACGCGGCCGTTCGTTCAACCACCCCCGTCACGGAGACCGAAGACCCATGAACGCCGTTATCGACTGGCATGCCCGCTCGCAGTCCCTGAAGTTGCCTACCGAGATTCTGATCGACGGCAAGTTCTGTGGCGCCCAGAGCGGCAAGACCTACGAGGTCGTCAATCCTGCCACCGGACGCGCGGTCGCGCGGCTCCCCGACTGCGGCGCGGCCGACGTCGATCGCGCGGTTGCGGCGGCGCGCCGCAGCTTCGAGTCGGGCGTGTGGTCCGGTCTCGCGCCGCGCGAGCGCAAGAAGGTGCTGAAGAAGCTCTCCGAACTGATCGACGCTCACCGCGAGGAACTCGCCCTGATGGACTCGATCTCGATGGGCATGCCGATCGCGATCGCATCCGGCTATTGCGTCCAGTGGGCGGTGAACTGCTTCGAATGGTACGGCGAAGCGATCGACAAGATCTATGACGAGGTCGCGCCGACCGATCGCGGCGTGTTCGCGACCATCACGCGTGAGCCGGTCGGCGTGGTCGGCGCCGTGCTGCCGTGGAATTGGCCCACCGGCCTGCTCGGCTGGAAGGTGCCGCCGGCGCTCGCCACCGGCAACAGCGTCGTGCTCAAGCCCGACGAACAGACATCTCTGTCGGCGCTGAAGATCGCCGCTCTCGCGCTCGAGGCGGGTCTGCCGCCCGGGGTGTTCAACGTCGTGACCGGCGGACCGGTCGTCGGCGAGGCGATCGGCCGGCACATGGACATCGACGTGGTCGGCTTCACCGGCTCGACCGAGGTCGGCAAGCTGTTCCTGAAATACGCCGCCGAGTCGAACATGAAGCCGGTGTGGACCGAGTGCGGCGGCAAGAGCCCCAACATCGTCTTTGCCGACGCTCCGAACCTGCAGGAGGCGGCGCAGGAGTCGGCGCTGGCGATCTTCCTGAACACCGGGCAAATCTGCGCGGCCGGGTCCCGGCTGATCGTCGAGGAGTCGGTCAAGGACCAGGTGCTCGAGATCATCTCGGCGGTCGGTCAGAGCCTCAAGCCCTCGGATCCGTTGCGCGGCGACACCATGCTCGGGCCGATCGCGAAGGCCTCGCAGCTCGAGCGCGTGATGTCCTACATCGCGATCGGCGCGAAGGAAGGCGCGAAATTGCGCATCGGCGGGTCGCGCGTGAACGAGGCTTCCGGCGGCTTTTTCGTCGAACCGACCGTGTTCGACCGGGTCGACAATTCGATGCGCATC
The DNA here is from genome assembly GCA_028870275.1 of Gammaproteobacteria bacterium. Lineage (GTDB taxonomy): Bacteria > Pseudomonadota > Gammaproteobacteria > Steroidobacterales > Steroidobacteraceae > Bog-1198. Next base: position 12,130 of record JAGWPY010000137.1, on the reverse strand, counting down.
GCACAGGAGGAGATCTTCGGGCCGGTGCTCTCGACGATCAGCTTCCGCAGCGTCGAGGAAGCGATCGCGCTCGCCAACAAGACCACCTACGGACTCGCAAGCGCCGTGTGGACCGGAAGCCTTTCCAAGGCCCACAAGGTCTCGCGCGCGATCCGCGCCGGCGCGGTCTCGGTCAATTGCTACGCCGCGGATGCGCACGACGTCACGGTGCCGTTCGGCGGATACAAGCAGTCCGGATTCGGGCGTGACAAGTCGCTGCATGCGCTCGACAAGTACGTGCAGCTGAAGACCACCTGGATGAAGCTGTAGGCCGAGCGGGCGGCATGCCGGTCAAGGGTCCGGCGGCGGCGTCGGCCGGTAGAGCCTTCGCGCCCTACCCGTTCGTGCCCGAACGGCATCGGGCGCGGCTGCCGCCCCGCTCCGGCGGTACCGAAAAGACCCGGCATCGGGTCGCGATCGTGGGCGCGGGTCCCGTCGGCTACTGTGCGGCGATCGGGCTCGCGCTCCAGGGCGTCCCTTCGGTGCTGATCGAGGCCGACGATTCGGTCTGCGACGGCAGCCGCGCGATCTGCGTCTCGCGACGCAGTCTCGAGATCCTCGCGCGCCTCGGCGTGCTCGAACGCTTTCGCGAGATCGGACTGCCTTGGACCGCCGGTCGGAGCTTCTATCGCGACCGCGAGGTGCTGCGCTTCGAGATGCCGCACGACGAAAATCAGCGTCTGCCGCCGATGATGAATCTCGCCCAATATCACATCGAGCAGATCCTGCTCGAACGAACGATGCAGCACTCGGAGCTGATCGATCTGCGATGGCAGACCCGGCTGACCGACCTGGATTCGGGACCCGACGGCGTACGTCTTTCGCTCGAGACCCCGGAGGGCGGCTATGCGCTCGAGGCCGACTGGCTGATCGCGGCCGATGGCGGCCGCAGCAGGGTCCGCGAGGCGCTCGGCCTCGAGATGGTGGGTGAGCGCTACGAGGGGCGCTACGTGATCGTGGATGTGCGCATGAGGAGCGCGCGGCCGACCGAACGCCTCGCCTTCTTCGATCCACCCTGCAATCCAGGCTCGACCGTGCTCGTGCACAAACAACCGGAGGACGTCTGGAGGATCGACTACCAGCTGCGCGACGGGGAGGATCCCGAGGCCGCGATCGATCCGCGCAACGTGATTCCGCGGGTCGAGAGCCTTCTCGAGATGATCGGCGAGAAGAGCGATTGGTCGCCGATCTGGATTTCGCTCTACCGGGCGAACGCGCTGACGCTGGAACGCTACCGCCACGGACGCGTGCTGTTCGCCGGCGATGCGGCGCATCTGGTGCCGATTTTCGGCGTGCGCGGCGCGAATTCGGGGATCGACGACGCCGACAACCTCGCCTGGAAGCTCGCCGCCGTGGTCGAGGGACGCGCGCACGAGCGTCTGCTCGACAGCTACTCCGAAGAGCGGGTCGCGGCGGCGCGCGAGAACCTTCGCCAGGGCGCGAAGAGCACCGAATTCATGGCGCCGCCGGACTTCGCCTTCGCCTTGATGCGCGACGCGGTGCTCTCGCTCGCCGCACGCCATCCTTCGATTCGCTCGCTGATCAATCCCCGGCAGAGCGCCGCGGTCGCATACCCCCAGTCGAGGCTCCATCGAGCCGAGGCGCCGGGCGAGTTCGCGGCGGGTCCCGCCCCGGGCACGGTGCTGGCGGAATGCCCCGTGACGATCGTGGCGGACGAAGGTCCGGGTGGATCGCGCAGCGGCTTTCTCACCGAACTGCTTGGTTCGCGCTTCACGCTGCTCTGGTTCGCCGCGGACCCGGAAGCGGATTCGCCGATCGCAGCCGTCGAGAGCGCGCTGCGCGCGCGCGGCGTGGCCTTGCGCGGCTTCAGGATCCTCGCGAGCCCGCCGACCGATGCAAGGGGCGGCGTGCCGTACGTCTGGGATCACACGGGGCGGCTCTGGCCGATGTACGCAGCGGCGCCGCGTACGGCGTATCTCCTGCGGCCCGACGGCCACGTCCTGGGACGTTGGCGGGATCCTCGCGAGGGGGCCATCGTCGCCGCGGTCGAGTGGGCATTGCAGGGAGGACCCGAGCGGTGAATGCCGAGGAACTCGATGGGATCTATACCGAATTCTGCCGTGCACTCGGCCGCGTCGGCGAATCGGCGGCCGAGTCGTTTCTCGCCCGCTTTGCTTTGATGTGCATGCTGCGCATCGATGCGGTCGAGCCCTTGCGCGAACTGATCGCCGCGGCCGCCGAGGGCTGCGCAGAGGAGGTCGCGCGGCCGGATGCGTCCGTGGCCGCGGAGGCGTGCGATGAAGGCTGAGCGGGTCTTGGCTCCTCCCCTGCGGCCGGCCGTGCGTTGGCTCACGATCGCAGCGGTCGCCGTGCTCCTTGCCGGCGGCGCGCCGCGTCCGGCGCGGGCCGCGACTTCGGCATCCGCGGACGACTGGCCGATGGTCGGCGGCGATGCCTCGGGAGCGTATTTCTCCAAGCTCGCGCAGATCGATGCGCGCAACGTCGATCGCGTCGGCCTTGCCTGGCAATACGCGTTGCCGACCACCCGGGGTCTCGAGGCGACCCCGGTGGTGGTCGATGGCCGACTCTATGCGAGCGGCAATTGGGGCAAGGTCTATGCGCTCGATGCCGCGAGCGGGCGCGAGCTGTGGACCTACGACCCTCACGTGGACGGGCAATGGGGACGCTACGCCTGCTGCGACGTGGTCAACCGCGGCGTCGCGGTCGCGGGCGGGATCGTCTACGTCGCCTCGCTCGACGGCTATCTACATGCCCTGGACGCGAACACCGGGCGGCTCCTCTGGAAGATCGATACCCTGCCCGCGCGCGGCGCGCACGCGTTTCACTACACCGTGACCGGAGCGCCGGTGGTCGCCGGCAACCTGATCGTGATCGGCAACGGCGGCGCCGATTTCGGCGGTGCGCGCGGCTCGATCTCCGCCTATGACCGGCACACGGGCCGGTTCCGCTGGCGCTTCTACACGGTGCCGCGCGATCCCGCGCTCGGGCCCCAGGACCAACCGCACCTGCAACCGGCGGCGAGCACCTGGGGCTCGCATTACGACTGGCGTACGGGCGGCGGCGGCGCCGTATGGGACGGTATCGCCTACGACGCCTCCCTCGGCTTGATCTATTTCGGTACCGCGAACCCGGCGCCGTACGCGATCGGACCCGATGCACGAAGAGGCGATGAGCTCTATGCGGCCTCGATCGTGGCGGTGCATGCCGAGAGCGGGCGCCTCGCCTGGTATTACCAGGAGGTGCCGGGTGACGGCTGGGATTACGACGCGACCCAGAAGATGATCCTTGCGCGCCTGTCGATCGGCGGACGGCCGCGCAATGTGCTGATGCAGGCCGCGAAGAACGGCTTCTTCTACGTGCTCGATCGGCGCACCGGGCATCTGCTGTCGGCCCGTCCCTTCACGTTCGTGAACTGGACGCGGGGGATCGATCCGCGCAGCGGCCGGCCCCGGCGCGCTCCGCAGGCCGATTATCGGCGCGGCCCGCGGCTGGTCTTTCCCGGCATGGCGGGCGCTCACAGCTGGCAGCCGATGTCCTACAGTCCGCGAACCGGTCTTGCCTATGTGCCGGTGATCGATGCGCCGATGGTCTACGTGGGAACCGCGCACCGTCGCGCCGGGCTCATCGAGGGCAGCTTCGAGGTCGCGGGCGTGTTCACCGACGACTACGATCCGGCCGCCATGGCGAGCCTGTTCGGGCCCCTGCCCCCGCTTTCCAGCCTCGAGCGCGCGGCCGGGCACTCGGCCGAGCATCGTGGCGTGCTCCGGGCGATCGACCCGCGTACCGGGCGCGTCGTGTGGAGCCGGCGTGGCACCGACCCCTGGGACGGCGGCGTGCTGTCGAGCGCCGGAAATCTGGTGATCCGCGGCGACGCCGCGGGGCGGCTCGATTTCTACGCCGCGGACAGCGGCCGTTTGTTACGGCGGATCGACGTCGGTACCTCGATCATGGCGGCGCCGGCCACTTACCGCGTGCAAGGACGCCAGTACCTCGTCGTGCTCGCAGGCTACGGCGGCGGCACGCTCGCGAGTCCGTTTCCGGGCGGCAGCGCCGCGCGCCGCTTCGGCAATGCCGGGCGCATCCTCGCATTCTCGCTCGACGGTGCCGCCGTACCGCTGCCGGCGCCCGTGCATCCCTTGCCCTTTCCGCGGCCGCCGCCGCGCGAGGGCGATGCGGCGCGCGTCGCGGCGGGCGAAGTGCTCTACGACCGCTATTGCGCACGTTGCCACGTGTTCGGCCGCGGCGTGCTTCCGGATCTCAGGCGCAGCGTCGCGAACCTCGGCCCCGCGTTCTACTCGATCGTGCTGCAGGGGGCCTATCGCCAGCTCGGAATGGCGCGCTGGGACGACGTGCTCGCACGCGGCGATGCCGAGGCGATTCACGCCTATCTGATCGATCAGGCCTGGGACGAGTACGCTTCGCGGATGAAGGGTACGAGCGCGGCGAAATAGCGGCGCTGGTCGTCGTACATGGCGAGGTGGCTGCCCTCGGGGCAGAGCGCGTATCGGGCCCGCGGAATCAGGCGGCTCATGCGCAGCATCTGCTCGGGCGACATCTCGTCGTGGCGGGCCGCGAGCAGCAGCGTCGGCACGCGGATCTGCGGGAGCCGCGCCCAGACGTCCCAGTCCTTGAAATTGCCGGTGATGTTGAATTCGTCCGGTCCCTGCATGGTGCGGTAGATCGTCTCGTTCGCGAAACGCATCGCCCGATCGAGTGGTTCCGGCCAGGGATCCAGGCGGCAGACGTGGCGCCGATATAATTCATCCATCAGCACGCGCTGGTACTCCGGCGCATCGAGCTCACCGCTGGCGCGGTACTTGGCGATGATCCGCCGCGCGGATTCCGGCAGACTCGCGACCAGTTGCGCGGCGTGCTCGACATAGGCGGCGACGCTTGCCGTCATGTTGGAGATCACCAGTCCGGCGAGATGGCGCGGGTATGCGAGGGCGTATTCCATCGCCAGCATGCCGCCGAACGAGTGTCCGTAGAGCACGAAGCGCTCGAGGCCGAGCGCCGCGCGCACCTCCTCCACCTCGTCGCGGTAGCGTTCGAGCGTCCAGAGCTTGGGATCGCTCGGTGCGTCCGAGAACCCGCAGCCGAGCTGATCGTAGTACCAGAAGCGCATTTCCCGGGCCGGCAGGAAGTCCTGCAGACACTCGAGATAGAAGTGATTCCAGCCCGGACCGCCATGCAAGGTGAGCACGGGGATCGGGCCGTTGCCGACCTGACGCACCCAGACGTGATGGCCGCCGGCGATGCGGATTCGGCGTGCGCCGCCGGTGAGCACGCCATCCTGCCGCTGCGATGGCACGGCGCCGCACTTGGCGATCGAGCCGCTGGCGGCGGTCGGTGTGGCCGTGCGGTCCGCCGCGCCCGCCGCGCGCGCGACGCCGGACGCGAGCAGTAGCCCGCCGCTCGCACCGAGCAAGCGGCGGCGGCTGTGGTCGGTCATGATCTTCCCGTCCGCAGCCGCCGGCGCTTGCCCGCCTCAGAACGAGGCGCGCACCTCGACGCCGATCGTGCGCGGCTGGTTGATCGCGAGCCGCGGACGCCCCGGCACCTCGGCGGCGAGCGATCGGTTGTCGCCGAGATTGGCGATCTCGTTGGTCAGGTTCTTGCCGACCAGCGCGTACTCCATGATCCCGTGCTCGAACGCGAGACGCATATCCACCAGCCGATAGGAAGGACGCTCGCGCGGAAACGCCGGGTCGTTGTTGCCGCTGAAGCTGCGGCCTACGTAGGAGTAATTGGCATTGCCCACCAGGGTCCAGTCGGCCGTCAACGGCTTCGTGTAGGTGACCGAGCCGTTTCCGGTCCAGTTCGGCACCTGGTAGACCGGCGATCCTACGGCTTGCGGCGAGGAGGCGCTGGAGGACGTGATCTTCGCGTCCTGGTAGCCGAGGCCGACCGAGAATTCGAGCGGTTGGATCGGACGCGCGCGCAGTTCGAGCTCGCCGCCCTTGCTCTCCGCCGAGCCGACGTTCGCCGTGTACTGGAAGCCGCAGGACAACAGGATCTCCTGCTGCAGGTTGCTCCAACGAATGTCGAATACGGCCGCGTCGATGGTCAGCCGGTTGTCGAGCCAGGCCGTCTTGGTACCGAGCTCGTAGTTCCAGAGGCTGTCGGACTTGTAGCTGCGGGTGTCGGACAGTGAGATGTTCGGATTGACCGTCTTGAGGGCGGCGACGCAGTCGGTCGCCGTGCCGGCCTGACCGGCGGGGACGATCGGCACCAGGCCGCCCGGACGGAATCCCTTCGCGGCGCTCACGTAGACCATGTCATCCGGCGTGAGGTGGTAGTCCGCTTCGAATTTCGGGTTCACTCCGGATTCGCTCGTGGAGACGTAGGGACTCACGATCGCCGGTCCGCCGCCGGTCGCGAGGCCCTCCTCGTAGCCCTGCGAGGAACCCTTGTCCTGGTACCAGCGCAGTCCGGCCGTCAGCTTCAACGGCTGGATCGGCTGGTAGGAGACCTGACCGAACAGCGCGTCTTCCTGGTAATCGGACTTGAAGTCCTGGGCGAAGATCAGGTTCGCGTAGTCCGGATTGTTCGGGCCACCGCCGAGGGTCGCGTCGAGATTCGGTACCTGAGCCGGCGGATAGTAGCCCGCGAACGGCAGCCGGCCGTGCAGATCCGAGTAGAACGCGCCGGCGACCAGCTGCACCGGTCCGTCGAATGCCGAGACGAAACGCACTTCCTGGGAGAACTGCTGGTATTTCTTCTGCTCGCTGATCGCGCCGGGCTGCGGCGTGCCGACGGCCGTGCATCCCGTGACGGCCGAGTTCGCGACCGCCGCGGCATCGCAGTTGCTGGTGATCGCCGCGTACACGAAATCGGACTCGTCCTCGGTCTCGAACACCTTGCGGTCGAAATACGAGGACGAGGAGACGAATTCGCCGAAGCCCGTCTTCAGGTGCATCGCGACCGAGTACAGGCCCCAGGTGTCGTTGCCGCCCTCCGGCACGTTGAACCAGCGCGCCTGGGTGAAATTGTTCGGCGACATCGCGGTCGGCAGATTGTACGGGCCGGAAGGTACCGGGTAGCCGATGCCATTGCCCGGCATCGACAGGTAGTCCGACAGCGGGAAACCGTTGTAGGTGGCCTTTTGCAGCATGATGCGCGGCGTGATCGTGAACTGGTCGTTGACCTTCACGGTGAGCGTCGCGGCTCCGCCGGAGGTGTTCACCGCGCCGACGTTGTTCACCGTCGTGAGGCCGCTGGTGGCGAGCGGCGTGCAGGTGAGCGCCATCGCGGCGGCCGGATCGGTGCAGAACGTGCGCTTGAAGTAGCCGGCCTCGCGGTCATAGAAGCCGCTGAGGCGCAAGGCCACCTTGTCCTGGATCAGGGGCAGGTTGACCACCGCATCGCCAGTCCAGTTCGGCTGGTTGGTATGGTCGGTCGAGGAGAGGCCGCCGTGGATCGTCGCCGAGAAGTTCTCGAGATCCGGTGCCTTGGTGATCAGGCGTACGGTGCCGCCCATGGAACGCGCGCCGTAGAGCGTGCCCTGGGGACCGCGCAGCACCTCGATGTGGTCGATGTCGAGCACCCGCGGATCGAGCGAGTCGGGCAGCGGCGTGTCGTCGATATAGAAGCCGGTGACGTTGTTGCCGGAGATGCCGCGGATCGATACGGTGCGCGCGGTGCCGATACCATCGCCGGTCAGACCGAACGACAGGTTCGGTACCTTGGTCGCGTAGTCGAAGAAATTGTTGATCGCCTTTTGGGCGAGTGCGACGCCGGTGAATGTGGTCATCGACAGCGGTACGGACTGTTCCGATTCGGCGCGCTTCTGCGCGGTCACGGTGATCGTCTGCAGTTCGTCGCCGCCGGTCGAGGCATTCGCGGCGAATACCGCGAGCGGCGCGACGGCCGCCGCCAAACCGAGGCCGGACAGACTCATGTTCAATTTACGCATGTTGTGCATCCCCAAGCGAGACTGGTGACGGTCCCCCGACCGCAGGTTTCAGGACCACCTGCCGCTCGGCGGCGCGGGGCTCGCCGACGGTGTCCTCCGTGACGGTGGTCTGGAATAAACCTAACCGTTTCGTGGACGTTTCACAACTGAAATATCTCGTCGCGGGGCCGGGTCTTTCCCGGCTCTGCCGGCCGCCCGCAGCAGATCCGCCCGCCGACGCGCGGGATCGGCGAGGGGGCGGTGTCTCACTCGCGCAACTTCGGCTCCGGTGTACGGCACGAAGCCGGGCGGGAGCGGGTCGTCACTCAGGTGCGCGACCATCCAATTGAGCAGCGCGGCGGTATCGGCGTCGGACAGGGAGGACTGGGAGACGCCGGGCACGCGAATCACGTAGTCGCGGCCGGCGGGGCTCATCGAGAACAGCGTCAGGGTGCGCCGTACCGAAGGCACCCGTCCCGCCTCGCCCGAGCCGTCCGGCAGATGGCAGCCCTGGCAGTTGACCTCGTAGTCGACCACCGGTCGGTAGGCCTGCGCCGCCGCGGCGAGCAGCAACCCCGCAGCCGCAAGTCCGGCGCGCGCCACGAGCGGACGCCTTGCGCCGGCGGGTCGCGCGCGCGCCGCTGGCACGGCGCTCATCCGGCGGTGCCGACGATCCGGGCGGTCGAGCAGTGGTAGGGAATGTTCGCCTTCGAATTGCCCGAGCACCAGTTGTAGTCGTTCGAGTGGCCGGCTTCGAACATCGGCGTGTCGTTCTCGTTGCGGTTGCAGAAGCACCGGCCGCAGGAACTCTTGCCGCAGCAGTCGTTGTACGAGACCACGTAGTCCTTGCCATCCCCCGGATTGTGGCAGGTGCCGATCCAGGTCACGGCCGACATGTTCGTGCCCGGTGGGCAGGTGGTCTGAGAACCGCCGCAGCAACCGCAGAGGAATCCGTCGATCGCGCAGTGCCGCCAGTAGTCGCAGGAGGTCGGGTCGTTCCACCCGGGTGCCGCCGTCTTGCCGTCGCGCGCCACCTGGGCGCCGCGCGCGGCCGGCAGGAGCGGAATGGCCGCGCCGCCGAGCAGCAGCGAGCCGAGGCCCGCGATCACACTGCGCCGCGACGTGCGTCGCGCCAGATTGCGAGCGGATTTCTCCGCGAGAAGGTCCAGCCACTTCATCGTGCATCCCTCGTCGTCGAGACTAGCGAAAACCCCGTTCAGGCCGCGCGGTCGCGCGCGGCGGCTTCGAAATACTCCTGGATCGAACCGAACCCGAGCCGTTTGGCCTCGAACAGGCTCTCGAGGTGCTCACGCGAGTTGACGATACCGCGCGCGCGCAGCACCCCCTGGGCATCGATCAGCGCCGCGAACGGCAGGCGACTGACCTGATAGGCCATGCCGAGCGGAGTCGAGACCAGATAGGGAAAGTCGTCGAGCTTCTGCGCTGTGACGAACTCGCGCTGCGCGGCAGTCTCGCCATCGCTCGCGAGCACGATCTCGAGCCAGTCGCGTTCCGATCCGCGGCTCGTCTTCAGCACCGGCAGCAGCGCCTTGCAGACCGGACAGGTCGGCGAGACGAAGACCAGCAGCGTCGAGCGCCCGTCGCTGCGCGCGCCGCCGACGCTCTGCGTGCGGCCGTCGAGATCCGGCACTTCGAGGCGCGGCGCGCCCTCGCCCACCTTCAGGCCATTGGCGAGCATCAGCGCGCCGACCGGCGCGATCCGCTCGTGCAGCACGCCGAGCTGGCGCACCACGGCGAGCAGCGCCAGCGAGAGCGCGACCACGACGATCCAGAGGACCGCATTGGAGACCGCCAGAGCGCTCACGGCGCGGATCTCATCGCCGAGCCACGCGGCGCGATTTCGCCGGCGAGCAGGTCGATCGCGAAGTACAGCAGCGCCGCAGCGGCGAGTCCGGCGGCCACGGTGAGCAGATCCACCGCTGCGAACGAGCGCGTCCGCCAGCGCGTCGCCGCCAGCGCGAACGCCGCGGCGAGCGCGAGATTGCGCCAGACCATCCAGGCGCCGATGGAGCGGCGGTGACCGGGTCCCGCGCAGCCGCAGTCGAGATCCCGCCGGCCGCGCAACAGGTTCGCCGCGATCGCGAAGGCGTAGCCGAACAGCAGGATCGCGGCGGCGAGCGAGGCCTCGCGGTGCACGGCCGGAACGATCAGCGCCGCGGCGATCGCCGCTTCGGCGAGCGGCAACGCCGTGGCGACCGCGCGCGTCATGAAGGCCGGCACCAGGTCGTAGGCGGTGAGCGCCGCGAAAAACTCCGCGGATCGGCGCAGCTTGTGCGCGGCCGCGCTCGCGAGGAGCGCCGCTCCGCCGAGGTCGATCAGGATGCCAACGGCCGGATCCAGCACCGCCCGCAGTCCCTTCAAGGAGTGATCAGCAGCGTCGGCGTCGTGCCGATCTGCGCGACGGTTCGCTGCCAGGCGCCGCTGACCGCGTCGTAGACGTCGAGATCGGAGGCGTCGATGAACACGCTGAACAGCAGCGGTTTGGCGTCGGTGGTGACCTGGATCGAACTCGACAGGTGTTTCAAGGCGATCGTCTGCACGCGCCGGTGCGAGGCGAGGTCGTAGACCCAGACCACCTTGCCCGGGTCCTTGTGCGTGCTGAGCCCACCCTGGTGCATGATCACGTACAGCAGGCCACGGCGCGCATCCACCGCATAGGGCTGTAGTCCGCCTGGACGCCAGCCGGCCGTCCGTTCGGCCGCGGTCTCGAGTGACCAGGCAGGGGCGAGTTTCGCGTGATGCGCATCGATGTGCAGGGGTTCGACCAGGCCGTCGAAGGTCACGAAATACCAGACCTGGCCGATGCGCACCGGCTTTTCCGTGACGGGATCCGCGCCCATCGGCAGCATCGCATCGGTGTGGTGGGTGACGGCCTTGCCGTGATCGTCGAGCGAGACCATCACCAGAGAGCCGTCGCCGCAAACGGAAAAAAAGGAGCGCGGACCGGTCGGATAGGCGAAGGCGCAGCCCGGGATGGGCACCTCGCCGACGAAACGGTGTGCGGCCGTGTCGACCACGGCGATGCTCTGCGCGGGCGTGAAGTCGTAGATCATCAGGAACCGGTCGTCGTCGGTGGGCTCGAAGTCGCCCATCGTCGGCATGTTCGAGGCCCGCTTGGGCGGGACGCGGATCTCGCCGAGCACGTTCAAGGTCGCGGTGTCGTAGAGCGTCACGACGTCCGTGCGCTTGCCGCGCGTACCGCGCGAAAAATAGGTCTCGGGCGAGTAGATGATCCGCCCGTCGCGCGACAGCAGCAGGTGGGCGTAGCTGTAGCCGGTGCTGAGCGTGCCGAGATAACGGCCCGTGTCGCCGTCGACCAGGTAGGCCATGCCGTCGGCCATGTGCGGGAAGACGAAGTCGTTCACCCAGACCCAATGCTTCGAGGCCGGTACCGGCAGACTCGCCACGGTGGGCGCCCGGCCGAGGTCGGGCAGGAGGTCGGCGCGCGCCGGCGTGGTCCAGGCTTGCAGCAGCAGCGCCGCGCACAGCGAGAGCACCGCGCGGGCCGAAGCCGCGTGGGCGGAAATGGAGATCGATGGGCCTTGCATGTGGGGGCGATCCGTTGAGCCGTTGTTCGGTCGCGCCGCAGTCTACCCCTTGCGCCCCGACGGCCGCCAGTGGCCGCTGCCTGCCGTGAGGCGGGAGAAGGCGGAGGCGCGCCTGTGCGGCGGCCGCGGTTTCGATACACTGTGAGGATGTCCATCCCGCAACTCGAACCGATTGAGACGGCGAGCCGCGACGAACTGCGTGCGCTGCAGCTTCAGCGCCTGCGATGGTCGCTCGAGCATGCCTACGAGCACGTCGCGCACTACCGGCGCAGCTTCGACGCGGCCGGCGTGCATCCTGCGGATCTGCGCGACCTCGCCGATCTGGCGCGCTTTCCTCTGATGGGCAAGGCCGAACTGCGCGAACACTATCCATTCGGTCTGTTCGCCGTGCCGCGCGAACAGGTGGTGCGGGTTCATGCATCGAGCGGTACGACCGGCAAGCCCACCGTGGTCGGTTACACGGCCCGCGACATCGACACCTGGGCGGGGCTGGTAGCCCGTTCGATCCGCGCCGCGGGCGGGCGTCCCGGCGACACGGTCCACGTGGCCTATGGATACGGCCTGTTCACGGGCGGCCTCGGTGCGCATTATGGCGCGGAGCGGCTCGGCTGCACCGTGATCCCGATGTCCGGCGGACAAACCGAGC
>JAGWPY010000136.1 GCA_028870275.1 Gammaproteobacteria bacterium | reverse complement strand
TGGGCCGCCTCGGCCCTGAGGCCCTGCAGGCGAACTTGCTCGGCGCGCAGTGCGGCGGCGCTCGCGGATGTATTGCTCACGAGTTGGACCTCCAGTCGAGAATCATCTTCAGGCAGCTCGGGTCGTCGAATGCGGTGCGGTAGGCCGCGGGGGCCTGATGCGCGTCGCTTCGATGTGTGATCAGGCCGTCGAGGTCCAGCGAGCCCGCATCGAGCAGACGTCTGACCGCGAGCAGATCGGGTTCGCGCCATTCGGCGGCGATACGGATGCGGGCCTCGCGCATGAAGGCCGGCGGGTAGGTGAACCGCAGGGACTGCGGATAGAATCCGGCCAGCACGATCTCACCGCCGTGACCCAGGCGGCCGATCAGATCGTCCAGGCAACCGGCGTCGCCGCTCACGTCGTAGATCGCCCGATAGTCGCGGCGTTCGTCCTGGTCGGGGTGCACCACCCGATAACCTTGTGCGCCGCCCATGCGTTGTGGATTGCGTTCCCAGACCACGGGCGGTGCCGCGCCGTCGCGCAGCAGCGTGAGGCGCGCGAGCAGCCGGCCGAGCACGCCGTGACCGACGATCAGGTCGGGAGTCGTCGAATGCGGGTCGGCGAGTGCGTGCTGTGCCGTGGCGGCGAGAGCGAGTAGTACGCCGCGTTCGCCGACGTCCTCGTCGATCGGCGTGGCGCGGGGGTCGGGCACGACGAGGCGCGAGGCGGCGCCTCCGAACAGGCCGCGAAGCTCACCGAAGCAACGGGCGCCCGGCACGAACACCCGTTCCCCGACTCGTCTCTGACAGCGGGTACCGGCGTGCACCACGCGGCCGACCGATTCATAGCCCGGGATCAAGGGATAACCGAGACCGGGAAAGGGCGGCATGCGGCCGGTGAACAGCAGTCGCTCGGTGCCGGTGCTGATGCCGGACCATTCGACATCGACGACGAGATCGTCTTCCCCGGGAGGCGTGAGCGCGACGCGATTGAGCGAAAGGTGTTCAGGGGCCTCGACCACCACGGCCAGCGCGGTGAGCGAGTGCATGTCATCGGGATCGGCAGTGGGCGTCGACACCTGATCTCCCGAACGGCCTCGGCGGCCGAATCCATCCCCTAACCCTAGTGTCAGAATACGCTTACTCATCAAACTGTCAAATAAAATGTACACTCGTGTTCGTCGCGTCAGGGCTTACACAGACCGAGGTGCCGGCCCACGCGGCTTGCGAGCGATCACGATCCGGGTTTTCAGCGGCACGGCGGTCGCCAGAACGCGCGCCTCGACGAATCCGGCCTCGCGCAACATCGTCTGCAGCATCTGTGGTGAGCGCGGCCGCCCCTGGCCCATCGCGAGCAGATAGAACCCGAAATACGCGTCGCCGCTCGGATCGTTGCCGCCGGCGCTCGCCATCGGTTCGCCGATCAGCACCACTCCGTCCTCGCGCAGGGCGCGGTGCACGGAGCGCAGCAGCCGTGCCGCGTTCTGGTCGTCGTGGTCGTGGAGCACCCGAACCAGCGTCGCCAGGTCCGCCCCGCCCGGCAGGGAGTCCTTGAGGAAATCGCCCCCGACGGCCTCGGCGCGTTCGACGATGCCCGCGTGCGCGAAACGCCCACGCGCGGTTGCCGCGATCGGCGGCAGGTCGAACGCAATCACGCGCAGCAGCGGGTGGCGTGCGGCCGCCTCGATGCAGAAGCCTCCCTCGCCGCCGCCGACGTCGAGCAGCACTCGATGCCGCCCGACCGGATAGGCGTCGAGGATTTCCGCGGCCACCAGCGGTTGCGAGGCGCTCATCAGCTGCGAGTACTCGGCCACGTCCACGCGCGCGAGAGTTCGCGGCGCGGTCGAGTTCGCGTAGGCCCAGTAGCGCGACAGCGAGGTGGGCTGGCGTCCGCGCAGCAGTGCGACCGGATCGCCGAGATCGGCGTAGAACAAGCCGTGATGTTCGACCATGGCCGCGACGCCCGGGTTGCCGATCAGCGATGCTCCGAGCGTGCCCAAACCGAAGCGCTCGCCGCTGCGCCGCTCGACCAGCCGCAGCGACGCGGCAGCCTCGAGCAGGCGCGTCATCGAGTCGAGCGGTACGTGCAGGGCCTCGGCGAGGAATTCGGCGCTGCGCGGACCTCCGGTGAGCTGCGCGAACAGCCCGAGCTTCACGCAGGCGTAGAGGATCTGGGAATACACGAACCCCGCGCACACGTCGAACAAGGCGCGTGCCCGCGTGCGGGCGATGCCTCGCGTCAAGGGGAATGCCGCGGCCCAGCGTTGAAAGCGCGGGTCGGCGAGCCAGCGATCGCGGATCCCGTAGACGCGATCGACGAAGCTCGAACGGGTCTGCGAGGCTCGGGTGTCGCGTCGTGGCATGGCTCGACCCATCGGCCTACGGTCAGCCTCAGGCGGCGGGACGCGCGAGTCGCCGCGGCAGCAGCCGGTTCGCCTCCGAGCGGATATGCTTGCGCAAGGCGTCGGCGCCCGGGCAGCGCGGAAGGTCCTCGACCGCTTCGTTCACCAGGCGTTCGAGGCGCCCGATCGCACCACGCAAGCCGAGAGCGCCGACCGCGTTCGGACGTGCGAGGTGGCGATCCTGGCCAACCGGTTTGCCGATCTCCGCCTCGCTCGACACCACGTCGCGGATGTCGTCGGCGATCTGGTAGGCCTCGCCGATGCGTTCGCCGAGGCGATGCCACCCTGCGTCGAGAGCGCCTGCCGCGCCGGCGCCCGCCGCGGTCGCCGCGGCGAACAGCGCGCCGGTCTTGGCGCGCTGGTAGTGCTCGAGCGCGATCACCGCTTCGCTCTCCCAGGCTTGTCCGGCGCTGATTCCATGCGGAGCCCCGGCCGCGCGCGCCACTGTGTTCAGAAGGGGCGCGAGGCGCATCGGGGTGCCGCCCGCGGCGACGGCGAGCGACTGAAAGGCGAGCACGATCAGAGCATCGCCCGCGAGAACCGCCACCGGCTCGCCGAAAGCCTTGTGCACGGCCGCCCGACCGCGCCGGGTCGCCGCGTCATCGAAACAGGGAAGATCGTCGTGGACCAGGGAGGCGCAGTGCAGCAGTTCAATGGCCGCCGCGGCCGCATCGGTGAGCGCGGGTTGGTCCTCGCCGCAGGCCCGGGCGACCGCGAGGCAAAGTCGCGGGCGGATCCGGGCGCCGCCCGGAAACACCGCATAACGCATGGCGGCTTGCAGCTTTGGCGGACCTTCGGCCCCGGCCGCGAGGCTCAGAGCTTGACCCAGGGAACGCTCGATGCGCGAGGTCGTGTCCATGTTGAACTCCCGGTCCGGCCGACGATGTATCGCTAGATTGTCATATGCAGATGTAAGGTACTATAGACACTTCTGGCTGTCACGCCCGACGAATGGAGATCTCCCCCACGGCTGGCAAACGCCCCATCGCGATCATCGGTGCCGGGATCGGCGGCCTCGCCGCGGCGATCGACCTGGCGGTACGTGGTTTCGAGGTTTGCGTGTACGAGCGCGCCGCCACGCCCGGGGGCAAGATGCGCGAGATCGAGGTCGGTGGCCGCCCGATCGACGTCGGACCGACGGTGCTCACGCTTCGCGAAATCTTCGACGAGATCTTCGCCGCCGCAGGCGCACGTCTCGATGAGCATCTGCGCCTGCGTCGCGCCGAACTGCTCGCCCGGCACGCCTGGGACGCGGGCGCTCGGCTCGATCTGTATGCCGATCCGCAACGTTCGATCGATGCGATCGGGCGTTTTGCCGGTGCGCGGGACGCGCGCGGCTATCGCGACTTCGTCGAGGCGACCCGTCGCACCTATGCGGCGCTCGAGCGCAGCTTCGTTCGCGCGACCCGGCCGTCGATGCTGGAACTGATCGCCCGCATCGCTCGCCGCAACCTCGCGCAGCTGTTCGACGTGAGACCGTTCGCGGATCTCTATCGGAGCACCGGACGGTATTTCTCAGACCCGCGGCTGCGCCAGCTGTTCGCCCGCTACGCCACCTACTGCGGCTCCTCGCCGTTCGCCGCCCCGGCCACACTACAGCTGATCGCGCACGTTGAACTGGCGGGCGTCTGGTACGTCGACGGCGGAATGCGGCGCATCGCCGATGCCCTCGCCTCGCTCGCCGAGCGGCGTGGCGCACTTCTACGCTACCAGGCCGAAGTCCGCCGTATCCGGGTCGTGCGCGGCCGGGTGGACGCGCTCGAGTTGACCGATGGCGAGCGCATCGAGGTCGCCGGCGTG
>JAGWPY010000135.1 GCA_028870275.1 Gammaproteobacteria bacterium | reverse complement strand
GTCGACATGGCCGGGCGTGTCGATGAAATTGAGCTGGTAGGTCTCGCCGCGGGCGGAGCGGAACTCGAGCGTGACGCTCTGCGCCTTGATGGTGATGCCGCGCTCGCGCTCGAGGTCCATCGAGTCGAGCACCTGGGCCTGCATCTCGCGCTCATCGAGACCGCCGCAGACCTGGATGAAACGATCCGCGAGCGTCGACTTGCCGTGGTCGACGTGCGCGATGATCGAGAAATTGCGGATATTCTTCATCTCATCCGGGTTCGCGGAAAAACGCCGGATTATACCGTTCATCGGCCCGTCGCGAGCGCCTTATGGACCTCCTCGGCATCCAAACGGCCGTGGCAGACGAGTTCGCCGTCGAACAGCAGCACGGGAATCTTGTGTCCGTAGCGCGCGCGTGTGGCCGGATCGGCGTCGACGTCCAGCACCTCGATCGGCACACCGGCCGTCCCGGGCAGCGCGGCGAGCGCGGCGAGCATGTCCTCGCAAAGGTGGCAGCCCGGGCGTGAATAGAGCGCAAAGCCCCGTTCGCGGCTCATGGGGAGGGACGCCGCGACCTTTGAATCAGTGCACCGGCAGCGAGGCGACCGGACCGGCCGCGCCGCCCCAGGCCCTGACCGCATGCGCGATGAACTCGACCGTCTGCGCCGGCACTTCGCCGACCGCGGTGACCTGATGGCCCTCGACCACGGTCGAGAACGCGAAACTCGACCCGACCCGGGCAAGTCCGCGCATCGGCGCCCGCGCCGCCGTCCCGGTCGCAACCGCCGCCGCGGCTTCGGGCTCGACGAACAACGACACCGTGGCGAGTCCGTCCGAATACACCAGGTGCTCGGCCGGGCGCTTGGCGGCGCCAATCGTCTGTTCGGCGGCGGCGGCCAGGCGGAAGCCCGGCGGCAGCTCGGCCGGGCGGAAGGTCCCGTCCACCGCGGCCTTGGCCTCGGTCGGTCCCTGTACGATCCAGTGCATACCCGCGGTGGACACCGCGGGCCTGAGCTCGCGGTCCGGGATGCTCTTCGGCATCTCGAGCTTCGCGAACAGGATCTGTTCGAGTACGTGTCCCTGGGCGTCGCAGAGCTGGGTCTTGAGCGGCATCGCGGTCTTCGGATCGAGCCAGAGTCGATAGCCGAACCGGTACTCATCCTTCGGATCGACGCTGATCACCCGCACGTCCTTGCCGAGCAGACGCTCGTCCGGCAGCGAACTGATCCGGTAGAAACGGTCCACGCCCGGGCCGAAGTGCGGTAGCGCCGAGATGAACGGCACGGGACTCTGGCGTTGTTCGACCAGCACCGTGTGCTTGTCCGGCAGGTAGCAGGTCAGACGGCCGTTGCTGCGCACATATTCGCGACCCGCGCCCTCGAGCGACTGTAGCCGCTCCGTGACATGCCCATCGACGTAGCGATGCACGATCCGCATGGTCTCGACGCGCCCGTCGCTCAAATGAAAGAAGGTGCCGTCGTAATTGCGGGTCTCCAGCGCATGGGACATTTTTTGAAGCCAGGCGCGCGCATCCTCGCCCGCCCGGGCGAGCAAGGGCGTGCCGGTCAGCAGGGCGGTGAGCGCCGCGCCGTGCAGGAGCCGCGCGGTGCGCAGGGACACGAGGCCGATCATGGTCCGTTGGGCGCAGGCGCGCCCGCCGCGGAGGCGGATGCCCCGGAGGACGCGCGCGCGGGCGCCAGCGATCGCGAAGCGGTCCCCGCGGGCGCCGGTGCCGCCGCGGGCAGGGCCGCGGCATCGGTCACCTCATCGGCCGGCTCGACGATCAGCCCGGTCAGGAGGCTGCGTTCGCCGAGGAGCGAGGAATACTGGCTGTGCGCGAACACATAGTTCGTCAGTCGGGCGGGCGGCAGCGCCGCGGGCGCCTCCGAGAACGTGGTCGGTACCGTGTACGAGAGGGCCTCGTGATCGGTGCGCGCGAGCAGTGCGGCCGGGCGGGCGTGGTACTTGGCCGCGGCATGCGTCTGCGAGGCCGCGGCCGGCGTCGCCGACAGGTCGGCGAGCGTCGGCGTATTGGCCCGTTGCTGCAACGCAAAGACCGCCACCACCGCAACACCCGCCGCCACCGCGCCGCTCGCCGCATGGCGCAACAGCCGCAAGGGCGGTCGGCGCGAGCGCGCCGGGGCCGCCGCCAGCGGCGCCTCCGCCGCGATCGCCATGCTGACGCGTCCGGCGAAGCCGCGGCTCGGTCCGGTCCCAGCCGCGCCGCGGCAGGCCTCGCCGATCAGCGCGTACCGGCCGAAGCTCGCACGCAGCTCGCCGTCGCGCGCCAGGCGCTTCAGCAGGAGTTCCGTCTCGGCGCTCGACAGTTCGCCGTCCAGAAACGCCGATATCTGTTCAAGGATTTGATCGCTCATGGCTCCTCGGGGCGGCCCAGGCCGGCATCGAAAATCGGTCTCAGTTTCTTGTCGATCGCTTCGCGCGCGCGGAAGATCCGCGAGCGCACCGTGCCCACCGGGCAATCCATGGTTTCGGCGATCTCCTCGTAACTCAGCCCTTCGAGCTCGCGCAGCACGATCGCGGTGCGCAGGTCCTCGGGCAGGTTCTCGATCGCCTTGTTGACGGTGTCGCGGATCTCGTCGGTGAGCAGCAGCGCCTCGGGCGTCTCGGACTCGGCGAGACGCGCGTTGACCTCGTACTGCTCCGGATCCTGGAGATCGAGGTCGTAGTCCATCGGCCGGCGTTTGCTGGCGACCAGGGCGTTCTTGGCGGTGTTGATCGCGATCCGGTACAGCCAGGTGTAGAAGGCGCTGTCACCGCGGAACGAAGGCAGCGCGCGATAGGCCTTCACGAAGGCCTCCTGCGCGATGTCCTCGGCCTCGGTGTTGTCGTGCACATAACGCATGATCAGTTTCAGCACCTTGTGCTGGTACCGCAGCACCAGCAGATCGAAGGCAGCGCGTTCCCCGCGCTGAACCCGCTCGACCAGCGAGAGGTCACTTTCCTCGACCGTCATGAGTGACCCCGAACCGGCCGGCCCAGCACCCAGCCTGTCGCAATAGACCGACGGTATTTACGAAAGTTCGCAGATCTTTGCAATCGGTGGACGGGATTCACACGGTCGCGACCAATCGTTCGAGACCTAACGATCACCGGGCGCACCTCGGGACTCGGCCGGCGCCCCGGGCTGGGGCAGCGCCACGGCGCCCCGGGCGACGATCCGCGCGATCAGCGCGGCCTCGGCCTCGTCGCGCGGCCGGATCCGCCCCAGGCACAGGCCCTGGATCTCGGGGTCCGGCGCCTCGAGCAGGGCCCTGAAGGCCTGCCGCTCGGCGTCCGGCGCGTCGGCAAAGTCGCGCTCGAGGTAGCCCCTCAGCAGCTCGTCGAGCTCGCGCATGCCGCGACGGCAGCGCCAGCGCAATCGGCCCAACTCGCGCTCCACGGTCGCCTCCCTCAGGGCCCGATCGTCAATAGCGCCGGTGCGCCAGCATCTGCTTGAGTTCGCCGATCGCGCGCGCCGGGTTCAGGTCCTTCGGACAGGCCTCGGTGCAGTTCATGATCGTGTGGCAGCGATACAGGCGGAACGGATCCTCGAGCGCGTCGAGCCGCTCGCCGGTCGCCTCGTCGCGGCTGTCGACGATCCAGCGGTAGGCGGCGAGCAGTGCCGCCGGGCCGAGATAGCGGTCGCTGTTCCACCAGTAGCTCGGGCAGCTCGTCGAGCAGCAGGCGCACAGGATGCAGGCCGAGGGACGGTCGACCTTCTCCTGGTCCTCCTTCGACTGGAGCCGCTCGCCGTCCGGCGGCGCGGGCGTGCGGGTCTGCAGCCAGGGCTTGATCGAGGCGTACTGGGCGTAGAAATCGGTCAGATCGGGCACCAGGTCCTTGATCACCGGCATGTGCGGCAGCGGGTAGATGCGCACGTCACCGCGGATGTCGGCGCTCGCGCTGATGCAGGCGAGGCCGTTGCGCCCGTCGATGTTCATGGCGCAGGAGCCGCAGATACCCTCGCGGCAGGACCTGCGGAACGTGAGCGTCGGGTCGATCTCGTTCTTGATCTTGATCAGCGCGTCGAGAACCATCGGTCCACAGTGATCCATGTCCACTTCGTAGGTGTCGATCCGCGGGTTCTCGCCGGAGTCGGGGTCGAAGCGGTAGATGCGGAATCGGCGCACGTTCTTCGCATCCGCCGGCGCCTTGAACACCCGCCCGTCCTTGCGGACCTGCGAATGGGCGGGCAACTTGAACTCAGCCATCGATCGCTCTCCTTGAGGGTGCCTTTAGCGCCTGGGTCAGTAGGTCCGCGCCTTCGGCGGGATCGACTCGACTTCGTCGGTCAGCGTGTTCAGGTGAACCTTGCGGTATTCGAAACGGGTCGCGCCCCGCGCGTCGACGTGGCAGAGCGTGTGCTTCAGCCAGTTCGCGTCGTCGCGCTCCGGGAAGTCCTCGCGCGCATGCGCGCCGCGGCTCTCCGTGCGGTTCGCAGCCGAGTGCATGGTCGCCACCGCCTGGCCGAGGAGGTTGTCGAGCTCCAGGGTCTCGACCAGGTCGGTGTTCCAGACCAGCGAGCGGTCGGCCACCTTCACCTCGGCGAACGAGTCGAACACCTCGGCGAGCCGGCGCTTGCCGTCCTCGAGGCTCTGGCCGGTGCGAAACACCGCGGCATCGCGTTGCATGGTGCGCTGCAGGTCGAGTCGAATCGTCGCGGTCGGCCGGGCGCCGTCCGCATGGCGCAAGCGATCGAGCCGGGCGAGCGCCACGTCCGCCGCGTCGGCCTTGAGCGGCCGATGCGCCGCGCCGGCGACCAGCGAACGCGCGCAGTGCTTGGCGGCGGCACGGCCGAAGACCACCAGATCGAGCAGCGAATTCGAGCCGAGCCGGTTGGCCCCGTGCACCGACACGCAGGCCGCTTCGCCGACCGCCATCAGCCCCGGCACGACCTCCTCGGCGCCATCGGCGCCGAGGCGCACCACCTCGCCGTCGACGTTGCAGGGAATGCCGCCCATGTTGTAGTGGACCGTCGGCAGCACCGGGATCGGCTCGCGGTTGACGTCGACGCCGGCGAAGATCCGCGCGGTCTCGGCGATCCCCGGCAGCCGCTCGCGGATCACCTCGGGACCCAAGTGCTCGAGGTGCAGGTGGATGTGGTCCTTGTGCGCGCCGACGCCGCGGCCCTCGCGGATCTCGATGGTCATCGAGCGGCTGACCACGTCGCGCGAGGCGAGGTCCTTGGCATTCGGAGCGTACCGCTCCATGAATCGCTCGCCGGCCGAGTTCGTGAGGTAGCCGCCCTCGCCGCGCGAACCCTCGGTGATCAGACAGCCGGCGCCGTAGATGCCGGTCGGATGGAACTGCACGAACTCCATGTCCTGCAGCGCGATGCCGGCGCGCAGCACCATGCCGCCACCGTCTCCGGTGCAGGTATGGGCGGAGGTGCAGGAGAACCACGCCCGGCCGTAGCCGCCGGTCGCGAGGATCACGCGGTGCGCGCGGAAGCGGTGCAGCGTGCCCTCGGCCAGGTCGAGCGCGATCACGCCGCGGCACTCGCCGTCCTCCATGATCAGGTCGAGCGCGAAGTACTCGATGAAGAACGTCGCGGAATGCTTCAGCGACTGCTGGTACAGCGTGTGCAGCATCGCGTGGCCG
>JAGWPY010000018.1 GCA_028870275.1 Gammaproteobacteria bacterium | reverse complement strand
GCTCGCCTTTGCGAACGTGCCGGCGTCGGGGCCGTGACCGCTCATGCAGTTGTGCAGCGAAGCGCCGCCGGGCAGGAAGCCATGCGCCTTCGCATCGTAGACGCCGTGGATCAGGCCCATGAACTCGCTGGCGACGTTGCGATGGAACCAGGGCGGCCGGAACGTGTCGCGCATCACCAGCCAGCGGGGCGCGAACACGACGAAGTCGAAATTACTCGTGCCGGGGGTGTCGCTCGGCGAGTGCAGCACGAGGAAGATCGACGGGTCCGGGTGGTCGTAGGAGATCGAGCCGATCACGTTGAATCGGCGCAGGTCGTACTTGTACGGATAATAATTGCCATGCCAGGCGACCACGTCGAGTGGCGAGTGATCGATCGGCGCGCGCCAAAGACGTCCCATGAACTTTCCGAACAGCTCGAACTCGCCCTCGAGGTCCTCGTAGCGCGGCTGCGGGGCGAGGAAATCGCGTGGATTCGCCAGACCGTTCGAGCCGATCGGCCCGAGATCGGGGAGCTTCAGCGGCGCGCCGAAATTCTCCAGGACATAGCCGCGCGCCGCGGCATCGGCGAGCGTGACTCGAAAGCGCACGCCGCGCGGGATCACCGCGATCTCGCAGGGCTCGAGGCCGATGCGGCCGAACTCGGTGTCGATGCGCAGCCGTCCGCTCTGCGGCACCAGCAGCCACTCGCCGTCGGCGCTGTAGAGGAAGCGCCCTTCCATCGAACGATTCGCCGCATACAGGTGGATCGCGCCGCCGTTCTGCGCCTCGGCCGAGCCCGTGCCGGCGATCGTCGACAGGCCGTCGAGGAAATCCGTCGGCGTCTTGGGCATCGCGAGCGGGTCCCAGCGCAGCTGCGCGGGCGAGGGCGGCGCGAACCCGCCCGGATCGGCGAGGCCCGTGTGCGGGCAGGCGACAAATGCGCCGTGCTGGACCGCCGGACGGATCCGGTAGGTCCAGGAGCGCCGATTCGCGTGACGGGGCGCGGTGAACGCCGTGCCCGAGATCTGCTCGGCGTACAGACCGTAGGCCGCGCGCTGCGGGGAGTTGCGTCCCTGCGGCAAGGCCCCTGGCAGCGCCTCGGCTGCAAAGGAATTGCCGAATCCGCTCTGGTAACTCTCCTCGTCGGCCGGCGGAACATCGGTGTTCAAGGCGACGCGCTCCCCCTTGCGTTGCGGACGATCGATTGTAGCAAACCGCCCCCTGGATCGATCCGACGCCGCATCGTCCGTGATGCGGACCGTCGCTCGCCTCGCGCCCCGCTTCGGTGAGAAGATCGCGCCGCGGGCCGCGCGGGGCGGCTGCCGAGGGTCGAGGAGGTCGGCGTGGACGGAACCAGGATCAGGATGTGGGTGTGGCGCGCAGGGCGTGCGATCGCCATGGGGCGCGCGGCGATCGTCTCGTTCGCGGCGGCCGGTTTGCTGGCGGGTGCGCCCGCGGCGGTCGCGGCTCCGGCGACGATCACGGTATTCGCGGCCGCCTCGCTCACGGACGCGCTGCAGAGGCTCGCCACGCAATTCAGCCGGTCGACCGGCACCGTGGTGCGAACCTCGTTCGCCGCCAGCTCGGCGCTCGCGCGCCAGATCGAAAGCGGTGCGCCGGCCGATGTGTTCGTCTCCGCCGACACCGGCTGGATGGACTACCTGCAGGCGCGCGGCTTGATCCGCGCGGCCAGCCGCAGCGACCTGGTCGGCAACCGCCTGGTGCTGATCGCGCCCCGGAAGAGCCCGCTAGTCTTGCGGATCGGTGCGCATTTCCCGCTGCTGCGTGCGCTCGACGGCGGACGCCTCGCGGTCGCCGACCCCGATGCCGTGCCGGCCGGCCGCTATGCGCGCGCCTCGCTGAGCGCGCTCGGCGTCTGGAGCGCGGTCGAGCCGCATCTGGTGCGCGCCGACGACGTGCGCGCGGCGCTCGAATACGTCGCGCGCGGCGAGGTGCCGCTCGGTATCGTCTACGCGACCGACGCTGCGATCGATCCGGCCGTGCGCGTCGTCGGCGCGTTTCCCGAGACGAGCCATCCGCCGATCGTCTATCCGGCCGCGCTGACGCGCTCGGCGAGGCCGGCGGCGGAGCGCTTCCTCGCGTTCCTGAAGGGACCGGACGCTCAAACGGTGTTCGCCCACTACGGCTTCTCGCCCAAGGCGCGGCCATGAGCGCGGCGAGCCCGGACGAGACGGCGATCGGGCGCCGCGCCATCGATCTGCGCAGCGATACGGTGACCCGGCCGACCGCGGCGATGCGCCGGGTGATGGCCGAGGCCGAGGTCGGCGACGACGTCTACGGCGACGATCCGACCGTGAACCGCCTGCAGTCGGTTGCGGCCGAGCGCTTCGGCTTCGAGCGCGCCCTGTTCTTTCCGACCGGCACGCAGAGCAACCTCGCCGCGCTGATGGCGCATTGCGCCCGCGGCGACGAGTACCTCGTCGGTCAGGAGGCACACACCTACAAGTACGAGCAGGGCGGGGCGGCCGTGCTCGGCAGCATCCAGCCGCAGCCTCTGGAGAACGAGCCCGACGGATCGATCGCGCTCACCCGCATCGCCGCGGCGATCAAGCCCGACGACGTGCATTTCGCGCGCACCCGTCTGCTCGCGCTGGAGAACACCATCGGCGGGCGGGTGCTGTCGCCCGAGTACCTGCGTGAAGCGACGCGATTCGCGCACGCACGGGGCCTCGCGACCCACCTCGACGGCGCGCGGCTGTGCAACGCGATGGTGAAACTCGGTATCGATCCACGCTCCGCGGTCGCGGGTTTCGACTCGGTGTCCCTGTGCCTGTCCAAGGGACTGGGGGCTCCGGCCGGTACGCTGCTGTTCGGCTCCGCCGCGTTCATCGATGCCGCGCGGCGCTGGCGCAAGGCGCTCGGCGGCGGTCTGCGCCAGGCGGGCGTGCTCGCCGCCGCGGGCCTGTACGCGCTCGAGCGGCACGTCGAGCGGCTCGCGGAGGATCACGAGCACGCGGCGCGGCTCGCCGCCGGGCTGCGCGCCCTCGGCCTCGATGCGCCGGCCCCGCAGACCAACATCCTCTGGGTGAAGATCGAGCCGGCGGACGTCGCCGCATTGCGCGCGCATCTGGGCGCGGCCGGGATTCTCGCCACGGTCGGCGAGCGTACCCGCCTCGTGACCCATCTGGACGTGACCCGCGCCGACGTCGACGCGACCCTCGCCGCGTTCTCGGCCTACTACGCGCGCCGCGGCGGACCCGACCGATAGCGCCTGCGCGCCGCGCGTAGATCGGTCGGCGTGTCGACGTCGGCTTCGGCCGAGGGCAGAGCCACGCCGCGACGAGCGCTCGGCGGCAGGGCGCGGAACATGGATTTCAGGCCCTGGTCGCCGCTCGCGGCGGCGGCGCGGCGGAACAGCGCCCGCGGCAGGATCAAGGGCGCGCCGCCAGAATCGTCGATGCGCCGGGCGGTCAGGCGGCGCGGCGCGGCGCGCCAGACCGACACGAGGCGGGCGATCTCGCGCGCACGCAGGTCCACCAGGTCGACCGGCAGGATGAGCAGCGCCCCCGCGGCGCCGGCCCGCGCGATGGCGAGGCGCACCGAACTGGATTGCCCTTCCGCGCGGCGCGGGTTCGCTAGGATACGCGCCGGCAGGCCGCGCAGCTCGAGCGCATAGCGTTGCGCGCGCGGCGGCGCGATCACCAGTAGCGGCAGGTCGCCGAACGGCAAGAGTGCGAGCGCCGTCCGCCGCAGCAGCGACAGGCCGTGCACGCGAGCCAGGGCCTTCGGCGTGCCGAGGCGGCGGGAATGACCGGCGGCAAGGATCGCCACGCGCAACGGCGGCCGGGAACGGACGTTCATTGTTATCATGGTGCCATGAAAAAGACCTACTTCAGCCTGCGGCGCCGGGCGATCGTCACACCGCTGTGGCTCGCCACGCTCGCACTGCTCGCCGTGGTCGGATTCTCGACCTGGGTCTGGAACACGGCGCGGTCGCGGATCGTGGTCGTGGTGCCGAGCGCGGCCGCGCAGACGGGCGGTTCCGCGCCGCTCGATTCCGCCGGGCTCCTGCGTGCGGCGCGGCTCGCACTGCTGTTCGGCGACGGTGCGAAGCGCACCGGGATCGACGCGATCTTCGTCGAGGACTCGCCGCGCAGCCGCGCGACCGCGGCGCCGCTCGCCGAGCGTCTCGGCCTCGCGATCCGCGTGGTCGGCGCCGGCGACCCCGCGGCGCTCGCCCGCCGCGCACTGCGCTCGCCCGGCGGCGAACGCGTGCTCATCGTCGCGGACGGCGCCTCCCTCCCGGCGGTGGTTGCCGCGGTCGCGGGCCGCCGGCCGCCGTCGCGCGACGAAGGCGGCGATCGCGGCGTCTTCTATGTGATCGGGGTACCGCGGATCGGTCGCACCAATGTTCTGCGGCTGCGCTATTAGCACGTTCCTGGCCTCGCTGCGCCGCCCACTCGGGTTGGCAGGCGCCCGTTCGGGGGTATTTTTGTTTGCGTGAATTTGCTGCTAAGATGCGCCGCCCTTTCCGGGGTGACCCGTGCGAAAGTTTCGGGGGAGTAGCTCAGCTGGGAGAGCGTCGCGTTCGCAATGCGAAGGTCGAGGGTTCGATCCCCTTCTCCTCCACCAATTTCAAAGGTAAGACCGACGGCCCGTCCGGAGCGTGATCGCGCTACGGTCGGGCCGAACCTCCTCTCCGCATGCCCCGGTAGCTCAGTGGATAGAGCGAATGCCTCCTAAGCGTTAGGTCGCAGGTTCGATTCCTGCCCGGGGCGCATACCCTAAACGACTGATATGTAAAACAATTATGCGTCGCGACGCGTGCCTCGGACGCTCATTCGAGCCGTCGAAGCCAGCTGCAGCCCTGCTGCAAGCTCGGCTGCGCGCGCTGCACAGGGCGCTCGATCGAGACCTCCGCGACCTGGCCCGCGTCCAGGATCCCGAGGCCGTGCACCGGGTGCGCGTCGACGCGCGCCGCCTGCGGGCCTTGCTGCGGGCCTTCGCCCCGGTCCTCGATCCAGGTCGCGCGCGGCGCTACGAGCGGGGGCTGCGCGATCTCGCCGCCGAACTCGATGCGGCGCGCGACGCCGAGGTTGCGCTCGCGAATTTCGGCACGCTGGCGCCGTCGGCTTCGGCGGCGCGCGCGCGGCTCGGGGCTGAGAGCCGCCGTGCGCGTCGGGCACTGAGCCGGCGAATGCAGAGCCGCGCGTGGCGGGAGCGCCTGCGCGGTCTGCGCCGGATCGCCGCCGAGGAAGCGCTGGTCGCGACCGCGCCCCGCCGTCTCGATCGCCTGCTGGCGCGCACGATCGTTCAGGAGCGGCGCCGCGCGGCGCGCGCGCTCGAGCGCCGACCGCATCGCGCGCATGCGCTGCACCGTCTGCGGATCGCCTTGAAGCGCATGCGCTACGTCGCCGACGAGTGCTTCGGGGATACGCCCGAGGAGGCGGCCGAGATCGAAGGTCTGCGCGCGCTGCAGGACAGTCTCGGCGAATGGCACGATGCCCGTCGCCTGCGCGCGGTCCTGCGCGCGCAAGTGCCACAGGGGCCGCGCCGCTGGCGCAAGCGATTGCGCGAGCGCGAACGGCGGATGCTGGCGCGCTACCGCCGTCGCCGCCGCCGGCTGCTCGACCTGTGGCGAGCGTTAGCCTGAGCCCCGGCGCAGCAGCGCCGCGAGCCGGCGATCCTGGCCATAGACGTCGTCGAAGAACTGCGTGGGGCCGGCTTCGGTCGCGAGCGCCGTGCCATAGAGGATCATCACCGGTACGGGCTTCGGCAGGGTGATGCGCACGTCGTCCCCCGCCTGCATCGCCGCCCGCACGCGCGCCTCGTCCCAGACCCCGGGGCCGTTGCGCAGCACGTACAAGGCGAGCGCGACCGGATCGCTCACGCGGATGCAGCCGTGGCTGAAGGTGCGCCGGCTGGCCGCGAACAGGTGATGCGCGGGCGTGGAATGCATGAACACGTCGTGGGCGTTCGGGAAGATGAACTTCACGAGCCCGAGCGCGTTGTCCTCGCCCGGCCGCTGTCGCAGCCGAAGGCTTCCGGCGGCGAGCGCCGCGATCGCATCAGGCGAGGGCGGTACGACCGGCGAGGTGTCGGCCGGACCGCGTACCAGTTCGAGCTGATTGCGCGCGAGGAAATTCCGGTGCGCGCGGATCTCCGGGAGCATCTCGCGCAGCGTGATGCTGCGTGGCACGTCCCAGTACGGACGAAACACCACATAACGCAATTCGCCGCTGAACACCGGTGTGCGCGTGCGCGGATAGGTCTGTCCGACGATCACCGCCATCTGCAGAAGTCCGGCGGCGCGATCGGCAGTCGTCGGGAAAGCGAACAGGCGGAACTGCGGTATGTTCACGATGATCGGCGGGGCCGTGAACGGCGCCAGCCAGCGCCAGCGCTCCAGCGTGAGGTCGATCTGTTCGACGCGCCGCGCATAGGGCGTCGTGAGCGCCGCGAAGGTCCGGCGACCGAGCACGCCATCGGCGGCGAGGCCGTGCCGCGCCTGGAACCGTTCGAGCGCGGCGATCAGCGCGGCATCGAGGCGCAGCCCTTGAGCGCCCGCGGGTGCCGAGGCCTCGTTCGCCGGGAGGTCGCCGACCGCGGCGAGGCGCGCGCGCAGCACCGGGACACCGGCGTAGACATCGCCGGGGCCGAGCCGGCGCCGCGGCAGCGGCGGCCAGGAGGCGTGCGGATCGTGCGCGGCCAGTGCGCGGTATTTGGCCAGCGCCCGCAGCAGCAGCCGGTAGTGGTAGAAGCGCGGCTCGACCGCCGCGATCGCCGCGGCCGGATCGGCCGAATCGGCGAGCGCTGCGACGCTCGCCGCGACGTCCAGGTCCCGACGCGCGCGCGTGAATTCGAACCCGGCAGCGCGTGGATCGACGCGCCCGTAGTGCAGATGGGTCAGGAGCCGCACCGCGGCGTGCGTGAGGAGCCGTTCCAGGTCTGCGCGGCGCTCGACCGAGGACCGGTCCGCGTCGAACGCCGCGAGCCGGGACTCGATCTGCGCGCTCGCGTAGTCTCGCGGGTCCAGTCCGAAGCGGGCGGCGTGCTCGAGCGCATCGAAGAGTGCGCGACCCTGCGGGGTCAGTCCGTGAAGGTTGGTCCAGAGCGCCCCCGGGTGGCGCGCATGGACCGCGCGCACTTGCGCCGATTCCATCGCGACCGGACGACCCGGGGGCAGGGGAGGTCGTGCCGCCTCCGCGCAGGGCGCCGGGCGAGCGCCACCGATCGTCGCCGCGAGCGCGGCGATCGGCAACAGGACGCGCAGGGCGCGGATCGGGGTGGCATGGTTCACGGTCGCTCGCGATTGAATACGCGAGCGGCGCCGCGAGCGCAAGTGCGGCGCTGCGTCAGCGCGGCAAAACGCGTAAAATCCGCGCTGCGCCGGGCGCCTCGCTCGCGACCGAGTAACCGATGCCGGATCCGAACTCTCTCGATTTCGACCCATCAGGGCCGAGCCGCGGCGCCGCGGGCGCGGCGCGCGGCGCGCCGCTCGGACGCACGGGCGAGCCGGGCACGGTCGCGATCTGTTTCGTGATCGCCGCGCTGGCGAGCGTGCGTGCGCGCGGCCTGGACGCCGATGCGCTGCTCGCGCGGGTGGGCCTCGCTTCGCATCTGCTCGACGTGCCGCAGGCGCGCGTCTCGGCGGCTCAGTACGGCGAACTCTGGCGCCTGGTGGCGGTCACGCTGGACGATGAATTCTTCGGCCAGGACTCGCGGCGCATGAAGTCGGGCAGTTTCGCGATGCTCTGCCACGCGGTGATTCATTGCCGCACACTCGGCCAGGCGCTCGAGCGCAGCCTGCGCTTCTACCGGTTGATCCTCGACGACATTCACGGCGTGCTGGTGCGCGAGGGCCGCGAGGCGCGCATCGAGCTGCACGTGCGGCCGGGCGCGCCGCAACGGGTGTTCGCCCACGAAACCCTTCTGATGCTGCTCTACGGGGTCGCCTGCTGGCTCGTGAACCGGCGCATCACCATTCAGTACGCGAAATTCGCCTATCCGCAGCCCGTGCACTCGGCCGAGTACCGGCTGATGTATTCGACGGTGCTGCGCTTCGGCGCCGATTGCACGGCGATCGGCTTCGACGCCGCCTACCTCGACCTGCCGGTGGTGCAGAACGAGCGCAGCCTGAAGGAGTTCCTGCGCAGCGCGCCGGAGAACATCATCCTCAAGTACAAGAACGCGACCAGCGTCGCCGCGCGGATCCGCCGGCGCCTGCGTCAGCTCCTGCCCGGGGACCTGCCGGAGTTCGAGGTGCTCGCGCGCGAGCTCCACATGACCGAGGCGACGCTGCGCAGGCGACTGCACGAGGAAGGTACCTCCTACCAGGCGATCAAGGACGACCTGCGTCGCGACCTCGCGCTGCGCTACCTCGCCCATACCGACCGCAGCGTGATGGATATCGCGCTCGAGCTCGGCTTCTCCGAGCGCAGCTCGTTCCACCGCGCGTTCCGCAAATGGACCGGAGGTTCACCCGGCGAATTCCGTCGCCGCCCTGTGGCCGATTTTGACGGACAATTTGACCGATTTGGTCACTGAAGGCGGTGCGAGGCATGACTATAGTTTCCAGATCCCCGAAGGAGACGTCGATGGCACTTCACCAGGCGCCCCGGTTCCCGGAAGTCCGCCGCGGCGAGGCGAGACCATGAGCGCCGCCGCCTCGCCCGGTGCGCGTCTGCGTGCCGCGGTCGCCGAAGAACATCCATTACAGGTGGTCGGCGCGATCACCGCCTACGCGGCGCGCATGGCCGCGGCCTGCGGCTTTCGGGCGCTGTACCTCTCGGGTGGCGGGGTCGCCGCGAATTCACTCGGCCTGCCGGACCTCGGCATCAGCACCATGGACGACGTGCTGATCGACATCCGCCGGATCACCGACGCCTGCGCGCTCCCCCTGCTGGTCGATGCGGATACCGGCTGGGGCGGGGCGTTCAATATCGCGCGCACCGTGAAGTCCTTCATCAAGTTCGGCGCGGCCGGTCTGCACATCGAGGACCAGGTCCAGTCGAAGCGCTGCGGCCACCGGCCGGGCAAGGAGATCGTCTCGCGGGAGGAGATGGTCGATCGCGTCAAGGCCGCGGTCGATGCGCGCAACGACGAGAGCTTCGTGATCATGGCGCGCACCGACGCTCTGGCCGGCGAAGGACTCGATAGGGCGCTCGAGCGCGCGGTCGCCTGCGTCGAGGCGGGCGCGGACATGGTATTCCCCGAGGCGGTGACGGATCTGCCGACCTACCGGCGCTTCAAGGACGCGGTGCGAGTGCCGATCCTCGCCAACATCACCGAGTTCGGGCAGACGCCGCTCTTCACGCGCGAGGAGCTCGGCGGCGCCGGCGTCGACATCGTCCTGCACTGCTGCTCGGCCTATCGTGCGATGAATGCCGCGGCGCTCGCCACCTACCAGGCGATCCGCCGCGACGGCACCCAGAAGAACGTGCTCGACTCGATGCAGACTCGCGCCGATCTGTACAAATACCTCGACTACCATGCCTACGAGGCCAAGCTCGACGAGCTGTTCGCGCGGGGCAAGGAAAAATGAACGCGCACTGAAGGAGACGATCATGGCGGAAGCGGACAATCAGGCCCCGGGGTTCAAGCCGAAGAAGTCGGTCGCGCTCTCCGGCGTTACGGCCGGCAACACCGCGCTCTGCACGGTCGGCCGCAGCGGCAACGATCTTCACTACCGCGGCTACGACATCCTCGACGTCGCCACCAGCTGCGAGTTCGAGGAGATCGCCCACCTCCTGGTGCACGGCCGACTGCCCAACGCGCACGAGCTCGGCGCCTACAAGGCGAGACTCGCGGCGATGCGCACGCTGCCCGCGGCCGTGCTCGAGGTACTCGAGCGGCTGCCGGCCTCGAGCCATCCGATGGACGTGCTGCGCACCGGCGTCTCCGCGCTCGGCTGCATCGAGCCGGAGCCGGAGGCGCATCTGGCTGAGGGCGCACGCGCGATCGCCGACCGCCTGCTCGCCTCGCTCGGCTCCATGCTCTGCTACTGGCATCACTACGCGCGCGAGCGCCGCCGCATCGAGTTACAGACCGGTGACGACTCGATCGGCGCGCACTTCCTCCACCTGTTGCACGGCAAGGTGCCCCCGTCGAGCTGGGTGCGCGCGATGCATACCTCGCTGATCCTCTACGCGGAACACGAGTTCAACGCCTCCACGTTCACGGCCCGCGTGATCGCCGGCACCGGCTCCGACCTGTATTCGGCGATCAGCGGCGCGATCGGCGCGCTGCGCGGCCCGAAGCACGGCGGCGCGAACGAGGTCGCCTACGAGATCCAGAGCCGCTACCAGACGCCCGACGAGGCCGAGGTCGATGTGCGCCGGCGGGTTGCGGCCAAGGAAGTGATCATCGGCTTCGGCCACCCGGTCTATACGATCGCCGATCCGCGCAACCAGGTGATCAAGGAGGTCGCCCGGGCGCTCTCCGCCGAGACCGGCGACACGCGGCTGTTCGCGATCGCCGAACGGTTGGAGACGACCATGAAGCAGGCGAAGAACATGTTTCCGAACCTCGACTGGTTCTCGGCCGTGTCCTATCACCTGATGGGCGTGCCGACCGCGATGTTCACGCCGCTGTTCGTGATGAGCCGCACCAGTGGCTGGGCGGCGCATATCATCGAACAGCGTGAGGACGGTAAGATCATCCGGCCGAGCGCCCACTACGTCGGCCCCGAGAACCTGAAATTCGTACCGCTCGCCCAACGCAGCTAGAGACCCAAACGACACCATGTCACACGACGTCAAATCCGCCGAACGGCCGGCTCCCGATGCCCTTCTGACCGCGATCGCGGACTATGCGCTCCGGCCCGCGATCGACAGCGAGCTCGCCTACGAGACCGCCTATTACTGCCTGATGGATACGCTTGCCTGCGGTTTCCAGGGGCTGAAATTTCCGGCCTGCACCAAGCTCATGGGGCCGGTGGTTCCGGGCGCGGTGTTGAAGGGCGGGGCACGCGTACCGGGCACCTCCTACGAACTCGATCCGGTGAACGCCGCGTTCAACATTGGCGCGATGATCCGCTGGCTCGACTTCAACGACACCTGGCTCGCCGCGGAGTGGGGCCATCCGTCAGACAACCTCGGCGCGGTGCTCGCGGTCGCCGACTACCTGTCGCGCAGCGGCAAAGCGGTCACGGTGCGCGAGGTGCTCACCGGCATGATCAAGGCCCACGAGATCCAGGGCGTGCTCGCGCTGCAGAACAGCTTCAACCGGGTCGGTCTCGATCACGTCCTCCTGGTGCGGGTCGCCTCGACCGCGGTCGTGACCGCGATGTTCGGCGGCACGCGCGAGCAGGTGATCGATGCGGTCTCGAACGCCTGGATAGACGGCGGCGCTCTGCGCACCTACCGGCATGCGCCGAACACCGGATCGCGCAAGAGCTGGGCCGCCGGCGATGCGACCAGCCGCGCGGTACGCCTCGC
>JAGWPY010000134.1 GCA_028870275.1 Gammaproteobacteria bacterium | reverse complement strand
GGCGCGAAGCTTGGCGAGGGTCGAGAGCACGTCGCCGCCGTACAGCCGGCGCGGAAGATAGAGCACGTGCATGTCCGGCGTGATCTGGCGCGAGCGGGCCACGGCGACGCCGGTGCGCTGCGTCAGGGCGAGCACGTCGCTGCGCGTGGTGCGCGCTTCGACGATGCGCACCGCCTGGGCCTGAAGCCTCGGCCGCACGGTGGTCGTGGTCGCGTT
This sequence comes from Gammaproteobacteria bacterium, assembly GCA_028870275.1. Classification (GTDB taxonomy): domain Bacteria; phylum Pseudomonadota; class Gammaproteobacteria; order Steroidobacterales; family Steroidobacteraceae; genus Bog-1198. The sequence continues at coordinate 3,166 of JAGWPY010000134.1, read as the reverse complement.
GGCCGCGGTCGCCTTGAAACCGACGATGATCCGGCTCGCCTCGGGACCGATCCGCAGCGGTTCGCGCCGCACCGGGTTCCACTCCGCCGCCTGCGAAACGGCGCTCGCCGCGATCATCGCCACGACCGCCCATACCCACGTCATTCGCCGCATGAACTTCCATCTCCTAAGTAAGCCCGCGGACGCGGATTCCGGCCGACCCGGGTGGCGGGGCGGCGTGCGACCACTGTTGAACGGCAGTGTAAACGTTCCCGAGGCGCCCTGCCGTGCGCCGGGTCTGCGTCGCCGAGCGGCGACAGAGGCCATCGATTACAATGGCGTTTTCGGGATTGCCAGATCGAACGAGGCGAAACGATGATCTACGAAGAGCGCAAATTCTATATCGACGGCCGCTGGGTGGATCCGATCGAATCCAAGGAATTTCAGGTGATCAACCCGGCCACCGAGACCGTCGCCGGCGTGATCTCGATGGGCGGCGCGAAGGACGTCGACGCGGCGGTCGCCGCGGCGCGGCGCGCCTTCGACGATTTCTCGCGAACGACGCCGGCCGAGCGCCTGGCGCTGCTCGAGCGCATGCTGGAGCGTTACAAAGCGCATTACGACGAGATCGCCGCGGCGATGTCGGCCGAGATGGGCGCGCCGATCACGCTCGCGAAGGGGTCGCAGGCCGGCTGCGGCAGCGGACACATCGCCGCGATGATCGAGGTCATGAAGACCTTTCGCTTCGAGGAGGTCCGCGGCAAGAACCGGATCGTGCTCGAACCGGTCGGCGTGTGCGCGCTGATCACCCCCTGGAACTGGCCGATGAACCAGGTGGCCGCCAAGGTCGTGCCGGCGCTCGCCGCCGGCTGCACCATGGTGCTCAAGCCCTCCGAGTTCTCGCCGTTCAGCGCGATCCTCTGGGCCAAGGTCATGGACGAGGCCGGAGTGCCGAAGGGCGTGTTCAACCTGATCAACGGCGACGGCCCGAGCGTCGGTGCGCCGCTCGCTTCACATCCCGAAGTCGACATGGTCGCCTTCACCGGCTCGACCCGCGCCGGCACCGAGGTCGCCCGCTGTGCGGCCGCGTCGGTCAAGCGTGTCCAGCAGGAACTCGGCGGAAAATCCCCCAATGTGCTGCTCGACGACGCGGATCTCGAGCGGGCCGTCAAGCGCAGCGTGCTGCACGTCTTCCAGAACTCCGGCCAGTCCTGCAATGCGCCGACGCGCATGCTGGTCCCCGAGGCGCAGCTCGCCGAGATCGAGGAGCTCGCGCGGAAGATCGCCGCCGGAGTCGTCGTGGGAGATCCGAACTCGCCGGCCACCAACGTAGGACCGGTCGTCTCGAAGATTCAATACGATCGCATCCAGGGACACATCCAGAAGGGAATCGCCGAAGGCGCCAAGCTGCTGATCGGCGGCCCGGGACGTCCCGAGGGGCTGTCCAAGGGCTATTACGTGCGGCCGACGATCTTCTCGAACGTCCGCAACGACATGACGATCGCGCGCGAGGAGATCTTCGGACCGGTGCTGTGCATCCTGCCCTATCGCACCGAGGAGGAGGCGGTCCGCATCGCGAACGACACGCCCTATGGCCTGTCCGCCTACGTCTGGTCTCGCGACCTCGCACGCGCCCGTAGGGTTGCCGGCCGGATCCGCGCCGGCCAGGTCGCATTGAACGGCGCTTCGGGAGACTGGCAGACGCCGTTCGGCGGGTTCAAGATGTCCGGTAACGGGCGCGAATACGGCGAGTACGGGCTGCGCGACTTCCTCGAGACCAAGGCCGTCATCGGCGCCGACGCGGCCTGAAGCCGCGGGCTCGGCGCCGTGGCCGCGCCAGGCTCCCCGCCTCGAGCCGCGGTCCTGCGGCTCGAGGCGGTATGCAAGCGCTACGGAACGGAGGGTCCCGCCGTCCTCGACGGCGTCGACCTGTGCGTGGCCGAGGGCGAGTACGTCGCGATCATGGGTGAATCGGGGGTCGGCAAGTCGACCTTGCTGAACCTGCTCGCGGGCCTCGATCGCGCGGACTCCGGCCGCATCGCCCTCGACGGGATGGATCTCGGGCAACTCGACGACGACGCGCTCACGCTGCTGCGCCGCCGCGCGGTCGGCTTCGTGTTCCAGGCCTTTCACGTCCTGCCCTATCTGACCGCGAGCCAGAACGTCGAACTGCCGCTCGAACTGCTGGGCGTCCCGCCCGCCGAGCGCCGCGAGCGGGTCGCGCGGATGCTCGCCGCGGTCGGCATCGAAGCACTGGCCGAACGCCGCCCGCGCGAGCTCTCCGGCGGTGAGATCCAGCGCATCGCGATCGCCCGGGCCTTGGTCCATGGGCCGCGCGTGCTGCTCGCCGACGAGCCGACCGGCAACCTCGATCCGCGCAGCGCCGCCGCGACGCTCGACCTGCTGCGCGAACAGGTCAAGAGCCACGGAGCCGCGGGCATCCTGATCACCCATTCGCTCGTGGCGGCGCGTACCGCCGACCGGATCCTGACGCTCGATGCCCGAGGCCTTGCGGCGCGTCCGCCGGACGCTGCGTGAAGGTCGCAGGATCCGGCGGTGCGTTCGCGGCCTGGCGCGCCTTGCTGCGCTCGCAGTTTCGCGACCAGCCGGCGCGGCTCGCCGCCGCGGCACTGTCGATCGCGCTCGGCGTAGCGCTCGCGAGCGCGATCGACCTGGTGAACCAGGCGGCGCTCGATCGCTTCGATGCGGCCGCGCGTCGCCTGGTCGGACGCACGGATCTGATCGTGCGCGGGTCCGCGGCCGGCTTCGACGAGGCCTGGTACGCGCGACTCGCCAAGGATCCGGCAGTCGCGGTCGCGAGCCCCGCGCTCGAACTGCGCACGGCCGTCGCCGGAGAACGCGAACCCTTGCGAATCCTCGGCCTGGACCCATTCCGCGCGCGGCTGCTGCAGCCCGCACTGATCGCGGCCCTGGGCGCGGATCTCACCGCGCTGTGGCAACCCGACGCGATCGCACTGAGCGCCGCGGCCGCGGCGCGACTGCATCTGCGGGCGGGAGGGGTGTTGAACGTCGTCGTCGGCGATAGCCCGCATCGCCTGCGCGTCGTCGCGCTCCTGCCCGAGTCGGCCTATCCTCAGCCCCTCGGCATCATGGATCTGGCCTCCGCTCAGTGGATCTTCGGCCGCATCGGCCTCCTGAATCGAATCGACCTGCGTCTCGCCGACGG
>JAGWPY010000017.1 GCA_028870275.1 Gammaproteobacteria bacterium | reverse complement strand
GGAGCTCAGGGAGTAGCCGCTCGAGCGCCGGCCCGGAAACTGCGCCTTGACTTCGGGCAGGCGGCCTCTAAAATGCCGCCTCTCACCGCGATGCGGGAATAGCTCAGTTGGTAGAGCGCAACCTTGCCAAGGTTGAGGTCGCGAGTTCGAGCCTCGTTTCCCGCTCCAGATTCGCTCGTCGAACCCCGGCCCGCCCGGGGTTCGACGTTTTGAGCGTCTGGCTAGGTGGCAGAATGGTCATGCAGCGGCCTGCAAAGCCGCGTACGCCGGTTCGATTCCGACCCTAGCCTCCATCCCGTTCGCGCGGCCGGTCCTATCTCGACTACTTATAGTCCAGGTCGATGCGGGCGAGCTCGTCGCGGTGCCGATTGAAGTCGACCCAGGAACCAAACGCCGGCGCCGCGAACGGACTCGTCTCGACTTCGAGTACCGTGCCTTCGGTCATGAGCTTCTCGAACATCGGTACGAAGAATGACTTGCTGACGGTATCGAGCTCATCGCGCGGCGCGTTTTCCTTGAACGTGTAAGACGCGACGCGAGTGTAAGCGCCTTTCCAGTGGCCGCTCTTCCAGGTGAGAGCGTGGTCTTCACCGCGATGGTGCCCCGGGCCGGACTCGAACCGGCACAGCCTCGCGGCCTACGGATTTTAAGTCCGTTGCGTCTACCAATTTCGCCACCGGGGCGGGCGCGCAGGGAGTGTACCGGCCATGCGGGGCGACCGCCTAGCGGGATCGGCATCGGGCTGGCGCAGTGCGGCCCGTAGTTGCATCCGTACAAATCCCTGGTGGCTTCAACCAATTGATTTCGTTAAGCTTGCGCCCCCATGAATGGTGCCGCCAAGATGCCGGAACCCGCCGCCCTGCTGACGGCGGAGAAGATTCACGTCTGGCGCGGTGAGCGCCACGTATTGCGCGGCGTCAGCCTGAAGGTCGAATCCGGCCGCCTTCTGCACCTATTTGGCCCGAACGGCACCGGCAAGACGACCCTGCTGCGCGTGATTGCCGGCCTCCTGCGCCCGGAGCAGGGCCGGGTGTGCTGGGACGGACGGCCGATCGGCGAGGCCCGTGAGCAATACCAGTCGGCGATGGCCTACGCCTCGCATGAAGCCGCGCTGAAGGCCGATCTCACCGCGCTCGAGAACCTGCGCTACGCGGTCGGTATGAAGCGCCGGGCCAGCGAGACCGAGTTGCGCGCGGCGCTCGAGGAAACCGGGGTCGGCGGCTGCGCGGATCTCCCGGCGCGGGTGCTGTCCGCGGGACAGAAGCGCCGCGTGGCCATGGCCCGGGTGCTCGCCATGCGCGCGAGCCTCTGGCTGCTCGACGAACCCTACGCGAACCTCGATACCAGCGGTGGCGCGCTGGTTTCGCGGCTGCTCGAGGAACACCTGGACCGAGGTGGACTCGCCCTGGTGATCGCTCATCACGCGCTGGAGCTCGGCCGCTCGATCGACCGCCTGGAGCTCTCGCCATGAGCGTTGGCGTCCTCGAGGCCATGAGTCTGGTCGTGCGCCGCGAGATGCGCCTCGCGTTCCGCCGGCCGGACCAGCTCCTTCAGCCTCTGGTGTTCTTCCTGATCGTCACCACGCTGTTTCCGCTGTCCTTGAGCCCGGAACTGTCGCTGCTTCGAGACATGGCACCGGGAGTGCTTTGGGTTGCGGCATTATTGTCGTCGCTTCTGTCGCTGGAGACACTGTTCAAGGGCGACGCCGAGGACGGAACCCTCGAGCAGCTCACGTTGTCTGCTCAACCATTGGTGGCGATCGTGATCGCCAAGACGATCGCGCACTGGTTGCTGAGCGGAGCGGCGTTGGTATTGATGTCGCCACTGGTGGCAACCGCGCTCGCGATTCCGGTCGGTGCGTTCCCGACCATGCTGGCCAGTCTCGCGTTGGGTACACTCACCCTGAGCTGGCTCGGAGCGATCGGCGCCGGGCTCACGGTGGGGCTGCGGCGCGGCAGCGTACTGCTGTCGCTGATCGTCTTGCCGCTCGCGATGCCGCTCCTGATCTTCGGGGCGAGTGCGACGGACCGGGCGATCGGTGGCGAGGGTTCGGCGGGAGCGCTGTATTTTCTCGCGGCTCTGTGTGTCTTCACCTGCACATTGGCGCCATTCGCGGCAGCGGCCGCACTGCGGATCACGCTCGAGTGAGCATTGCCGGAAGGATTTCGTGCCGATGTGGACCTGGTTTTACAAGCTCGCCTCGCCGCCGCATGCCTATCGCAGCGCGGCGGCCATGGCGCCGTGGTTCCTCGCGGCCGCCGCGGTTATGATCGTCTATGGGCTGGTCGACGGGTTGGTGTTCGCTCCACCCGACTACCAGCAGGGCGATGCGTTTCGGATCGTCTACGTCCACGCGCCGAGCGCCTGGCTGTCGCTGTTCGCCTATACGACCATGGCGGTTGCGGGAGGAATTGCGTTGATCTGGCGGATCAAGGTGGGCTATGCGGTCGCCGCCGCGGCGGCGCCCATCGGCGCCTCCTTCACGCTTGCCGCGCTGGCCACCGGCTCGCTCTGGGGACGGCCGATGTGGGGCACGTACTGGGCCTGGGATCCGCGCCTGACCTCCGAACTGATCCTGCTGTTCCTCTATTTCGGCGTGATCTCGCTGCGCCAGGCCTTCGAGGACCCGGCACGCGGGGATCGCGCCGCGGCGCTGCTCGGGCTCGTGGGTGTGGTCAACGTGCCGATCGTGCACTTCTCCGTGTATTGGTGGAATTCACTGCACCAGGGCGGCACCGTGATGCGCCTCGGCAAGCCCCACATGGCGCCGAGCATGCTCTGGCCGCTTCTGGCGATGCTGTTCGGCTTCATGTGCTTCTTCGGTGCAGTGCTGTGCATGCGGGTACGCGGCGAGATTCTCGACCGCGAGCGACAGTCCGCCTGGGTGCGGGAACTGGTGGGCGCCTGATGCACCGCGACTTCTGGGCCATGGGCGGTTACGCGTTCTTCGTCTGGCCGAGCATCGGCCTCGCGATCGGCGTTCTCATCTGGAACATTCTGTCCGCGCGTCGCCATCACGCGCGGGCGCTCGTGCGCGCGCGCCGGGCGTTGGCGATGGCCAGGAGCGAAACGACATGACACCGCGGCGCAAGCGCATGCTGGTGGTATTCGGCATCCTCGGCGGCGTTGCGGCCTCGGTCGCGCTCGCGGTGGTGGCCGGACGCCAGAACATCAGTTTCTACTACGACCCGACCCAGGTCGCGCTCGGCAAGGCGCCGGCGACCAAGCGGTTCCGGATCGGCGGCATGGTGGTCAAGGGCAGCGTGCAGCGCAAGCCGGGCGACCTCACGGTGCACTTCGTGCTGACCGATTTCGCGCATCAGGTGCCGGTGACCTACACGGGTGTGCTGCCGGATCTGTTTCGCGAGGGCCAGGGGATCATCGCCCACGGCACCCTCGGGCCGAACGGCGTGTTCGTCGCCGACGAGGTGCTCGCGAAGCACGACGAGAAGTACATGCCGCCGGAAGTGGCGGCCTCTCTGAAGAACAAGGGCGGCGTGAAGCCGAGGACCTGACGGGCGGCGCGCCACTCGAGGCGCAACGGAGCGGTACGCGATGATTCCCGAACTCGGCATGTTCGCATTGGTCCTGGCGCTGCTGCTCAGCGTGGCGCAGGCGTTCTTCGGTCTCATGGGGCCCTGGCTCGAACGGCCGGCATGGATGGCGGTCACGCGCCCGGCCGTCACCGGACAGTTCGTGTTCGTCGCCACCGGCTTCGGCGTACTGGTCCACGCCTTCGTGGTCAACGACTTCTCGCTGCTCTACGTCGCCAACAATTCCAACACGCAGTTGCCGCTGTTCTACCGGGTGACCGCGGTCTGGGGCGCGCACGAGGGTTCGCTGCTGCTGTGGATCATGATCCTGGCGATCTGGAGCCTCGCGGTCGCCTCGTTCACCCGCCGCCTGCCGATGAGTTTCGCCAGCCGGGTGATGGGCGTGCTCGGTCTGATCAGCACGGGGTTTCTCACCTTCACCCTGTGGACCTCGAATCCGTTCAAGCGACTGGTGCCCGCGGCGACCAACGGCGCGAGCCTGAATCCGATCCTGCAGGACTTCGCATTGTCGATTCATCCGCCGATGCTCTATACCGGTTACGTGGGTTTTTCCGTCGCCTTCGCCTTCGCCTGCGCGGCGATGATCGAGGGGCGCATGGACCAGTCCTGGGCGAGATGGACGCGCCCGTGGACCGTCTGGGCCTGGATCTTCCAGACCGTCGGCATCACGCTCGGCAGCTGGTGGGCGTATTACGAACTCGGCTGGGGTGGGTGGTGGTTCTGGGACCCGGTCGAGAACGCCTCGTTCATGCCCTGGCTGGTCGGAACGGCGCTGATCCACAGCCTGAGCGTCACGGAGAAGCGCGGCATCTTCAAGAGCTGGACTCTGCTGCTGGCGATCTTCGCGTTTTCGCTCTCGCTGATCGGCACCTTCCTGGTGCGCTCCGGCGTGCTCGTCTCGGTGCATTCGTTCGCGACCGATCCCAAGCGCGGGCTGTTCATCCTGGCGGGACTCGTGGCGACGATCGGCAGTTCGCTGGCCCTGTACGCCTGGCGCGCGCCCAAGCTCTATGCCCCGGGCGGCTTCGAGCTGTTCTCGCGCGAGTTCTTCCTGCTGGTCAACAACGTGCTGCTGGTATCGGCCTCCGGTCTCGTGCTGTGGGGCACCCTGGCGCCGCTGCTGTACGAGCTGATGGGGATCGGCAAGATCTCGGTCGGCCCGCCGGTGTTCAACGTGATGTTCCTCACGCCGATGCTTCCCATGCTGGTATTCCTCGCGGTGGGCATGCACTCGGCCTGGAAGCGCGGCCGCCTCACCGTCGCCTCGCGACCGATATGGTGGATGCTCGGCGCGTCGGTCGCCGCCGCATTCCTGATGCAGCGGGCCTACGGTTCGATCCATTGGGTCGCGCTGGTCGGTTGCGGCTTCGGGATCTGGATCATCCTGTCCTCGCTCCTCGAGCCCTGGCAGCGGTTGCGCCAGGGGCGGTCGCTCGGCCGCGCGATGATCGGCATGACGATCGCGCACATCGGAGTCGGCATGTTCGCGATCGGCGTGGCGACGGTCGGTGCCTACAAGATCGAGAAGGACGTGGCCCTGAAGCCGGGACAGAGCTACACGATCGCCGGATACAAGTTCGAGTTCCTGTCGACGACGAACGTACCGGGTCCCAATTACGACGCGGTACAGGCTCTCGTGGAAGTCACGCGCAACGGCAAGCTGGTCACGGTGCTGACTCCGCAGAAGCGCCATTTCCCGGTCCAGCAGACCGACAACAGTCACGCGGCGATCTCCTTCAACTGGGCCCGGGACCTGTTCGTGGCGATGGGTGACCCGCTCGGCGCCGACGCCTGGAGCATGCGCGTGCAGTACAAGCCGATGGTGCGTTACGTGTGGCTCGGTGCGCTCGTGATGGCGGTCGGTGGCCTGGTCGCGGTGAGCGACCGAAGGTATCGCGTGCGCGCGACGGTCCCGGCCGACGAACCGGCGGCGGCGGCTCCGCCCGCTCCGGCGCCGCGTCCCGCCGCGGAGGGAGCCTGAGCGTGCGCGGATCGGGCACGGAGGATCGTCACTGATGTGGAAGTATCTCGTTCCGGTGGTCGCATTCGTCGGCCTCATCGTGCTGTTCGCGGTCGGCCTCAACCCGAAGCGCGACATTCACTTCCTGCCATCGCCCCTGATCGGCAAGCCCGCGCCGCAATTCGCGCTGAGCGACGTGCTCGATCCCGGCCGCACCGTGAGCAACCGGTCCCTTGCCGGCCATGTCTACGTGTTCAACGTCTGGGCCACCTGGTGCGGCGCCTGTCGCGAGGAGCACTCGACATTGCTCGAAATCGCCCAGCAGCACGTCGTGCCGATCCTCGGTCTCGACTGGAACGACGAACGCGGTCGCGCGCAGGCCTGGTTGCGCGATCTCGGCGATCCGTACGACGGGGTTGGTTTCGATCAGAACGGGCACGTGGCGATCAACTGGGGCGTGTACGGCGCGCCGGAGACGTATCTCGTCGACCGCAAGGGAAGGATCATCTTCAAGCACATCGCTCCCATGACGATGCAGGTCTGGAACAAGGAATTCCTGCCGCGGATCGCCGCGGCTCGGCAGGGTGGAGCATGAACGTGAGCGGCAGGGCGCACCGGGCCGCGGTCCTGAGCCTGGCATGGTTCGCGGGCGCATGCCTCGCCGGCGCCTCGGCATTCGCCGCGAGCGGTCAGCCGATGCCGCCGGCCGGAGCCTACGACTCGCATGGCCTGCTCGCCGATCCGGCGCTCGAGTCCCGTTACGAGCACATCACCGACAAGCTACGCTGCCTGGTCTGCCAGAACGAGACGATCGCGGACTCCAATGCGGAACTGGCGGCGGAGTTGCGCAGCGAGGTTCGCGAACTGCTGCTGGCCGGCAAGACCGATGCGCAGATCTACCATTTCATGACCGCCCGCTACGGCGAGTTCGTGCTCTACGACCCGCCGCTCGATGCACGCACGGTATTCATCTGGGGCGCGCCCTTCGCACTGCTGCTGATCGGCGGTGTGGTGATCTACCGCATCGCGCGCCATAGAGCGAAGATGCCCATCGAAGAAGATACGGAAGCCGAATCCACATGATGACCGCATTTCTGATCATCGCGGCCGTGATGACCGCGGTCGCCGCGGCTGCGGTCGCCATTCCGCTCACCCGGGACCCGCGCAGTCGCGCCATCGCCGCCGTAGCCGTGGTACTGATGGCCGGCACCGCCGCGGGTCTGTACGATCTGTGGTCGAACTGGAACTGGCACGCGTCTACGGCCACCGCCGGGGACGTGGCGGTGAATCCGCAGATCGCCGCGATGATCTCCAAACTGGAGGCGCACATGCGCCGCCATCCCGACGACCTTTCGGGCTGGGTGATGCTCGGCCGATCCTACGTCGCCACCGGCCGCATGGACGAGGCGATCCTCGCCTACGATCGGGCGCAGAGCCTGAGTGGCGGCAAGAGCTTCGACGCGGCGATCGGCTATGGCGAGGCGCTCGCGGTACAGGCCGGAGGCGAGATCACGCCGCAGGCGGCGCAGCTCTTCGAGAAGGCGATCGCGCTGGAGCCGGACAATCCGAAGGCGCTGCTCTACGGCGGATTCGCCGCGGCGGTGCGCGGTGAAGACGATCTCGCGCGCAAGCGCTGGCAGACGCTGCTCGCGATGAATCCGCCCGAACCCGTGGTGAAACTGCTGAACGCCCGGCTGGCCGAGCTCCCTCCCCCGGGCGCAGGCGCGGTCGCGGCCGGTGCGGGCGCTCCCGCCGGTGCCGACGTGGCCGGTCCGGCCGGCGCCACCGTGCACATCCGGCTCGAGATCGCGCCGGGACTGAAGGACAAGCTGCGCGCGCCTGCGGCCTTGTTCGTGTTCGCCGAGCAACCGGGCGCGGGCGGTCCTCCGCTCGCGGTCAAGCGTCTGACCACCGCCGCGATCGGCGGCGAGGTCGACCTGTCCGCGGCGGATTCCATGGTGCCCGGCCGCGCCATCGCGAACGGCGAGCACGTCGTGCTCATGGCCCGGGTGAGTTTCGACGGGCAGCCCTTGCCGGCTTCTGGCGACCTGTACGGCGAACTCGCCTACGACGTGGGCAGCGGCGGCACGGCCCGCCTGTTGATCGACAAGGTGCAGCCCTGAGGTGAGCGACGCGTGAGCACGGTCAAGGCGCTCTTCTCCGGCCGCATCCCCGTCGATGCGCTCCTGCCGTACCCGCAGATGCGCGCGGAGGACCGCGAGTCGCTCGCCTCGATCGTCGATGCGGTGGACCGCTTCCTGGAGTCCAGGCGCGCGGAGTTCCGCGCATGGGACAGGGACGCCGCACAACCTGCGGATTTCATCCAGGGCTTGCGCGACCTCGGACTCTTCGGCCTGATCATTCCCCAGGAGTTCGGCGGCATCGGCCTCTCGAACGCAGGTTACGCGCGGGTGCTCTCGCAGACGAGCCGCTACGACAGTTCGGTCTCGCTCACGATCGGGGCGCACAGTTCGATCGGCATGAAGGGACTTCTGCTGTTCGGAACTCCGGAGCAGAAGGCGCGCTATCTACCGAGGCTCGCCAGCGGCGAAATGATCGCCGCGTTCTGTCTCACCGAATCGGCCGCGGGCTCGGACGCCGCGTCGATCCGAACCTCCGCGCGGCGCGAGCCCGACGGCAGCTGGACGCTGGCCGGCGAGAAGATCTGGATCACGAACGGCGGCATCGCGGACCTGTACACCGTGTTCGCGCGCACCGAGTCCGAGGCCGGCAAGATCACCGCCTTCCTGGTCGAGGCGAAGTGGCCCGGGGTATCGCACGGCCAGCACGAGGACAAGATGGGCATCCGCGCCTCATCGACCACCACGGTGAATTTCGATTCGGTCAAGGTCCCGCCGCAGAACGTGCTCGACGCCGAGGGCAAGGGATTCAAGGTCGCGATGGCGATCCTGAACAACGGGCGAACCGGCCTCGGTGGCGGCGCCGTGGGGGGCATGAAGGCCTTGATCGCGCTGGCCGCCACACAGGCGCGTGAACGCCGGCAATTCGGTCGACCGATCGCCGAGTACGACCTGGTGCGCGAGAAGATCGCGCAGATGACGGTCGAGTGTTTCGCGGCCGAGAGCGTCGTATGGATGGTGGCGCATTACATCGATTCCGGCGTCGAGGACTATTCGGTCGAGGCCGCGATCAGCAAGCTGTATGCGAGCGAAGCGATGCAGCGGACCGCCTACGAGGCGCTGCAGATCGCCGGCGGCAGCGGATTCATGCGCGACTATCCCTACGAACAGGCGACCCGCGACAGCCGCATCCTGACCATCTTCGAGGGGACCAACGAGGTCCTGCGACTTTACGTGGCGCTCTCCGGCCTCAAGGACCTGGGCCGGGGCTTCGCCGAACTGCGCACGGCGCTCGACGAGATCTTCAATCACCCGATCAAGGGATTCGGCGTGCTGGGCGATTACGCCGAAAAGCGTCTGACCCAGGCGACCGGGCTTGGCCGCGATCGCATCGCGGCCGACCTGCCGCCGTCGCTGCGCGCCGCGGGCGAGGTCTACGAGAAGTACACGCTGGAACTCGCCAAGGCGGCCGATTTCGTGCTGCGACGACACGGTCGCGGCATCGCCGAACGCCAGTTCGAACTGAAGCGGATCGCGGATCTCGCCATCGACCTGTTCGTCGGCCTGTGCGTACTGTCGCGGGCCGCGTCCCTGTCAACCGACCCCGTGCATGGCGCGCAGGCGCTTGCGATCGCCGACGTGTTCGCCCAGCAGGCGAGGCGGCGCATGGCGGCGTCGATTCGCCGCATCACGCGCAACGAGGACGAGGTCGTGCGCGCGCTCGCCGATCACGTGTTGAACGCCGGCGGCTACGTCTGGGACGTTCTCTGATCGGCCGCGCCGCAGACCTGTTGTTCGGCGAGCGACTGCAGCCGCTCGAGCAGTTCCGTGGCGCTGCGCAGGGTCTCGGGGTCGATCTCGGCGAGGATTTGCCTGCGGAACGCCTCGGCCTCGGCGCGCAATTGCGCGTACAGCCGCTCTCCGGCCTCGGTGAGGCTCACCCGCTTGATGCGTCGATCGGTGGGCGATGGCTCGCGCACCAGCAGCTGCGATTTCACCAGACGGTCGATCATCGCGACCATGGTCGCGCCTTCGACGCCGAGCCGGTCGGCGAGCTCGGACTGCGAGGGCGCCACCTTGTCCTTGGCGATCGCGGCAATCGTGAGCCATCCCGCCTGACTGATGCCGAGATGTTTGAGGCGTCGGTTCAGCGCCTGTCGCCACGCTCTAGCGGTACTGTGCAACGCGGTGGAGAAACGCTCTTCCGGACTGTTCATGCCAATTTGGACGACGCGGCGGACCGAGAACTGTTTGAATATAGCATGCGCGGCCCCGCAGCGCGGCATGGGTCCTCGCCCGGGCGTCGCCCGAGTCCACGGACGGCATTTTGCGGGAACACCCGCTCCCGGGTGTGGTCCACTCAAACGGGACGAAAGCCACGACAAGAAGGAAACGAGCCATCATGCAATCCCTGCCATTGATGCCGGCGAAACTTGCCGGCGAGGGCGTGCTGCCGCAACGATCGGCCGCCGATGGCCGCTCGCTGAGCGGCGACGATCCGGCGATCCTCGCGGTCACGGACTTCACGCGCGAGGCGCCGATCACGGTCGAAGAGGAGCGTTCGATTGACGCGGCGCTCGAGGACATGATCCGCTTCGGCGTGCGCGCGCTGCTGGTCGTGCGCGATCGCAAGATCGCCGGGCTGATCACCTCCTACGACATCCAAGGCGAGCGGCCGCTGCAGTTCCTCAGAAACTCGACCTACGAGCATCACAGCGACATCCGGGTCGGCCATGTCATGACCCCCTGGGCCGAACTGCGTGCGGTGGAGTGGACCGACCTCCAGCAGGCGCGCGCGGCCACCTTGCTCGAAGCGCTCAGGCACGAACAGCTCACGCACTTGCTGGTGGTCGAGAAAACCGCGGACCACCGCTTCATCGTGCGCGCGCTCGCCTCGAGGGCGCGCCTCGAGAGACAGCTCGCGGAGAAGGCTCAGGAAGCGCACTCGGCCGCGCCGCGCACGGTCAAGGCGCGCTCGGCTTCCTGATCCCGTAATAGAACGGCAGGCCGGCGGCGAGCAAGGCGAGGCCCCAGAGGTTCGCTTCGCGGCCGGCGCCGATCATCGCCCACAGCGAATAGAGCGCCGCGGCGCCCCCTAAGGCGACGAGGCCGGCGCGAGCGTTGCCTGAGGCGGTGCGGATGCGTCCGTTCCACGAGAGCCGCACCAGCGCGAGCGCGCAGACGCCGTACATGAGTACGCATGCGGTCGTCGACAGAAGGATCATGAACGTGAACACGCTGACCATCGATTGACGGAAATTGGTCAGCAGAAGCGCGGTCACCAGCACGCTGCCGAACACCAGAGCGCCAACCGGCGCGCCGCGCCGTGAGGTGCGGGCGAAGAACGCCGGAAAGGCTCCCGCCTTCGCCATCGCGTACGGCAACTCGCCTTGCAACAGGATCCAGCCGTTCAAGGCGCCGAACGCGCTGACCGCGGCGAGCCCGGCGACCAGGGGACCGCTCCACGCGCCCCAAAGCCTGACCGAGAGGTCGACGAAGGGTGCGCTCGAACGGGCGAGTTCCGCGGAGGGCAGGATCAGCAGAACCGCGGTGCAGGCCAGAGCGCAGATCAGGATCGTGGCGAGAGCGCCGATCAGGGTCGCGGCGGGCACGGTGCGTTGCGGATCTCTGACCTTGTCGGCCGGAATGGTGGCGGACTCGAGACCGATCAGCGCGAACAGGGTCATGGTCGCGGCCGTCGTGACCGCGTCGAAGCTCGCCGGCGTCGCGGCGCGCAGGTCGCCGAATTGCCCTTCGCGTAGCGCGAACGGGGCTGCGATCGCCACCGCGATCAGGGGCAGCACCTTCAGGACCACCGACACCGCCTGTACGCGGCCAGAGGCGGCGATGCCGCGGCAGTTCACGATGGTGAGCGACCAGAGCACGGCGATGGCGAGGAGCGGCGCCGCGCCGGGCCTGTGGTCGATGGCCGGGTAGAGTGCGCCGAGGTAGCTGACTCCGCCCACGACGATCGCCGCGTTGCCGACCCAGATCGAGATCCAGTACCCCCAGGAGACCAGGAAGGCCGGCAAGGGACCAAAGGCCTCGCGCGTGTAGGCGTAAGGACCGCCCGCCCTCGGCAGAGCTCGGCTCAGTTTCACGTACATCACGGCGAGCAGGGATGCGCCGGCCGCGGCCGTGACCCAGGCGATCAGACCGTTGATGCCATAGGGCGCGAGCGATGCGGGCAGCAGATAAACGCCGCCACCGATCGAGTTGCCGACCACCAGCGCCACGCAGGTCAAGAGGCCGATTCGCGGCGCCGGAGAGGACGTTTCCCGACTCATGCGAAGCGGGGGTCCGCGCGCTCGTTGACAGATTGCATCGCCACAAGCTTAATCGCCGCCTGACGCCGACGCAAAGCATCTGCGCACATGGCGCGGAGCGCGAACGGCGCCAGAGAGAGGCGAGACCGTATGATTCCCGAACGTCTCAGCGTGCTGCACAGCTGGTGCGTGCAGGCCGATTGGCGCGCGCCGACGATCGTCGGTGGCCGCGGCGCGCGTTTCTGGGACGAGAACGGCCGCGAATATCTCGACATGAGCAGCCTCGCCGAGTGCATGAATCTCGGCCATCAGCACCCGAAGCTCGTGCGTGCGATCCGCGATCAGGCGGAAAAGCTCTGCTTCGTGACCGCCTCCTGGGGCGCAGGGCCGCGAGCGGCGCTCGCCGAACGTCTGCTCGAGCGTTCTGGGTACGCCGGCGGGCGCGTCTTCTTCACCCTCGGCGGCGCCGATGCCAACGAAAACGCCGTACGCTTCGCGCGCCTGGCGAGCGGGCGGCCCGCGGGCGCGATCGTCACGCGCGAGCGCTCCTATCACGGCGCGAGCCAGGCCGCGATGGCACTCTCCGGGGACAGCCGCACGGTCGAGGTCGATCCGGCGCTCTACGGGGTCGTGCGCGTGCCGCCGCCCTATGCCTATCGCGACGCGCACCCCGGCGAGGAGCCGGCCGCGTTCGCACGGCGCAACGTCGCCGCGATCGGCGAGACGATCGCGCGACTCGGCGCGCAAGCCGTGGCCGCGGTCCTGATGGAGCCCGATGCCGGAACCAACGGTATCGTCGCTCCGGACGAGTACTGGCCGCTGTTGCGTGCCGAGACCGCAGGCCTCGGCGTGTTGCTGATCGCCGACGAGGTCATGAGTGGTTTCGGGCGTTGTGGTGAATGGTTCGCGTGGCAGCGCCACGGCGAGGCGGGACGGCCGGACCTCATGACGCTTGCCAAAGGGCTCACCGGCGCGCACCTGCCGCTCGGTGCGGTCGTCGTCTCGGCGCAAGTGGCCGCGCCGCTCGAGCATCGGATGCTGAATGCCGGACTCACCTATTGCGGACATCCCTTGTCCTGCGCGGCCGGTGTCGCGGCGCTCGAGGCCTACGCCGAAGAGGGGCTCATCGAGCGCTCGAAGGTCCTCGGCCGGGAACTCCTGGCTCGGCTGCTCGCGATGCGATCGAGGCATGCCGTGATCGGCGACGTGCGCGGCGGTCATGGCCTGTTCGCGGTGGTCGAGCTGGTGCGTGACCGTGGCACGCGGCAGATGCTGCGCCCCTGGCCCGAGACCCATCCGAGCCTGCGCGAATTCGTCTCGCGCGCGCGGGATCGGGGTGTATCATTCGCGACACGCGGCAACCTGATCATTCTCGCGCCACCGCTGGTGATCGAGGAGAACGATCTCCAGGATGCCCTCGCACTCATGGATTCGCTGCTCGGCGAACTGGACTGGTCGTGAAGAACCCGCACGTCAAGATGGCACTGCCCGGACCGCGCGCCCGCGCCCTGATCGAGCGCGACGCGCAAGTGGTCTCCCCCTCGTATCCGCGCGACTATCCGTTCGTGATGTCGCATGGTATTGGGGCTGAGGTATGGGACGTCGACGGCAACCGTTTCCTGGATTTCGCCGCAGGCATCGCCGTGTGCAGCACCGGGCACAGCCACCCCCGGGTGGTCGGCGCGGTCAAGGACGCGGCGGACCGGTTCCTGCACATCTCCTCGGATTTCTGGCACGAGGGCCAGGTCCGTCTCGCCGAACGGATCGCCTCGCTCGCGCCGCTCGGTGAGCCCGTGATGAGTTTTTTCGCCCAATCCGGCACCGAAAGCGTGGAGGCGGCACTGAAGCTCGCCCGCTACGCGACCGGGCGCTCACGGTTCATCGGTTTTCTCGGCGGTTTCCATGGCCGCACGATGGGCTCGCTGTCGTTCACGGCGAGCAAATACACCCAGCAGAAGGGCTTCTTCCCGACGATGCCGGGCGTGACGCACGTGCCGTATCCGAACCCCTATCGGCCGCTGTTTCGCGGACCGGACCAGGGCGAGGCGACCCTGCGTTACATCGAGGAGACCCTGTTCGCGAGCAACGTCCCGCCCTCGGAGGTCGCCGCCATCCTGGTCGAACCCATCCAGGGGGAGGGCGGTTACGTCGTTCCGCCGGACGGATTCCTCGCCGGACTGCGCACCCTGTGCGATCGCCACGGTATCCTGCTGATCTTCGATGAGGTGCAGTCGGGCGTCGGCCGCACCGGGCGTATGTTCGCCTGCGAGCACTGGGGCGTTGCGCCCGACATCATGACCCTGGCCAAGGGTCTCGGGTCCGGATTGCCGATCGGCATGGTCGCGGCGAGGAAATCGGTGATGCAGCGCTGGCCGCGGGGAGCGCATGGCAACACCTACGGCGGCAATCCCCTGTGCTGCGCGGCGGCACTCGCGACCCTCGAGCTCGTCGAGACCGAGTACTGCGCGAATGCCGCGCGCGTCGGCGGGCATTTCATGCGCCGCCTGCACGAACTCGCCGCCCGACACGAGGTGATCGGCGAGGTGCGCGGCAAGGGTCTGATGATCGGCATGGAACTGGTGAGCGATCGCGAACTGCGGCAGCCCGCCAAGTCGCTCTGCGACCGGGTGATCACGCGCGCATTCCACAACGGTCTCCTGCTGCTCTCGTGTGGCCAGAGCACGGTGCGCTTCATGCCGCCGCTGATGATCGGCGAGAGCGACGTGGACGAAGCGGTCGAGATCCTGGAGGCGAGCCTGATCGAGGCGCTGGCCGAGCCGGCCTCGGCGGCCGCCGGCCACTGAGACCAGGGTCGGGCGCATGGCCATCGCCACGGTCGGATTCCGGCGCATGTCCGACGGCAGCCGGGAGGATTACCAACTCCTGGACCGGGCCGAGCGCGACTACGCGGCCGGATTGCCGGCGCGCATTCTCGATGCGCTCGCCCGGCTCGATCATTCGATCGAAGGCTATCCGGTCAGCCGACTCACCCACAGTCTCCAGACGGCCACGCGCGCGCGCCGCGACGGCGCGGACGACGACCTGGTCGCGGCCGCACTGATCCACGACCTCGGCGACGAACTGGCTCCCTACGATCACGCGGCCTACGCGGCCGCGATCATCCGCCCGTACGTGCGCGAAGAGGTCACTTGGATCGTCGAGCAGCATGGACTGTTCCAGAGCTACTATTACGTCCATCACCTGGGGGGCGACCGCCATGCGCGCGATCGCTACCTCGATCATCCCTGGTACCGGTCCTGCGCGGCGTTCTGCGAGAACTGGGACCAGTGCTCGTTCGACCCGGATTACCCAACCGACCCATTGAGCTCGTTCGAGCCGCTGGTCCGTGCGGTCTTCTCGCGCACGCCCTACGACCCCCGCTACTGATCCCGTTCGCCGGCCGAGTCCAATCGCAGGCGGTTATCGGCGATAATCGGCGAAGCGGCCGGTGGCCGTGCAGACTTTAGGGGAATGCGCAACATGGATCTGACTACTCTGACGAAGGCGGACTGGCATCAGAAGGCTGCGAAGCTTCGCTACGAGACGCGGCACTTCATCGACGGCAAGTACGTCGACTCGATCGGCGGCGGGCGGTTCGAGGTGGTCAATCCGGCCACGGGACGGACCTTTTGCACGGTGAGCGCGGGCGCCGCCGGCGACGTCGATCTCGCGGTGGCCGCCGCCAAGCGCAGTTTTGCCGCGCGAGTCTGGAGCCGCAAGGCGCCGCGCGAGCGCATGGCCGTGCTCGCGAACTACGCCCGCCTGCTCGAGGCGAACGCCGAGCGGTTCGCGCTGCTCGACACGCTGTGCATGGGGAAGCCGATCCGCGACATGTTGTCGATCGACATTCCGCAGGCGGCCACCAATTTCGCCTTCTTCTCCGAGCTGATCGACAAGATCGAGGGCACCGTGACCTCGACCGCGGCGGATGCATTCCATTACATCCTGCGCGAGCCGCTGGGCGTGGTCGGCTGCGTGGTACCGTGGAATTATCCCTTGCTCATGGCGGCGTGGAAGGTCGCTCCGGCGCTCGCCGCCGGCAATTCCGTGGTGCTGAAGCCGGCTGAGCAGTCGCCGCTCTCGGGTCTGCTGATGGCGGAACTGTTCGTCGAGGCGGGTGGGCCGCCCGGGGTCTTCAACGTCGTCAACGGCCTCGGCGAGGCGACCGGCGCACCGCTCGCCCTGCATATGGACGTGGCCAAGATCGCCTTCACCGGCTCGACCGAGGTCGGCAAGCAGATGCTCGTGTACGCCGGCCGCTCTAACATGAAGCGGGTGAGCCTCGAATGCGGTGGCAAGTCCCCGCAGATCTTCCTCGCGGACCTGCCGGATCTCGACGTCGCGGTGAACTACGCGATCAACGGCATCTACGGCAACATGGGCGAAGTCTGCAATGCGGGCTCGCGGCTGCTGGTCGATCGGAAAATTGCCCCGGAATTCATCGCGCGCTTCGTCGAGCTGGGCAAGCACGCCTACCGGCCCGGCGACCCGCTCGATCCGGCGACCAACCTGGGGCCCCTCGTGACCTCCTCGCATTGCGCGCGGGTGATGAGCTACATCGAGCGCGGCAGGAAAGAGGGTGCCCGGCTCGAGTTCGGCGGAGCCACTCCTGATTCTCCGGGGTCGTTCATCGAACCGACACTGTTCAGCGGTGTCGACAACCGCATGACCATCGCCCGAGAGGAGATCTTCGGGCCGGTGGCGGCGGCGATCGAGGTGGACGGGATCGAGCAGGCGGTGGCGGTCGCAAACGACTCCATCTACGGACTTGCCGCCGCCGTCTGGACCCGGGACCTGAATACCGCCCACAAGGCCGTGCGCGACCTCGAGGCGGGGGTGATCTGGGTGAACTGCTTCGACCATGGCGACATGACCCAGCCGTTCGGCGGCTACAAGCAATCCGGCCAGGGCCGCGACAAGTGCCTGGAGTCACTCCTCTCCTACACCCAGACCAAATCGGCCTGGTTGCATCTCGGCTGATCGACCGGTCGCGGACGCGGGCCGGGCACGGGCGGTGCGCCACGGGCGCATGGCCTGCTGCCCGCTGCCTGCGGCGGGTGTTCGCTATATGGAGATATCATCGAGTTATACGCACATATAATTTTTGTTGACGGCGCCCGGGCGCTTCGCTAAACATACGTCGACGCGCATCGCGTCCACGGTGACTCGGCGAGGGAGGCTCGGGATGATCAGATCGGCCTACGTTGCAACGCTCCGGCGCGAAGCGCGCGCCGCCAGAAGGCCGAGTGTCGGTCGCCGCGCCGGGGCCGCGGCGCTCGAGATCGCCATCGCCACGGCGCTCTACGGCGGCGCAGGGGCTGCCCGCTCCGCGAACGCCGCCGCCGCGCCCTCGGCCGAGTCGCAGACCGGCGCCCCGTCGGACAGCCTGGCCGAGATCGTCGTGACCGCCCGAAAGCGCAGCGAGGACCTGCAGAAGGTTCCTGAGAGCATCGACGTGTTCGACGCGAAGTCGCTGCAGCGGCTCGGTATCACGCAGTTCGAGGACTACGCGACCAAGGCGCCCTCGGTTTCTTACATCAGCATAGGCCCCGGGTACCAGCAGTTCTTCATGCGGGGCGTATCCGATGGCAGCAGCCCGAACAATCAGAATACCTCGACCACCGGCTATTATCTCGACGAACAGTCGCTGAGCTACTACGGCGGCATCCCCGACCTCCATGCCTACGACATCGCGCGGATCGAGGTGCTGAACGGCCCCCAGGGCACGCTGTTCGGCGCAAGTTCGATGTCCGGCGCGATCCGGGTGATCACCAACAAGCCGGATCCGCACCGGTTCTCGGGCGGGATGGATCTCGACGGCGGCCAGATCGACGGCGGAGGACTGAACGACAGCGTCGAGGGCTACGTCAATCTGCCGTTCGGCGGCGGCCGGTCGGCGCTGCGCATGTCGGGCTACCTGGTCAAGAAGGGCGGGTTCATCGACAACCTGCTCGAGACCCGTCAATGGGTCAACGGCACCACGAGCACCAACGCGGAATGGGCCGGCAACAACTACAACCACGAGCAGTACGCCGGTGGGCGGGTGGCCTGGCTCCAGGAGTTCGGCGACCGCTGGAAAGCGACGCTCAGCGCGAATTTCCAGCACCAGAAAGTGCATGGCGCCTGGGATCAGAATCCGAGCGTCAATGGCGATCGCAACGTCGCGCGCTTCGGTCCAGAGTCCCAGGATCGCTACAACCGGATCATGTCGCTCACGGTCGACGGCGACCTCGGCATCGCCGATCTCGTCTACGCCGGCGGCTATTTCAGCCGATCGAACCACCAGGTCAACGAATATTCGGAGTACGCGCAGTACGTCAACACGCCCTCGGTCACGGCCGACAAAGTACAGGCGTTCGCCTGTCAGAGCTACGACCCGACGACCACGCCGCCCACGTTCAGCGGCTGCAACGTGCCGACGCTCTACTACGACTATCACGAGCAGACCTTCCGCTGGTCCCACGAGGTCCGACTCCAGTCCAAGCCGGGCGGCACGACTCACTGGACCGCCGGCCTGTACTACGAACAGACCAAGGACCGGTACAGCTATTTCTACACGATGCCGGGCATCAACTTCCAAGGCAGCCAGGCCGCGAGCTACATCAGCTACTACGGTGGCAACCCCCTGCCCGAGGAGTGGTACAGCAGCGATTCGCGCCAGGACAACCACCAGGTCGCGGCTTTTGGAGAACTCACCCAGGACCTGACCAGCCGCTGGAGCCTCACGTTCGGCCTGCGCGACTTTCGCTCGCGTTTCTCGGCGGGAAGCCTGTGGGGCGGCTATTTCTATCAGCCCAAGGTTCCGAGCGGCGTCGCGAACGGCTCGTCCTCGAAGATCGATTACAAGGCCGGCGTCAATTTCCAGGCGACGCCGACCAGTCTGTATTATTTCTCCTACGCGCAGGGTTTCCGCGACGGCGGCTTCAACACCGAGGCGAACTGTTACCCGAAGGGCGTGCCCGCGAGCTTCTCACCGGACACGCTCGACAGCTACGAGCTCGGCTGGAAACTGCTCTTCAAGGACGGCCGGTACAGATGGAACGGCGCGGTCTATTACATGCCCTGGAAGGGCTACCAGGCGGCGGTGTACGACCTGTCGATCTGCCCGAACACGTTCAACGCGAACATCGGCGATGCACGAGTATACGGCGCCGAGACGAATTTCGATGCGCGCCCGGTCGAGGGCCTGACCCTGTCGGTCTCGCTCGCTTACAACGACTCGCGGCTCACCAGGACCACCTACACCGATGCCAATTTCCCCGTGGTCGGCAACGAGCGTCTGCCATTCATTCCCTACGTGAAGGCGAGTGCCTCGGCGCGTTACGAGCGGCCGGTCCTGCGCGACTGGGTCGGTTACCTGCAGTATGACGTATCGCATACCGGATCCATGTGGAGCGATCTGCGGTTCGACAATCGTTCCCTGCAGCCGCAATTCAACATCGCGAACCTGCGTACCGGCGTGCACACGGCTGACGATGTCTGGAGCGTCGAGGCCTATGTGACCAATCTCGACAACACGCGCGCGGTGGTCTACGTGAACACCTACAACTACGATCACCGACAGACCACCAATGAGCCGCGGGTGTTCGGGCTGCACATCCGTTACCGGTTCGGCGGCGGCTGACTCGCGCCGGATGAAATCAGGGCGCGGGTGTCGTGGCGCGCACGGGCGCGCCACCGAGCCGTCCGACGATGCTCGCGCGCGCATCCGCCGGCTCGTCGAGCCAGGCGATCCGGAGGCGTCCGCGCAGTCCCTCGGGACCGGCGATGCGAATATCCGCGACGATCGGCCGTTCCGGGCGCGCTCCGACACGGATCGTACCGCTCACGGCGACATCCTCGGTCCAGCGGACCGAGTCGAGCTCGAGTCGCCGGCCGCCGGCGCGGACGCGGAACGTTCCTCCACGCAAACCGGGTCCGGCGCCACGGGTGTTCTGCGCCGCGCGCACCACGACGTCACCGACCGTGAGTACGGCGGCTCGCGCCACGCGCAGCGAGCCGGTGTCGACGCGGTTGCCCGCACTCGGGTACGCCGGCGACAGAGTGGCCGCCCGGGTCGCGAAGCGAGGCAGGAGACGCACGGCCGGTGCTGCGCAGGCGTCGGCGTCGACCTCGAGGGTGCGCAAGAAGCGGCGGACGACCCGCGCGGCGCAGCGGCTGCGCCCGCGCGGCAGAGCGTTCACGTGAAATCCGTTTTCGATCACGACCTGACGCCCGTGGGGAAACGCCCGGGCCACCTCGGCGCCGTCCGCAACCGGTGTGATGTCGTCGAGGTCGCCGGAGACGATCAACGCGGGAATGTCGGGATAGGCGGGCGTCGGTCCATGCGCCGGATCGATGGGCCGCACACCCGGATGATGCGGCCAGGCGACGCATTCGTCGAGGAAGCTGTAGTCGAGCGGCATCCGCCGATATTCGTCGATCGTGAAGGGAACGTAGGCGAGCGGGTGGCGCAGAGCGTAGTTTGCGACCGCCCGGTCGCGCTCGATCGCCCGCAGCGGCGGAGGCAGATTCATGTCGAAGATCTGTGGCGGGTCGCCACAGAGCACCGCCGCGGCGAGACCGGCGCTCCACTTCGCCGGTGCGTCGCTCGGATCCCGGGAATCCACACCGCTCAGGGTCTCCGCCATCAACCGCAGCAGCGGAGCCTGATCGCCGGCGCTGAAGGCCCGGGCCGCCGCGTCGGTCTCCCGCACCGTCGCCAGAGCCGGGGCCGAGGCGAACATCACGGTGGCGAGCAGGGAGGCGCTCGCCTCGAATCGACGGCGTCTGCCATCGGCGTCCTCGGCCATGGCGGCGAACGGGGCCGAGCGCAGAGCGCGCAGCGCCGGGAGAATCTGCGTAATCGCATCCCCCGGGCGGCGTGCGCAGCGGGGCGAGCGGCGGCAGGCCAGATCGAACTTGGCGCGCATCGCCGGGGCGTAATTCGGATACCAGGCATAGTCCGGGCCGTCGAGCGGGTAGGCGCCGTCGAGCACGATCGAGCGCAGAACCCGCGGATGACGCAGGGCGAAGGTTTGTGCGAAGTAGGTGCCGTAGGAGTCGCCATAGAGATCGATGCGACGTACGCCGAGCGCCCGCAGGACCGCAGCGAGATCGTCGGTTGCGTACGCGGTGCCGTAGAACGGGGCCTGCGCCCCGAGCGAGCGACCGCAGGCCGCCACTCCCTCGATGGTCCAGCGAGGGGCGACCTGCAGTGCGCCACAGTCGATGGCACCGGAGCGGCCCGTGCCACGATTGTCCATGAGAATCACATCGCGGCGACGGCGCAAGGGGCCGAACAGCTCGAGATAATCGGCGCGCGACAGCGTCGCCGGGTAGCCAGGACCGCCCTCGGTGGCGACCAGCGTACCGAGCGCGGGCCCAGTACCCGTGTGCGGGTAGAATTCGAAATGGACCGAAATCCGTCCCGGAACGCGTCCCGAGGGGTCGAGCGGACGCGGCAGCTCGCCGCAGAGCGCCGCAACGCCCGCGCAGGGATGCAGCTCGAGCCGCGAGGCCCTCGCCGCGGCCACCGGCAGCGCGGTCGCGGCCGAGAGCAGAGCGGTGAGCACGAGATGGACGAGTGGCGGGATCCGGGCCATCGCGACGCAGTCTACCGGATCGCGAGAGCGCGGCAATGCGTGCACGCAGAAGGGAGTTCAGATCGAGTGACCTTTTCCTCATGAGCCGCGTACTGCGTCGGATCGCGATGCTGCTTGCCCTGGCCGTCCTGGCGGGTCTTTTCTGGACGCTGGTGCCACATGGCCGGCGCGCGCAGCCAAATTCGCGCCTGTACGTGTACAACTGGGCCGATTTCATCGGTCCGCACACGATCGCCGAATTCCGGCGACGGACGGGCGTCAAAGTCGTCTACGACACCTACGACGCCGACGAGACCATGGACGCGCGGCTCATGGCGGGCGAATCCGGTTACGACGTCGTCAATGCCTCGGGCGCGTTCTTCGGCCTGGAGATCCGCGCCGGGGTCTACCAGAAACTTGACAAGTCGAAACTGCCGAACTGGCGCAACATCGATCCCGCGGCGCTCGCGGCGATCGCGAGGTACGATCCGGGCAATCGGTACGCGGTCCCGTATCTGCATTCGATCAACGGGTTCGCCTACAACGTCGACATGATCCGCGCCCGTATGCCGAACGCGCCGGTCGACAGCCTGCGCATGCTGTTCGATCCGGCGATCGTCTCGCGGTTCGCCGATTGCGGCGTGACCTTTCTCGACTCTCCGCAGGACGTGATCGAACTCGCCCTGCGTTACCTGCATCTCGATCCGGCTAGTCGACGTCCGCAGGATTTCGCGGCCGCCGCGCGACTGCTGATGAAGGTCAGGCCCTTCGTGCGCATGTTCGACTCGGTCGAGTACATGAACGGGCTCGCGAACCGCGACCTGTGCATTGCCATGTCCTACTCGAGCGATTATGAACGCGCGCGCTCCCGCGCCGCCTCCGTCGGCGTGGCATTGAACCTCGCTTTCACGGTGCCGCGGGAAGGGGCGAACCTCGATTATTCCGCACTGCTGATTCCGGCCGGTGCTCCGGATCCCGAGGCCGCATACCGCTTCCTGAACTTCATGCTCGAGCCGCGCGTGATCGCCGACGTCACGAACCAGATCTACTATGGCAATGACAATCTCGCGGCGCGACCCTTCGTCGACCCGGCGATCCTCGCGGATCCGGCGATCTATCCAACGCCTGGCATCGCCGCCCGCCTGTACCCTTCGCCGGAGATCGACACCCGGACCGAGCGGCTGCTCACCCGCACCTGGACGCGAATCAAGACCGGCACCTGAACCGGCCACCCGGCCGTCTCCGCTCAGGAGCCGGTCTGCTGCCGTTCGAGCAGCCGGCGCTTCTCGGCGCGGCGCATCGTTCCGCCCGCGATCAGCACGGCGACACCGACGACGCTGATGATGAGACTGGCGAGCGCATTGATGTCCGGAGTCACACCGAGCTTGACCTTGGAGTAGATGACCATCGGCAGGGTGCTCGCGCCCGGACCCGAGACCAGGCTGGAAATCACCAGGTCGTCGAGCGACAGCGTGAGGCACAGCAGCCAGCTGGACAGCAGGGCGGGCGCGATGATCGGCAGTGTCGTGTCGAGGAAGGCGGCGACCGGACCGGCGCCGAGGTCCATGGCGGCTTCCTCGAGCGCGCGGTCGGCCGATTGCAGCCGCGACTGCACCGTGACCGTGACGTAGGCGGTGCAGAAGGTCACATGGGCGATCAGGATCGTCAACGCGCCGCGGTGCGGCCAGCCGAGCACGTGGAGCATGGAGATGAACAGCAGCAACTGGGTGATGCCGGTGATGATTTCCGGCATGACCAGGGGCGCGTTCACCATTCCGGACAGCAGCAAGCGTCCGCGAAACCGCCGGAATCGCACCAGCGCGACGGCCGCCAGTGTGCCGAGCAGGAGCGCAACCGTGGAGACCGCGACGCCGATGCGCAGCGACAGCCAGGCCGCCGCGAGGATCTGTTCGTCGTGCAGCAGGCGCAGGTACCAATCGACCGAGAAACCGCCCCAGACGCTCACCAACGGGGATGCGTTGAACGAATAGGCGATCAGCACCACCATCGGCAGATACAGGATCGCGATGCCGAGGTACAGGATCGTGGTTGCGACCGGTGTGGCAGCCCTCGACATCCGCTCAGGTCTCGATCTGCTTGACGCTGTAATGCTGATACACGGCGATAGGGCCGGCGAGAAAGACCAGGAACACGATCGACACCGCGGCGGCCACGGGCCAGTCGCGGTTTCCGAAGAACTCGTCCCAGAGCACGCGTCCGATCATCAGATTGTTCGGACCGCCGAGCAGCGAGGGGATCACGAATTCGCCGATCGCCGGAATGAACACCAGCATCGAGCCGGCGATCACCCCGGGCATGGACAACGGCAAAGTCACCTCGAGGAACACCCGCCACGGCGGGCTGCCGAGGTCGGCCGCCGCTTCGAGCAGCGCTATATCGAGTTTCTCCAGCGTCGCGAACAGCGGCAGGACCATGAAGGGCAGGTAGGAGTAGACGATGCCCAGATACACGGCGAGGGTGGTCTGCATGATCTGCAGAGGATGGTGGATCAGGCCGAACCGAAGCAGCAGCGAATTGAGCAGACCGTGTTCCTGAATGATGCCTTCCAGGGCGTACACGCGCAGCAGGAACGAGGTCCAGAACGGCAGGATGATCACCAGCAGCAGCACGTTCTGCGTGCTCTTCGGCGCCCGTGCGATCGCATAGGCCATGGGGTAGCCGATCAGCAGGCAGATCAGCGTCGAGAAGAACGCCGTGCGCAGGGAATACAGGTATGAAAGGATGTACAGGTCGTCGGTGAACAGGTACCGGTAGTTGCCCAGGTTCAGCGACAGGCGGATGTGGTCGCCGTGCGACATGGTTAGAATGTCGGTGAACGGCGGTACCCTAAGGGCGAGGTCCGCAAGACTGATCTTCAATGCGAACGCGAACGGTATGAGGAAGAACACGAACAGGTACATCAGCGGCGGAAGGATGATCAGCCAGCGCGCATGCCGGGAAGCCCGACGCGCGATCCGCGCTCCGACGGCGCTCGCTCCGCTCACCGTCTACCTCCGGAGTTCCTGACCGTGCCGCGCAAGACCAAGGCGCGTCCCGGCCGCAGAGTCGCCGCTGCGAGCGGCGCGGGTCGGGGTGCGCGCGCGACCCACGGTCGCCAGCGCCAACACCTCATCGATGCCTGCATCTCGGCTCTGCACCTGTATGGACCGTCGCGCACGACCGTGGAGAAGGTCGTGGACATCGCCCACATGTCGCCGGGCATCGTGCGGTTCTATTTCGCATCGAAGGCCTCGATGCTGGTCGCTTCGCTGCAGTTCCTCTCCACGGAGTTCGAGGAGAAGGTCCTGCAGCCGGTTGCCGCGCTGAAGGAGGATCCGGTCGCGGCGCTCGAGACTCTGGTGCATCTGTACCTCGATCCTGAGATCGCCAGCACTCGCAAGGTGTCCGTCTGGTACTCGTTCTGGGGCGAGGCGAGCTCGCGCCAGGAATACTACGACATCTGCGGCAACAAGGACGAGCGTTTCGCGGCCCTCGTGCGCGAACTGGTCGAGCGTCTGATCACCCGGACGGGCCTGCGTCAGCTCGATGCCGACGGCATCGCACTCGGCTTGATCGGCGTGCTCGAGATGCTCTGGCAGGATTTCGCGTTTCGCGACGAGAACCAGATCGATCGGCCCGCGGCGCGACGCCGCTGTTTCGCCTATCTGCGTTCGGTCTTTCCCGGGCGCTTCGTTTCCAACGAGCCCGTCGAAGCGCCACAGGCGCCCCTGCCTCTGTCCCGTCATGACTCGGACCCCCTCGAGTCGGCAGAGCGACGCGCGCTCTTCACCGACGCCTGGCAGTTCGCGGGGGCCGAGGCGGGGCTCGTGGAGGCGGGGCGATATCGAGCGCTGGATCTGTACGCCGAGCGGGTCCTCCTGGTGCGTGGCGCCGACCGCGTACTGCGGGCCTTCCGCAACTGCTGTCCCGTGCAGCCGCACGACCTGGTCGCCGACGGCATCGGGACGTTCGGGCCCGAGGGCATCCGCTGCCGCCTGCATGGTGCGAAGGTCACGCTGGAAGGTGCGCCGGCGGACTCGGGCGGCTCGCAGGGGCTGCGCGCCTTCGAAACCGCGCTCGTCGGCGGCCTGGTCCTGGTACGCCTCGGCGAAGGGCCAGACGCCTCCGCGGAGCCCGATTCCTGGATCGAGGCGCTGCAGCGGCTTGGCCCAATGAATCCCGGCCGCTACCACGCGCGCGGCGTCGCCGCGGACTGGAAGCTGGTCGTCGAACAATGTCTCGACCTCACCATGCCTGAAGCTGCGGGTCCGGACACCACTTGGTCGCAGATCCGTCTGACGACCGATTCGGCGACCGGTCGATGCGACTGGCAGGCGCGCCTCACCGAGTCGTTCGGTGGCTGGACCGTCGAGCGTCTGCGCAGGCTGCAGGGCGACGGCGGCCCGATGACTTGGCGCCGCTGCTTCGTCGCACCGAATCGCTGGCTCGAGATCCGCGGCGATGGCATCGCTGTCCTGCAGGTCCTGCCCGAGGCGGTCGGACGCTGCCGGCTCGTTCATGCGGAATTCCAATTCGAGTCCGACGGACGCGAATCCCTCGCGATGGCCTTCCTCGCGCGCCGTCTCGCCCGCTGCGGCAGTCGCGAGGCGGACGCGGTAGTCGAGTCGATGCAGCGAGCCGTGGTCGCGTTCGGTTATCAGGGCACTCCGACGGCGGCCGTGAGCGCTCCGGTCGCCGCCTTCCGGGACTGGTATCGGCGGCGGATCGCGCGAAGCGGTCGCTGAGTTCCGCGCGCCTGGCCGTTCGGGAGGCAACGGTCAGGCGCGGGCCAGGTGAGCCGGGGCGGCCGGCAGCCCGATCTCCGGAATGCGCTCACGAAGAAGATCGTGGAACTCGAGCATCCAGCGCTCGATTCCCGACAGCGGCCCCGGCTCGTAGCTGCTCGAACGCAGTCCGCGCTGCACCCGGGAACAGAGGCGCCGGTCCTCGGCGTTGACCTCCTTGTTGATCCGGTTGCTCAGATAGCGCAACGTCCGCATCTGCGGACGCGCGTCCTCGCGGCCGAACAGTGCGCTGCGGATCACGCAGCGACCCGGACCGCGGGGAATGACCTGGAAGAAATCCATCTGCTCGGGAAAGACGTCGATGCCGATGTTCGGCAGCAGGCTGTAGAACCTCCAGCAGTTGCGCAGAGTCGGCGGCAGATCGTCGACCACACGGGGGGCCAGACGCTGATACATGCGCTCCGACCAGCGCGAGGACTCCTGGGTCCGCATCCAACTCACGCCGCGTGCGATGCCTGGCACGTGCGACTGGTCCTCATAATCCGGGGTAAACATGCGGTTGAGGCCTGGATGACCGATCGGCACATGATAGGACTCGAGGTAGTTGTCCATCGCGATCTTCCAGTCGACCTCCCATTCCTCGTAGGTGATCGGGCCGAGCGGCACCATGCTCTCGAACCGGTAGGGCGCGAGCTCGGCGGCGAAGGGCGCGAACGAGCGCGCGATCGAGGGGGGATCGCCCGCGAAGGCGACGAACACGAATCCGAACACCGTTTCGGTGCGCAGCTCCTTGAGCCCGTGGCGCTCGCGCTCGAGGAGCGGGAACGACTCGCGCGCCGGCACCGCGAGCAGGCTGCCGTCGGTCCGATAGGACCAGCCGTGATAAGGGCAGGTGATCGTGCCGCGGCAATGTCCCGACCCGTCGAGCAGTCGGGCGCCTCGGTGTCGGCAGACGTTGTGAAAAGCCTTGATCACACCCCCGCGGTCGCGAACCACGATCGCGCTCTCGCCGGCCAGATCGAGCGTCACGTAATCGCCGACCATCGGGATCGAGTTGACGTGGCAGGCGATCTGCCAGCTCGGCAGCAGCATGCGCTCGAGCTCCAGGCGGTGCAGGCCGGCGTGCTCGTACACCCAGGCGGGCAGGGCGCGGGCGGGACGCGAAGCGGTGGCCGAAGCGACGGCGGGGGTAGCGGACATGAGTGGTCTCCCGGAGCAGACGACGCGACTTATATGCGCATATAAGTTACGCTCGAGGCACGATCCTGGCAAGTCTGTCTGCTGCAAGGCAAGGAATAAAAGCTTTAAAAGAGCGTTCCAGACGCGGATGATGACGCGCCGTCATGGTCGATCGACGTCGAGATTGCCAGTAAGTTATATAACGATATAATTCACTCGGCGATCACCGAGGCAAGCCTTAAGGAGCCGTCCGCATGAGCCGTAAGATGACCAACAACAATGCGCACTTCCGTCGTGCGCTCGCCCGTCTGCCGCTCGGCGTCGCCTCGAACTTCCGCTATTGGGGGGACGATCGCACCATCTACGTCAAGCACGGGCGCGGGGCGCGGATCGTCGATCTCGACGACAACTGGTACGTGGATTACCGGATGGGCTATGGTCCGGGCATCCTGGGCTACGCCGATACCCGGGTCGACGAGGCTGCCCGGGAAGGAATGAAGGTCGGCGGCGTATTCGCGCTGTCGACCGAGCGGGAACTGATCGTCGCCGATCGCATCGCCAAGATGGTACCGGCGGCCGAGCTCGTGCGCTTCTCGAATTCCGGGACGGAAGCCGTCATGGCCGGCCTGCGGCTGGCGCGGGCCTTCACCGGTCGCGACGATTACGTGATCCTCGAGGGCAGCTATCACGGCCTGTTCGACGCGGCCATGTGGTTCACGCCGATGGATCAGTGGTCCCAGGTCGGCGATCCCGAGGTCAAGCCGTACAGCCAGGGCGTGCCGCTCAGCTCGCGGAGCTTCGCCCACTTCGTGCAGGCGAACGACGCGAACCAGCTCGAGGACGTCTTCAAGCGCTTTGGCCAGCGCATCGCCTGTCTGCTGATCGAGCCGATCATGGGGAACTGCCTCGGCATCGCGGCGGAGCCCGAATACCTGCGGGCGGCCCGCGAACTGTGCGACCGCCATGGCGTCGTGCTGCTGATCGACGAGGTGAAGACCGGCTTCCGCGTCGCCCGCGGCGGGGTCCAGCAGCTCTACGGCGTACACGCGGACCTGTGCACATTCGCCAAGGCCGTCGCCAACGGTTACCCGATCTCGGTACTCGCCGGCCGCGAGCACATCATGCGCAAACTCGGCCGGGGAGTCGCGCATGGAGGCACCTATACCGCGCATTCGGTATCCCTGGCTGCGGCGGAGCGCACGCTGCAGATCCTCGACGAAACCGACGCGCTCGAGCGTATTGCCGATTATGGCGTGCGGTTGCGCGGCGGCATGCGTCGCGTGCTCGATGCGCGTGGCATCGCGCACAGTTTCGTGGGCCACCCCTCGATGAGCGGTCTCTATTTCGCCAAGGATCCGCCGCGCAATTACCGCGCTTGGAAGGGTAGCGATTACACCTTCTACGACGCGATGGCCAGGGTCCTGCACGACGAGGGTGTGCTGTGCGAGCCGGACTCGCGGGAGCCCTGGTTCGTCTGCGCCGCACACGACGATTCCTGCCTCGCCGACACCCTCACGGCCTTCGAGAAGGCGGTCGACGCGACCATCGAATCCACGCGCGGAACCGCCGCGGCCTCCGCGCGGGCGCCGGCTTGAGCCGCGCGCGCGCCGTCGACGCGCTGGTCGTAGGCGCCGGGCACAACGGACTGGTCGCCGCCTGTTATCTGGCGCGCGCGGGCCTCAGCACGACGGTCGTCGAACGCAACCCGTACGTCGGCGGCGCCGCCGTCAGCCGCAGCCTCTATCCGCAGTTCACCTATTCGAACTGCTCCTACGTCTGCAGCCTGCTGCGCCCGGAGATCATGCGCACGCTCGAACTGCCGCGGCATGGTCTGCAGGTGATTCCCTACGAGGGCGGCTGCACGATGATGCGCGACGGAGGTCACCTCGCGCTCTACGACAACCACGACGCGCTCTACCGGGAGATCGCTCGGCACTCGAAGCACGACGCCGAAGCCTACGAACGCTATTCGCGCGACATGATCCGCCAGTGCAAGTTCATCAAGCCTCTCCTGTTGCGCGAGCCACCGGATCCGACTTCGTTCAAGCCCCGCGACCTGATGGAGCTTCTGTATCTCGCCCGGCGTTTCCATGGCCTCGGCGAGCGGGGCATGTGCGACACGCTGCGCTTCTGGACGATGAGCGCGGCCGACTTCCTCGACGAGTACTTCGAGAGCGAGATCGTCAAAGCGCACCTGGCGGGCAGCTCGATCATCGGCACGGCGCTCGGTCCCCGCTCGCCCGGCACGGCCTACGTGCTGCTGCACCACTACATGGGCGACATCGACGACACCGTCGGGGCCTGGGGATTCGCGCGCGGCGGCATGGGTTCGATCAGCAATGCCCTGGCGGCCTCGCTGCAGGAGAGCGGCGGCGAGGTACGCACCGGCGCCGGCGTGGAGCGGATCCTGGTGCGGGGCGGCCGCGCGGTCGGCGTGCGGCTGCAGAACGGCGAGGAGATCGCCGCACGGCTGGTGCTGTCCAACATGGATCTGAAGCGCACCTTCCTCGAATCGATCGACCTGGAATGGCTCCCGGAGGAGTTCGTCTCCCGAGTGAGAAATTTCAAGATCCGCGGTTCTTCCGGAAAGCTGAACATCGCTCTCGACGGCCTGCCGAGCTTCCCGGCGATTCCGGCGGGCGCCCCTTGCATTCGCGGCGACATGCATGTCACCGACACGATCGAGATGATGGAGCGCGCCTACGATGACTGGAAGGCCGGGCGCTGGTCCCGGGCTCCATACATCGACATGCTGATCCCCTCGCAGATCGATCCGACCATGGCGCCGCACGGCAAGCATTACATGTCGGTCTTCGTCCAGTATTGTCCCTACGAGCTCGCGGACGGACCCTGGAACGACGAGCGGCGACGTGCATTTGGCGACACCGTCATCGAGACCATCGGTCGGCAGAGCCCCGATTTCAAGAAGCTGATCCTGCATGCCGAGATCCGCACCCCCTGGGATATCGAGCGCGAGGTCGGACTCACCGAGGGCAACATCTTCCAGGGCGAGCTGACCATGGATCAGCTGCTGTTCAACCGGCCGATCCCCGGCTATGCGCAATACCGCACGCCGATCCGCGGTTTGTATCTGTGCGGCTCCAGCACGCATCCCGGCGGCGGCGTCATGGGTGCGCCGGGTGCGAACGCGGCACGAGCCGTGCTGCGCGACCTGGGCCGAAGGATGGCGGCGTGAGCCTGCGAGCGTCCTCGAACGCGGTCGACTGCCTCGTGATCGGCGCGGGACACAACGGCCTGGTCTGTGCGGCCGTGCTCGCACGGGCTGGGCGTTCGGTGCTCGTTCTGGAAGCCGGCCAGACGATCGGCGGCGCTTCGGTCACGCGGGAATTCGCGCCCGGCTTTCGCGTGTCGGCAGGGGCTCATCTACTGCACTCCATGCCCGCGACCCTGCGCCACGAGCTGCGGCTCGAGCAGCACGGCCTGATCGCCGCCGCGACCCGGATGCCGACGACGGCGCTCCTCGAGCATGCGCCACCGCTCGCGGTCGAGGCCTGGGCCTGCGGCGTGGAGTCCGAGGCGCGTGCCGCCTTCGATGCGCGCATGCGCCGCGTCGCCCGAGCGCTCGCTCCGATCATCGAACGTCGGCCGCCGAGGATCGGCTCCGGCGGCATGCGCGACGTCCTCGAGTGGTTGCGCAGCGCTCTGCGCCTGCGACTGCTCGGGCGACGGGACCTGCGCGAACTTCTGCGCGTCGGCGGCATGAACGTCTACGATCTGCTCGAGGAACAGTTCGAATCGGTCGCGCTCCAGGGGGCCCTCGCGCTCGATGCCGTGCTCGGCAGCAATTTCGGGCCGCGCTCGCCGGGCACGGTGTTCACGCTGCTGTACCGCATGGCCGGTCAGGAGCTCGCCCTGGCCGAGGGCACGGAGCTACCCAGGGGCGGCATGGGGGCGGTCTGTGCCGCCCTGGCAGCCGCCGCGACCGCGGCCGGCGCCGCGGTGCGCACCGGGGCGCCGGTGGCGCGCATCGTGATCGACGCCGACCGCGCGAGCGGGGTCGAGCTCGCCGACGGCGAGCGCATCGCGGCACGCACCGTGATCTCGAGCGCCGATCCGAAGACCACCTTGCTGCGCCTGGTGGGGCCGAGGCACCTCGATGCCGGCTTCGTGCGCCGGGTCGATCGTCTGCGCGGACGAGGTCTCGCGGCCAAGCTTCATCTCGCACTCGATCGTGCGCCGGCATTCACCGGACTCGAGCCTGGACGGCTCGGCTCGCGGCTGTTGATCGCTCCTTCCATGGCCTACGTCGAACGCGCCTTCGATCATTCGAAGTACGGGGAATTCGCCCCGGAGCCCGTCATGGAGATCACCGTGCCGAGCGCCGTCGATCCGACGCTCGCTCCGCAGGGGCGGCACGTCCTGTCCGCCGTGGTGCAATACGCGCCGTACGAGCTGAAAGGTGGCTGGAGCGATGGCCGCGCCGGGGCGATCGAACGACTGCTCGGCATGCTCGAGCGCCACGCACCGGGACTGCGCGACTCGGTGGTCGGCGCCGAACTGCTCGCTCCGCCGGACATCGAACGCGAATTCCGCATCGACGGCGGGCACTGGCACCACGCGGAGCTCGCCTTCGACCAGTTTCACCTGTTGCGTCCCGTGCCGGGAGCGTCCGGTCATCGGCTGGACATCCCGGGACTGTATCTGTGCGGCGCGGGCTGCCATCCCGGGGGCGGAGTGATCGGCCTGGCGGGACGTAACGCGGCCCGCTGCCTGCTCGAGCACGGAGAATGACATGAGCGACCGACCGGACCCGCCGGCGCATTACCGCGAGCCCCTGTTGCAGACGCCTTTCCACGCGCGCGCCCGGGCGCTGAGCCAGGTCGATCAATTCACGCCCTGGTCGGGCTATACGACCGTCGACGTGTTCACGACCGTCGAGCAGGAATATTTCGCGATCCGCAACGCCGCGGCGCTCTACGACCTCACGCCGATGAGCAAGTACCGCATTGGTGGACCCGATGCGGTCGATTTCCTCGATCGCCTGCTGACCCGCCGAGCGAGCGGCCTCGCGCCCGGGCGCCTGGCTTACTGCCTGTGGTGCGACGACGACGGCCATCTGGTCGACGACGGCACCTTGTTCCGGCTCGACGAGACCGAGTATCGGCTGTGCGCGGCCTCACGGCAGCTCGACTGGCTGGCAGCCTCGGCGATCGGTTTCGACGTGCAAATCGACGAGGTCACGGCGCAAATTGCCGCGCTTGCTCTGCAGGGCCCGACCTCTTGTTCCGTGCTGAAGGCCGCGGGCCTGGTCGGAATCGAGCACCTGAAACCCTTCCAACTGGGGCGTTACGACTGCGGCTGGCCGTTGATCGTTTCGCGCAGCGGCTTTACCGGCGATCTCGGCTATGAACTGTGGATGGAGCCGGACCACGCGCTTGGCGTCTGGGACCGTCTGCACGAGGTCGGACGATCGCGCGGCCTGCGGGCGATCGGCTCCAAGGCCTTGAACGTGGCCCGGATCGAGGCGGGATTCATTGCACCGAACATCGATTTCATTCCCGCGTCGCACGCGCTGCGAGCCAACCGCGCACGCTCGCCGCTGGAACTCGGACTCGAGCGCTTCGTCGACTTCGACAAGGGCCACTTCACCGGCCGGCGCGCATTGCTCGCCGAGCGTGAGCGAGGCCCGCGGCGCCGGCTGGTCGGTCTCGACGTGGGCGGCAACAAGCCGGCGCACGACGCGCTGCTGTACGCCGAGCGGGCGGGACGTCGCGAGGTCGGCGCGGTGACCTCGGCGGTCTGGTCGCCGACTTGCAAACGCAACATCGCGCTTGCTATGGTGAATTGGCCGCACTGCACCGAGGGCTCGGCGCTCTGGGCGGACATCTACCTGAACCGCGAATTGGTCTGGGAGAGGCGCATGACTGCAGCGCGGGTGGTCGACCGCGTATTCTTCTCTCCCGAGCGTCGGCGGCGCACGCCCGCCGTCGACGCCTGATCGCGATGCTCTCGGCCCAGCAGCCGTCGGCCAGCGAGCGTCCCTGGCTCGATCCCGGCGCGACCCCCCAGATCGTCATCGAGAACGTGCACAAGCAGTTCGGCGGTTTCACGGCCGTCGATCGTCTGAACCTGCGCATCTACCGGGGCGAGATGTTCGCGCTGGTCGGCGCCTCGGGCTGCGGGAAGACGACGTTGCTGCGCATGTTGGCGGGGTTCGAGACCCCGACCTCCGGACGGATCCTGATCGACGGGGTGGATATGACCGACGTGCCGCCGCATCAGCGGCCCGTCAACATGATGTTCCAGTCGTATGCGCTGTTTCCGCACATGACGGTCGAGCAGAACGTGGGCTACGGGCTGCGCCGCATCCGCGAGAGCGAGAGCGTGAAGTCGAGGCGGGTGGCGGAGGCCCTGGCGATGGTCCAGCTCGAGGCCTTGGCCGGGCGCAAGCCGCATCAGCTCTCCGGGGGCCAGAGACAGCGTGTGGCGCTCGCGCGGGCGCTGATCCGGCGACCGAGGGTGCTGTTGCTCGACGAACCCTTGAGCGCTCTCGACAAGAAATTGCGCGAACAGACCCAGTTCGAGCTCATGAACATCCAGTATCAGGTGGGAATCACCTTCGTGTTCGTGACCCACGACCAGGACGAGGCCATGGCGCTGTCGACCCGGATCGCGGTGATGAATCGCGGACGCGTATTGCAGGTGGGCGCGCCCGCGGATATCTACGAATTTCCGGCTTCGCGCTTCGTTGCCGATTTCGTCGGGACCACCAATCTGTTCGAGGGCACGATCGAGCGCAGCGGGGCCGGGCTCGTCGCGATGCGCAGCCTCGAGACCGGAACGGAATTGTGCGTCGACGACGGCGGTCGGCACGAGGCGGGGCACAGGGTCTGGCTCTCGGTACGACCCGAGAAGATCCGCCTGAGCAAGCAGCCGCCGGAAGGCGAGCGGATCAACCGTCTGAAGGGCGTGGTCTGGGAACTCGGTTACCTCGGCAACCGCTCGACCTACCGAATCAAGACGGAGTGCGGCAAGATCGTCACGGTGTTCGCCCAGAACGAGCGGCGCAGCTCGCAGTGGGCGATCGACTGGAACGACGAGGTCTACCTCAGCTGGACCGCGGACTCGGCGGTTCTTCTCGCCGACTGAGCGCCTCGGCGCTCCGCCCTGGCGCGAGCGGCGCCTTTATATTATATTCATGACATTATAAAACGGCCGCCCGCCGAACGAGGAAAACCGACGTGAGGAAAGTGAAGACTCTGGGACTCCTGGGTACCGGTGTGATCGGCGGCGGCTGGGCCGCGCGCGCCTTGCATTTCGGTATCGACGTGATCGCGGCCGACGTGAAGCCGGAGATGGAGGAATGGCTGCGCGGTGCGGT
This sequence comes from Gammaproteobacteria bacterium, assembly GCA_028870275.1. Classification (GTDB taxonomy): domain Bacteria; phylum Pseudomonadota; class Gammaproteobacteria; order Steroidobacterales; family Steroidobacteraceae; genus Bog-1198. The sequence goes on along the minus strand of JAGWPY010000017.1, from coordinate 19,351 downwards.
CGCCAACGCCGAACCGGCGCTGGCGCGGCTGACGTTCGCACCGTTGCCCCCGAAGGGCAAGCTTTCCTTCACCACGGACCTTCGCGAGATGGCGGCGCGTGCCGACTTCATCCAGGAGAACATCCCCGAGCAGCTGCCGCTCAAGCAGAAGATGCTCGCGGAAGTGAGCCGGCACACCGGCGCCGACGTGCTGATCGCCTCGAGCACCTCCGGACTCATGCCGACGGATCTGCAGCGCGACATGGTCGGCCCCGAGCGGTTCCTGGTCGCGCATCCTTTCAATCCGGTGTACCTACTGCCGCTCGTGGAACTGGTCGGGGGCAAGCAGACCTCCGCGTCCACGATCGCGGCCGCGGCCGAATACTTCCGCTACATCGGCATGCACCCGCTGCACGTCCGCCACGAGGTTCCCGGCCACCTGACCGACCGTCTGCAGGAGGCCCTGTGGCGGGAGATCCTCCACATGGTGAACGACGGCGTGGCGACCACGGGCGAGCTCGACGAGTCGATCGTCTACGGCCCAGGACTGCGCTGGGCCGCCATGGGCACGAACATGATCTACCACCTCGCCGGCGGCGAGTCCGGCATGCGGCACATGCTGGCCCAGTTCGGACCCTGCCTGAAGTGGCCCTGGACGAAACTCGAGGCGCCGGAGCTCAGTGAGACTCTGATCGACCGGATGGTGGAGGGCACCCAGCAGCAAGCGGCCGGTCGTTCGATCCGCGAGCTCGAGCGCCTGCGCGATGACTACCTCGTGGCGATCCAGCAGGTGCTGCGCCAGTTCGACATCGGCGCGGGTTCGACGCTGCGCGCGCTCGAGGAGCGGCTCTATCAAGACGCGGCGGTCGCCCCGGAGGCGGTCGACCTCGATGCGGCCAGACCGCTGCGCCTGCTCGATACGGTCGTACGGCCGGAGTGGGTCGATTACAACGCCCACATGACCGACTATCGCTACATGATGCTGATGGGCGATGCCATGGATGCGCTGTACCGGCTCGCGGGACTCGACGAGGCCTACCGCAAGGCCGGGGGGATGTACTACGACGTAGAGACCCACGTGCGCTTCCTGCGCGAGGTCAAGTCCGGCGAGCCGGTCTACGTGACCACGCAAGTCCTGGCCCTCGACGAGAAGAGGCTGCACGTTTTCCATCGCCTGCATCGCCGTCACGACGATCAGCTGATCGCGACCGGCGAACAGATGCATCTGCACGTCGACACGGCGGCGGCCAAAGCGGCGCCCGTCGCCCCCGGCGTGCGCGCGCGGCTCGAGCGTATCCGAAAGGCGCATTCGGCACTGCCCGTTCCCGCAGAATCGGGTGCGCGCGTCGGCGGCGCCCGGGGCTGAACGGGGCGAACGGATGCCGAAGATCGTCGATCATGCCGAGCGGCGCGAACAGATCGCCCAGGTCACCTGCCAGGTGGTCGCGACGCATGGCTTCGAGCACGCGACGGTCGCCCGGATCGCCAAGGCCGCCGGCTACACGACCGGCATGATCGCGCATTACTACGATTCCAAGCAGCAGATCATTCTCGCGAGCCTGCGTCTGATGCTGACGCGCATCGAGGACCGTCTCACGCGCCGCCACTCGAGCGGCGCGCCGGACCTCTCCGGGGTGCTGGCCGAGCTCCTGCCTCTCGACGCGCAGCGGTTCACGGAGTGCGCGTTCTGGATGGCGTTCTGGGCGCAGGTGCCCGCGGACCGGAAGCTGCGACGCCTGAACGGCTGGGTGCACCGGGAATACATGCGTCTGTACGCGCGCTGTTTCGCGGCGCACTGGCCGGCCAGCAAGAGCTGGCCCAAGCCGGTACGCGACACCGTGCTGCGCTCGGTGGTCACGCTGATCAACGGGGTCACCGCCAGCGCCGTCACGAGTCCGGCCGATTGGCCGGCGACGGCCCAGCTCGCGCAGCTCCGCCTGCAACTGGACCTGCTGCGCGAATGGGCCGAAGCGAAGCAGCCGCGCAACGCGGCCAATGCCTGAAGGAGTTCCGCATGGACTTTGCCTTGACCGAAGAACAGGAATTGATCGTCAAGACGACGCGTTCATTCGTGCGCAATGAGCTCTTCCCACACGAAGCGGAGGTCGAAGCGAGCGGCGTGCTGCGCGACGACCTGCGTCTGGAACTCAAGGCGAAGGCCATCGCCGCGGGATTGTACGCGGCGAACATGCCGACCGAGGTCGGCGGGGCCGGTCTCGATACCGTCGCCTGGGCGCTGTACGAGAAGGAGCTGGGCGCCACCAGTTACGCGCTGCATTGGTCCTGCGTCGGCCGGCCGTCGAACATCCTGCTCGCCTGCGAGGGTGAGCAGCGCGAGCGCTACCTCCTGCCGACCGTGCGTGGCGAGCGTGTGGAGTGCCTGGCCATGACCGAGCCCGGAGCCGGTTCGGACCTGCGCGGCATGAAGACCTCCGCCGTGGAATCAGGCGGGGACTTCCTGATCAACGGCACCAAGCACTTCATCAGCCATGCCGACCATTCCGACTACGTGATCCTGTTCGCCGCTTCGGGCGAGGAGAGCTCGAACCGCGGGGTGCGCAAGAAGATCACGGCTTTCCTGATCGACCGTGGGCATCCGGGATTCTCGATCCGGCCGGGGTACAAGAACGTCTCTCACCGCGGCTACACCAACAGCATCCTCGAGTTCAATGACTGCCGCGTGCCGAAGTCGGCGATCCTGGGCGAAGTGCACAGGGGGTTCGAGGTCGCCAACAGCTGGCTGGGTGCCACCCGGCTGCAGGTGGCGGCCACCTGTCTCGGGCGCGCCGAGCGAGCGCTGGAACTCGCCACCCAGTGGGCCGCCGAACGCAGTCAGTTCGGACAGCCGATTGGCAAGTTCCAGGGCGTGGGCTTCAAGCTCGCCGACATGCTCACCGAGCTGCGTGCCGCCGAGCTCTTGGTGCTCAGCGCCGCATGGAAGCACGACCGGCAGATCTCGACCGATACCGACATGGCGATCGCCAAGCTGAAGGCGAGTGAGATGCTCGCGATGGTGGCCGACGAGGCCCTGCAGATCCACGGCGGCATGGGGCTCATGAGCGATCTGCCGCTCGAGCGGATCTGGCGCGATGCGCGCATCGAGCGGATCTGGGAAGGTACGAGCGAGATCCAGCGGCACATCATCTCGCGCGCATTGCTGCGCCCGCTCGGCGCCTGAGGCGCCCGAGGCGCCTGGCGCCGGGCCGGAGTCCCTGCGGACCTCGGTCCCTAGCGACCGGTCCAGCGCGGCGCGCGCTTCTCGGCGAAGGCGCGTGTGCCTTCCTTCAGGTCTTCGGATCGGACCACCCGCTGCACCGCGTCGAGCGAATCGTGCAGTTCGAAGGCCTCGTGGACCGGCACCATCTCGGTATGGCGAATCAGCTGTTTGATCGCGGGGAACAGCAGAGGCGGGCCGTCGGCGAGCTGGCGGGCGATCTCGCGGGCCTTGGCGAGCGCCGTGCCCTTCGGCACGACGTGATTGGCAAGACCCCAGTGCTTGGCCTCGGCCGCGTCCATCCACCGACCGGTCATCAGGAATTCGACCGCGACGTGATAGGGAACCCGGCGCGGCAGCTTGATCGTGCCGGCGTCGGCGAGTACGCCGACGTTGATCTCCGGCAGGGCGAACCTGGCATGCTCCTCCATCACGATGATGTCGGTACCGAGCACGATCTCGAAGCCTCCGCCGCAGGCGATGCCGTTCACCGCCGCGATGATCGGCTTGTTGAGATTGCGCGGATAGTTCAATCCGCCGAACCCGCCGACGCCCCAATCCTCGTCCGATTTCTCGCCGCCCGCCGCGGCCTTCAGATCCCAGCCCGGACAGAAGAACCGTTCGCCCGCACCGGTCACGATCGCGATTCGCAGATCCGGATCGTCTCGGAATTCCGAGAACACTGCGTTCAACCGCCGGCTCGCCGCCAGATCGATCGCATTGGCCTTGGGCCGGTCGATCGTCACCTCGAGGATCGGTCCGTCCCTGAGGGTGCGAATGCCGTCGGCCATGGTGGAATCCTGGGTCGTGGTTGCCTGGGTCATGGGTTCACTCCTGGAGCAATCTCAGCAGTACGTCGACGGCGACCACACCCCGGCCGATCGGACGTACGATCAGCGGGTTGACGTCGAGCTCGACGAGTCGATCGCGCTGGTCGGTGGCATAAGCCGCGATCCGCGTGACCGCCTCGACCAGCGCATCGAGATCGCCCGCGGGTTTGCCACGATAGCCGCCGATCAGCCGGGCCGCCTTCAGCTGTGCGATCGCGCCGCGGATGGAGCCCGCGTCCCAGGGCGGCAGCAGGCTCACGCTGTCGGCCACCAGTTCGGTGAGTACGCCGCCCGCGCCGATCACCAGCACCTGGCCGAACTGCGGGTCGACGACGACCCCGACCAGGATCTCGGCCACCGCGTCGGTGATCATCTCCTCGACCAGCAAGGTCGGCGAGAGCGCGCCCAGCCGTTCGGCCGCAGCTTCCGCCGCGGCGCGGTCGCGCAGGTCGAGAGCCACTCCGCCGACCTCGGTCTTGTGTTCGAGATGGGCACCGACGGCCTTGATCACCACGGGAAAGCCGATCGATGCGGCTGCGTCCGCGGCATTGGCGGAGGAGGCGAGGACGCTGCGCGGTACCGAAACCCCGGCGCCACGCAACACCGTCTTGCCGTCGTACTCGCTCAGTGTGCGAGTGCGCGTCGCCGCGGCCGGCTCGGGTATCTGCAGGCCAACCCCCGGGCCGCTCCAAGCCTCGCCGACGGCACCGGCCGCGGTAAAGGCCTCGAGGGCCTCGCGCAGTCCCTGCAGCGGAACCACGCCGCCGCGCAGGCAGTTGCCGCGGATGCGTGCGCCCATGGTTTCGGGAAGGGAGGCGATCAGCGCGACGCGTGGCGGGACACCGCGCGCGGCATCGATGTACTCGTCGATCACCACGTCGAACGCCGCCGTATCGGACTTCCCGTCCGGCGGACAATCCAGCATGAAGCCGACCGCGTCGTAGCCGCTCTCGAACACGGTCGAGAAGACCTTGCGCAGGGCGGGCGGGTCGAACCAGAGATAGGTGTGCAGGTCGAACGGGTTGGCAACGGTGACGCGCTCGCCGAGCAGCGCCGCGAGTCTGGCCGATCCCTGCGCGGGAAGCGGCGCGAAATCGAGGGCAAGGTCGCGCGAGACGTCGGCGGTCATCGCCATGTCCCCGCCGGAGGCGCCCATGACCAGCACTTTGCGGCCGCGAGTGGGCCCGCCCAGGTGGAAGACCTTCAGGGTCTCGCAGAGCGATGCGAGGGTGTCGCAGCGCGCGATGCCGGCCTGACGACAAAACGCCTCGAACACGGCGTCGGCACCGGCGAGTGCGCCGGTATGGCTGTGCGCGGTGCGCGCCGCCGCCGCGGTGCGTCCCGACTTGATCGCCGCGATCGGCTTGCCGGCGCGCCGCGCGGTCTCCGCGGCCCGGGCGAAGCGCTGCGGATCCTGGATTCCTTCCAGATACAGACCAAACGCGGTGACCCGCGGGTCGGCCGAGAGCACCTCGATCAGGTCCTCCACGGCGATGCGTGTCTGATTGCCCACCGTGAACAGCGCGCCGATCGGCAGGGAGCGGTCGTTGAACATCAGGGTGAGCGCCAGCGTACCGCTCTGACAGATCAACGCGACGCCGCGCTCCGGCGGGGCGCCGACGATCTGGTCCGGCATCATCGCGACCCGATCGAAGAAATTCACGAATCCGTAGCAGTTGGGACCGAAGAAGGGCAGGTCGCCGGCCGCAGCGCGCAGATCCTCGGTGAGACGCAGGCCTGTCTCGCCGCCGGTCTCGGAAAACCCGGAACTGAAGCAGACGAACCCGCCGGCGCCGCGACGAGCGAGCGCCGCCGCGACGCCGGGAACGTCGGTGTTCGGAACCGCGAGAAAGGCCGAGTCGGGCGCATCCGGCAATTCATCGACCGAGCGATAATAGGTGAGGTCCGCGGTCGACGAGCGGGTCGGATGCACACGCCAGATCGTGCCCTCATAGCCTATCGCCCGGGCACCCGCGGCAACCGCGTCGGTCCAGGCTCCCGCACCGATCAGGGCGATGCTGCGGGGCGCGATCAATCGATGCAGATCAGGGTTCATCGCGGTTCAGCGCCTGCGGATCTCGAGCTTGCGTGAACCGGGCAGGCCCGCGGGCCAGTCGGCATCGCTGCGCAGGGCGTCGATTCGCGCGGCAATCTCCGCGGGAAAAGGCACGCTCGCCGGCGTCTCGTCCTGGCGCACGTGCAGCAGCATCGCCTCGGCGGCCGCCACCGGTTCGGCGAGTCTCGCGCAGGTGAACACTCCGCCCGCGAGGAGGCGCTTGTGATCGGCGTCGAGCACGATCATGCGGATCGACAGCTCGTCCTGGGCCTTCACCTCGCGAAGGAAGTGGCAATGCATCTCCATCGTGTACAGCGTGCCACGGGTCCGGGCGCGATAGGCCGCATCGAGGCCGACCTGATCCATCAGGTCGTCGATCGCGAGGCTGAACGCGACGCCGTAATAGGCGTCGCGCAGGTGGCCGTTGTAGTCGATCCAACCGGGTTCGATCGCAACCCGGTAGGGCGTCAGCTGCCTCAACGGAGCACTCTCACCGCAGTTTCAGGCGCTCGCGCGCCTCCGCCGGCGTCAGGATCCGTGCGCCCATCGCCTCGATGATCGTACGCGCGCGCTCCACGAGCTGGGCGTTGCTCGCATAGACGCCCTTGCTGAGATAGAGGTTGTCCTCGAGTCCGACGCGCACGTTGCCGCCCATGAGAACCGACTGAGCCACCCAGGGCATCTGCATGCGGCTGATCGCAAACGTGCCCCAGTTGCAGTCGGCCGGAAGCGAGTTGACCATCGCCAGCAGATGGCCGACGTCGGCGGGCACGCCCCAGGGAATACCCATGCACAGCTGGATCAGGGCTGGCGACTCGATCAGGCCCTCCTTGATCAGCTGCTTGACGAACCACAGGTTGCCGGTGTCGAAGATCTCGAGCTCGGGGCGTACCTTCAGATCCTTGAGGATCGCCGCGCCCTGTCGCAGGTAATTGGGGGTCGACACATAGGCGCGGTTCCCGTCGCCGAAATTGAGGCTGCCGCAGTCGAGCGTGGCGATCTCCGGACGGTATTTGCCCTCGTGGCAGAGATCGATCACATGGCGCATGCGGTCTTCCTGGTTGCAGAAGTCGCTGCCCGGCCCCGGCGTGTCGGCGAGCCCCTTCTCGCCGGCGACGATGTAGCCCCCCATGCCGCAGGTGAGGTTGACGATCACGTCGACGCCGCTCTCGCGGATGCGCTTGACGACCTCGCGGTAGTGGCGCGTCTCCATGCTGAAGGAGCCGGTCTCCGGGTCGCGGACGTGGATGTGAGCGATCGCCGCGCCGGCTTTGGCGGCCGCGATCGCGGTGGCAGCGATCTCCTCGGGAGTGACCGCGCAATGAGGACTCTTCGTGACCTTGGTGTCGTCGCCGGTCACGGCGCAGGAAATGATGACCTCGGGGTTCATTGCGGCTCCTCTTGGCGCGGATGTGGGGGTGCGTACCGGATTATATTATCTTGATCATAATATTAAGGCCATACCTGGCCGGCGCTTCGCAGGCTGATCGGCGCTTCAGCGCGCGACCGGCGCGCCCCTCGCCCCGGCGAGCGCCGCGATGATCTCGTTCTCCCCACAGACACCCACCATACGGCCTTCCCTGACCAGCAGCACCGGGTGACCCGCCGCCTGCCGCAGTCGGATGATCTCGTGCAGCGATGCCTCGGCCGGCGCGAGTGCGGCTCCGACGGCACCCTCCGGCCAGCGCCCCCCGGTCCCGGTGTCGACCAGGGCCAGGGCGCGGCCATCGGCGGCGAGGGACAGCGCCCGGCCGTCCGCGTCCAGGGTCAGTCGATAACGGCCCGCGGCATCGAGACAGAGGCCGTCGGGCGTCTGCGCGAGCTGCGCGCGCTCGCGCATGATCATCGCGCCGGTCAGCACGTCGAGCGGATTCATGTGCCGCACGAACTCGCCGACATAGTCGTCCGCCGGCGCGAGCACGATGTCCTCGGCGCTGCCGGTTTGCACGATGCGGCCGTTCTGCAGGATCGTGATCCGATCCCCCAGGCGCAGGGCCTCGTCCATGTCGTGGCTCACGAACAGGATGGTCTTCTTGACCCTGGCCTGGAGCTCGAGGAGCTCGTCCTGGAGCTTGCCGCGGATCAGGGGGTCGAGGGCCGAGAAGGGCTCATCCATCAGGAGGATGTCCGCATCGGTCGCGAATGCGCGGGCCAGGCCGACCCGCTGCTGCATGCCGCCCGAGAGCTCCGCGACATGGCGTTCGGCCCATTGCGAGAGCCCGACGAGCTCGAGCTTCTCGTCGACGATCCGGCGGCGCGCGGCCGCCGCTTCGCCGCGCAGTTCCAGGCCGAATCCGACGTTGTCGCGCACGGTCCTCCAGGGCAGCAGGCCGAACTGCTGGAACACCATGGCGACGCGCTCGCGGCGCAGCCGCCGCAATTCCAGCGCATCGCAATTCGCGACGTCGATCGTACCGCGTTCGTCGTGCACCAGGACCTTGCCGCGTACGACGCGATTCAGGCCATTGGCGGCGCGCAGCAGGGTCGACTTGCCGGACCCCGACAGCCCCATCAGAACCGCGATCTCGCCACGCTCGACGGCGAGGCTCGCGCCGGCCACACCGACGATCACGCCGAGTTTGTCGGCGATCTCGCCGCGCGTGCCGCCGGCGTCGAGCAGCGCGAGCGCATCGCGCAGCGCGCGCTGTCCCTCGCGGCCCTCGCGCCGTGCGAACAGGATGTCGACCGACTCGAATTCGATCGCCGGGTTCATCGTGTCTCTCCGCGGTGCTTTGGACGGCTGACCCGGTCGAGGATGATCGCGAGCAGAACGATCGCGAATCCGGCCTCGAAGCCCATGCCCACCTGCACGGTGTTGAGCGCACGCACCACTGGCACGCCGAGTCCGCCGGCTCCGACCAGCGCTGCGATCACCACCATCGAGAGGCTGAGCATGATGCATTGAGTGATGCCGGCGAGAATCATGGGCGATGCGCTCGGCAGTTCCACCTTCCACAGAAGCTGCAGCGGGGTCGCGCCGAAGGCCTCGCCGGCCTCGATCAACGGCTTGGGCACCGAGGAGATGCCGAGATGCGTCAGACGGATCGGCGCCGGCAGCGCGAAGATCACCGTCGAGATCAGTCCCGGAACCACGCCGAGCCCGAACAGCACCAGCGTCGGGATCAGGTAGACGAAGGTCGGCAGGGTCTGCATCAGGTCGAGCACGGGATGCATGGCCGAGTAGAGTCGGGGGCGGTGCGCCGCGGCGATGCCGAGGGGCACGCCGATCAGCGTCGACAACAGGGTCGAAACGATCACCAGCGAGAGCGTTTCCAGGGTCGCGACCCAGTAGCCCTGATTGAGGATGAACAGCAGCGCTACGGTTACGAAGGCGGCGAGCGCGAAGGAGCGGCGCAGCAGCCAGGTCGCGACGGCCGCGCCGAGGATGAACAGGGGCGCCGGCACGATCCGCAGCCAGCGGGTCAGGCCGTCCACCGACGCGGCGACGGCCGTGGACAGGGCCGCGAAGAAGCCGGTGCCGTGAGCCTTGATCGCCTCGATCATCACGGCCATCGCCTCGCCGACCGGGATCTTGTGGTCGGTCACCCAACGTTCGAAATCGGCGGGACCACGGCGAGGCGCGCGCATCAGCAGCGCCGCGTTGGCCGGGCGGCCGTCGAAGGTCGTGACGCCGGCGAGCCAGGCGTTCACCTCGCGCGGATGGCTCTCGAGCCAGGCATCGGCGGCCGGTCGCGGCTGTTCGTGGCGATCCAGGATCGCGTCCATCATCTCGTTCTCGCCCTGCAGAGTGAACTGCAGATTCGCGAGCAGGCGGCCCACGTTCGGGCAGCGGGCCACGTAGCCGCGCCGCGTGACCGTATAGACGGTCGCGCCGCCGAAGTGGGATCCGAACACGGCATCGCCCCCGGCCAGATAGCGCAGGTCGAAGTGCATGTTCATCGGGTGCGGTTCCCAGGCGAGGAACACGATCGGCTGGTGCGCCGCGACCGCGCGCGCCACCTGCGAGAGCATGCCTTGTTCGCTCGACTCGACCAGGTGGAAATCGCCCAGCCCGAACAGGTTCTGCTTGATCATCTTCAGCAGTCGCGTGTTGCCGTCGTTGCCGGGCTCGATTCCGTAGATCCGGCTGCGAAGCGGGCCGGCGAAGCGTGCGATGTCGGCGAAGCTCTTGAGACCGGCCGCGTAGGCGTAGGCCGGTACCGCGAGCGTGTATTTGGCGCCTTCGAGGTTCGGCCTGATGACGACCACCGAGCCCGAGTCCAGGAACGGACGGATGTCGGCTTCCTGGGTCGGCATCCAGTTGCCGAGGAACACGTCGAGATCCCTGTTGGCGAGCGATGCGTAGGTCACGGGCACCGACAGCACGGTGATCGTCGGCCGGTAACCCAAGTGGCTCAACAGCGCCGTGGTGATCGCCGTGGTCGAGGTGACGTCCGTCCAGCCGACGTCCGAGAATCGTACCTCCCGACAGCTCGCCGGATCGGCGCCGGCGCGAGCATTGCGCAGTGGCGCGAGGACCATGACCAAGACCGCGATGGTGGCGGCCAGCAGCGCGAACCGAGAGACTCCGGCGCCCCGCACAGAGGCAGGGGCACCGAACTTGACCCGCGCCCATCGTGGCCGGCATGATGGCGCGCTGGCGCGGCGGCTTGAATAAACGTTTAACGTGCTTGGGTCGGCGCTCACACAATCGATCCTAAATGATTGATAAAATTCGTGGAATCGACGGCCGATCGATCTTAAGGGGAATTCCCGCCTGCGTCCACAGGCGGTTGCGGCCCGATCCAAGGAGGAGCTCGAATTGAATACCCACTCAACCTCGCGAATCGATCCGCCCCGGGAACCGGTCGAGGAGATGCGCCGGCGCCAACTGATCGAGGTGACGATCGACAGCCTAGCGGAAGTCGGCTTCACGGGCACTACGCTCGCTCAGATCGCCGCGCGCGCCGAGGTGTCCGCCGGCCTGGTGGCACATTATTTCGGCGACAAGGACGGGCTGCTGGTGGCGGCGTTCCGCTCCCTGGCCCGCCGCGTGGCCGATCAGGTGCGCGCGCGTCTGCGTCATGCGCACACGCCTCGCGGCAGGATCCAGGCGGTCATCGACGCGAATCTCGCGCCGGCGGAGTTCGACCGCAGGACCGGTACGGCCTGGCTCGCGTTCTGGGGACAGGTCCTGCAGATCGAGGGCCTGCGTCGCGTCCAAACGGTCTATCAGCGGCGCATGCTGTCGAATCTTCGTGCCTCGCTGGCGCGGCTCGCTCCGCCCGAGGAGGCGCGCAGCATCGCCTCGATGATCGCCGCGATGATCGACGGGGTCTGGCTGCGCGCGGCGCTGTCGGAGTGGTCGGAAGCCGATAGCGAAAGCGCCCGGGCCTTGCTCACGGAGTTCGTGGATGGCCGGTTGAAGGCGATTTCCGCGGCAGCCGCCGTCGAGGAACGGCTCGACCCGGCGAAGGCCGCCACCAAGGCGTCCGGACCCGCACCGGGCGAACGTTTCGCGACCATCAATCCCGCCACCGGCGAAGTGCTCGCGCACGTCGAGGTCGCGGGTCCCGCCGAGGTCGATGCGGCCGTGGCCGCGGCGGCGCAGGCGCAGGCGCAGTGGGCCGCATGGCCCGGTGCGCAGCGCGCGCGCGTTCTGCGCCAGGCCGCGGCGCTCCTGCGCGAGCGCAACGACGAGCTCGCGATGCTCGAGACCCGGGACACCGGCAAGCCCATTCAGGAGACCCGCGTGGTCGACGTCCTGTCCGGCGCCGAGTGCATCGAGTATTTCGCCGCCCTTGCTCAGTCGCTGAGTGGCGAGCACGTGGATCTCGGACCCCAGGCCTTCGGTTACACGCGGCGCGAACCTCTCGGTGTGGTCGCCGGGATCGGCGCCTGGAACTACCCTCTGCAGATCGCCTGCTGGAAGGCCGCGCCGGCGCTCGCCTGCGGCAATGCGATGATCTTCAAGCCGGCGGAGATCACGCCCCTCACCGCGGTGAAGCTCGAAGAGATCTTCCTCGAGGCGGGAGTGCCGCGTGGCGTGTTCCAGGTCGTGCAGGGCTTTGCGGACACCGGCCGCCTGATCACGCGGCACCCGGGCATCCGCAAGGTCTCCCTGACCGGCGAGGTCGGCACCGGCAAGGCGGTGATGAGCGATGCGGCATCGACGCTCAAGAGCGTCACGCTCGAACTCGGCGGCAAATCACCGCTGATCGTCTTCGACGACGCCAAGCTCGACAACGCGGTCAGCGCGGCGCTGCTCGCCAATTTCTACTCGACCGGGCAGGTCTGCTCGAACGGCACGCGCGTATTCGTGCACCGCGCCGTCAAGGCCGCTTTTCTCGAGAGACTGGTCGCGCGCACGGCGCGGATGAAGATCGGCGACCCGCTCGATCCCGCCACGCAGATCGGCCCGCTGGTGAGCGAGGCGCACATGCACAAGGTCCTGGGCTACATCGCCCGCGGCAGGGCCGAGGGCGCGCGCGCGCTGATCGGCGGCCGGCGGGTCACCGAGGGCGACCTCGCCAACGGCTACTTCGTCGCACCGACGGTGTTCGACGGCTGCCACGACGACATGGCCATCGTGCGCGAGGAGATCTTCGGGCCGGTCATGTCGGTGCTGGAATTCGAGGACGAGGACGACGTGGTGGCGCGTGCAAACGCCACCGAGTTCGGCCTCGCCGCCGGCGTGTTCACCAACGATCTCACCCGGGCGCACCGCGTGATCGCGCGGCTGCAGGCCGGCACCTGTTGGATCAACCACTACAACGTCACGCCGATCGAACTGCCGTTCGGCGGCGTGAAGCTCTCCGGACTCGGTCGAGAGAACGGCAGGGCGGCGATCGAACACTATACGCAGTTGAAGAGCGTGTACGTCGCGATGGGCGACGTCGACGCGCCGTATTGACCCTTCAGGAGCGATGAGCATCGTGAGCGAAATGAACTTCGATTATGTGATCGTCGGCGCGGGATCGGCCGGTTGCGTGCTCGCCGACCGGCTGAGCGCGGACGGCCGCAATCGCGTGCTGGTCCTGGAATACGGCGGTTCGGACCGCTCGATCTACATCCAGATGCCCTCGGCGCTGTCGATTCCGATGAACATGCCGAAGTACAACTGGTTCTATCACACGGAACCCGAACCGCATCTCGGCGGCCGACGCATGCATACGCCGCGCGGCAAGGTCCTCGGCGGGTCCTCCTCGATCAACGGCCTCGTGTACGTACGCGGCAATCCCCAGGACTACGAGCGCTGGGCCGAACAGGGCGCGGCGGGCTGGCGCTATGCGGACGTGCTGCCATACTTCAAGCGCGCCGAGACCCGCGCCGAGGGCGGCGATGCCTATCGGGGCGATCGCGGCCCACTCGGCACCCGTTACGGCACCATGGAGAATCCGCTGCACGCGGCCTGGTTGGCCGCGGCCGAACAGGCGGGCTACGCACGCACCGGCGACATCAACGGCGCGCAGCAGGAAGGCTTCGGCCGTATGGACATGACGGTGGCGAACGGCCGGCGCTGCAGCGCGGCCGTCGCCTACCTGCGCCCGGCGATGCGACGCCCGAACCTGCAGGTGATCACCCACGCGCTGGTCACGCGCGTGCTGTTCGAGGGACGGCGGGCGGTCGGCGTCGAGTTCCGACGCGGCGACCGCCTCGAAGTGGCCCGGGCGGCGCGCGAGGTGATCCTCTCCGGCGGGCCGATCAACTCACCGCAATTGCTCAAGCTCTCTGGTGTGGGACCGGCCGCGGAGTTGCGCGAGCACGGTATCGCGGTGGTGCATGAATTGCCCGGAGTCGGCGAGAACCTGCAGGATCACCTGGAATTCTATTTTCAGGTCGCCTGCCGCGAGCCGGTAAGCCTCTATCCCTCCATCAAGCCTTTCGGCAAGTTCAAGGTGGGCCTGCGCTGGCTGCTGTTCAAGGACGGGCTCGGCGCGACCAACCACTTCGAGAGTTGCGGCTTCATCCGCAGCCGGCCCGGGGTTCCGTACGCCGACATTCAGTATCACTTCCTGCCGCTCGCCGTGGCCTACGACGGCTCGACGCTCGCCAAGGAACACGGCTTCCAGGCGCACGTCGGCCCGATGCGCTCGAAGAGCCGCGGCTGGGTGCGGCTCGCCTCGGCCGATCCGATGCAGAAGCCGAAGATCCTGTTCAACTACCTGAGCCATCCGGACGACATGGTCGAGATGCGCGCCTGCGTGCGCCTGACCCGCGAGATCTTCGCGCAACCGGCCTTCGATCGATTCCGCGGCCGCGAAATACAACCGGGCGCCGAGGTGGTCGCCGACGAGCAGATCGACGAGTTCGTGCGCAACAAGGTGGAGAGCGCCTACCACCCCTCCTGTTCGTGCAAGATGGGAGCCGCGCAGGATCATATGGCCGTGGTCGACCCCGAAACGAGAGTCTACGGCGTGGAGCGGCTGCGGGTCGTCGATTCCTCGATCATGCCCTCGGTCACGACGGGCAACCTGAACGCGCCGACCATCATGCTCGCCGAGAAGGCGGCCGACCACATCCTCGGCCGCGGCCTGCTGCCGGCCTCGGACGCCCCGTTCCACGCGCCGACGAACTGGCGGGAAGCCCAGCGCTGAACGCGCTCGCCGGAACCCGCCGCCGGCGCGCTCGCGCCGGCGGCGGGTTTGCCTCGCCGCAATCCCTGTTTAGAAGTTGTATCCGAAGGACACGCCGATCACGCGCGGCCGCAGCGGCGTCTCGGCCAGGATGAACTGGTCGCTGTTCGTGTTGACGCTCGCGTTGGAGTTCGTGAGGTTCTCGATGAACAGCTTGGCGTTCCACTGGTCCTTGGCGACGCCCAGCGAGGCATCGTAGGTCGTGTAGGCCGGGTTCTCCCAGCGCAACCGCCCGCTGATCGAACCGGACTGCGCGAACGACTGCGCGGAACCCGCCTGCGTGAACGAGTGGTCGGTGTGCACCGCGCCGGCCTGCACGAACCAGCTGTAATCCTGCATCGACCACTCATAGCGCGCGCGCAGCGAGAACTGCATCGGCGGCGAATTGGCGCTCGGCGAGCCGACCGGTCCGAACGGGTTGGCGACCGCGATGCAGGACGTCGGGCCGGACGGGCAATACTCGGTGATCGGCTTGCCGAAGTTGGCACTGCCCGGCACGTTGTTGATCAGCGCCGGCGAGTTGGTCTGCCGGCTCTGGTTCCATGCCGCCGATCCCTGCAGCGTGAGGCCCGTGGTCACGCGGGCGACCACCGAGGTCTCCAGGCCCTTGATCACGAAGTTCTGGCCGTTCGTGTCGAAGTAGATGTTGCCGAGGCCGATGCCCGGATCGAAGAAGGCGATCTGGGCGTCGTTCCAGTTCTCGCGATAGATCGCCCCGTTCCACTGCAGGCGGTGATCGAGCCACTCGGTCTTCCAACCCAGCTCGTTGTTGGTCAGCGAGTCGGAGTGATAGGCCTTCGGCAGGATGTACTGGTAGTTGCCGCTGGCGTCGAGAATGTGCAGCGTGCCGCCGTTCTGGTTGAAGCCGCCCGGCCGGAAGCCCTGCGACCAGGTGTAATAGAACATCACGTTGCGGTTCAGGTGCCAGGTGAGGTTCGCCCGGCTCTTCCAGCCGGACTCGGTATCGGACAGTCCCAGGCTGTTCAGATTGTAGGAGTAGTTCGGATTGTGGCAGCCGCCCGCCGGCGTGCCGGCCTCGAAGCAGCCGAAGCTGCTGAGCACGCTGCCGGCCGAGGAATTGTCGAAGCGGAAGTGCCGGGTGCCGACCGTCACGGTCAGCACCTTCGGAATGATGTCGTAGTCGGCGGAGACGAAGAACGCGAGCTGCTTGGTCTCGCGCTGCGTGTCCTGATAGAAGGACGTCGTGTCGGGCTGCACGCCCGGGTTCTCGACGCTCGAGCCCGGGAAGGTGCCAACGTCGGAGAGGCAGCCCGTGGTCAGGGTCGAGGTGCAGTTCGGGATCGACTTGTAGGTCCAGCGGGTCTGGTCGTAGACCTTGTTGGTCTCGAAGTAGACGCCGGCGATCGCGCGGGTGCGCCAATCATCGGGAGTGCTCACGCGGAATTCGTGCTGCATGTGCTCGTTGCGTTCGAGCGAGTGCCAGGTCGCGCTCGGCGTGAAGCAGGTCGAGGTGAGGCTCGCATCGCCGCCCGAACCCGGACCGTAGCACTGGTAGTAGTCGGCGTACACGCCACGGGAATAATTGGTGTAGTCGCCGAGCTGCTCCATGTGGCGCACGAGGTAGCCACCGGTATAGACGAGCTTCGCCCAACCGAGCTTGCCGTTGACGGTCCAGGAGGTGTTCTCGAACTTGTCCTTGTTGTAGCTCGGATTGAACAGCGTGACCTCGAGCGGGGCGAGCGCCTGGCCGTCGGAAGCGTTCGGCTGTTGGTAGAACACGCCCTGCGAGTCGAGGTTCTGGTACATCTGGGTGAGCAGTACGTCCCAGTCGTCGTTGAACTTGTACAGAGCCTCGACGCGGCCGCCCTTGTAGGTGACCGGATTGATCGCGCGGCGCGCGATGTTGTAGTTGTTGATCGAAGCGGCGTTCGGGGGCACGCAATATCCGGCGTTCGGCTGGCCGTTCGGGCACTGGCCATTGACCGCCGGATAGTTGGCGTAGTGAATGCCGATGTCGGTGTTCTGGCGCGTGAAGGTCGCCGGTACGTTGTCGATGTAGCCGCCGCGCGAATCGCTGTAGAGCACCGCGCGCACCGCCATGTGATCGTCGATCAGCGGAAGGTTCAACACGGCGGTCGCGTTGGTGTTCGGATCGCCATGGGCGGTGACGCTGTAGGCGGCGTCGACGTTGCCCTCGGTCACGTTGAGCTTGGGCTGATTGGTGATGTAGCGGATCACGCCCGCCTCGGCGCCGGCGCCGAACAGGGTGCCCTGCGGACCCTCCAGCACTTCGATCCGGTTCAGGTCGGCCGCATACACGTCGAGATTGCGGTTCGGCAACTGGCCGGACTGGTTGTCGAGGTAGATCGCCACGTTCGGGAAGAACGCGGTCGAGCCGCTGCCCTGCGTGCCCTGGGCGCCGGCCGACAGGCCGCGCATGAACACCTCGTTCTGTCCGGGACCGTTGTTCTGCGTGGACACGTTCGGCAGGTACTTCACGTAGTCGTCGAACGTGGTGATGTTCAGCTGTTTGAGCGACTTGCCGGTGAACGCCTGCATCGCGATCGGCACGTCCTGCATGTTCTCCGAGCGGCGCTGCGCGGTCACCGTGATTTCCTGCAGCGAGCCGAGTCCGGCATCCGCGGTCGATCCGGCCGCAGGTGCCGGAGAGGTCGCAGCCGCCGCGCCGAATGACACGCCACCGAGGATCGCGGCAATCGCCATCGTGAGCTTGGAGTTCATGGGCTAGTCCCTTCGTTGAATATTGTCGTGGAGTTCCGTAGAGCCAGTTCGCACGCGCAACGCATTGAATGACCACTCAATGCGTCCCGGTTGCGCTCGGGTCGTATCTTGGCTCAACCGTCCTGCGGTTTCAAGCAGCCACCTGCCTGATTGAAAGGTCATTCAATGTGGCGCCCGCGCGACGCCGACTTGGCGGCTGCCGCGCATGACGGGCGCCGCCGTCGATTGACGGCGGTCCGCGCTCGGCGAACAGTGGAACTGACGTCGGTAGAGCCGGGAGAAGTACTCCGTCGAAGCGAACCCGCAGGCGATCGCGACCTCGAGTACCCCCAGTTCGGTCTGCTGCAGGAGCTGATGGGCCGCGGCGATGCGCACCTGGCGATAGTGTTTGAGGAGCGTCGAGCCCAGGGCCGAGCGGAACCGCCGCTCCAGCTGCCGCAACGACAACCCCACCCGGCTCGCCAGCTCGCCGCAGGGCAGGGGCGCATCGAAGGTCTCACGCATGATCCTGACCGCGTGGGCGACCACCGGGTCCCTGTCGAGGTCGGGCTCGGCGCGTGCGGCCCGTTGCTCGCGCTCGCCCCGGCGCAGCGGGGCGAGCAACAGATGTTGGGCGACTTCGCTGGCGAGTTCCGAGTGTCCGCGCCAGGCGATCCACTCGATCATCAGATCGAGCACGGCGGCTCCGCCGGCGCAACTGATCCGCTGCGCGCCGCGCGCGAACAGCTGGGCGACCGGCCGGGTGCGCGTATGACGCTCGGCAAAGCCGATCACGTTGTCCCAGTGAACGGCGACCCGCTGGCCATCGAGGAGTCCGGCCTCGGCGAGGGCCAAGGTGCCGTTCTCCAGTCCACCGATCTCGACTCCGGCACGCGCCCGGCGCTTGAGCCAGCGCAGCAGGCGAGGATCGCGCGCCATCGGCGGCGCATCGAAACTGGCGAGCACGAATACCGACGCGCAATCGTCGGCGGCGGCGAGCGCGCCATCGACCGGCACGAGCATGCCGTTGCTGGCGCGAACCGCCGCGCCGTCGACCGAGACCAGCGACCAGGCGAACACCGCCTGCTGGGCGAGCCAGTTGGCGACGAACAGCGGTTCGACCGCGGCGGCGAGTTCGAGGTGGGAGTAATCCGGCAGCAGTACCAAGGCGAGCCTGTACACGATCGCGGCTTCCCTTCGTTGACGCTGGGTGCATTTTCGTCACCAGCATGACGAAATCAAGCAGGCTGGTCAAAAGCGCCCGGACTAGATTCGCCCCACGCGAACCCATGGGAGAGGACATGACCATCGACGCGAGCGACTGGAGCGAGACGGACCAGGCGGCTGGTTACAGCCTGCCCGCCCGATATTTCTACGATGCCGAGGTATTCGAGCGCGAGCGGGAGCGCATCTTCATGCGCTCCTGGCACCTGGTCGCGCATCGCAACGAACTGCGCGAGCCCGGGGCTTTCGTGACCCAGGACATCTTCGATCAGAGCGTGCTGGTCATCTCCGGCCGGGACGGACAGCTGCGCGCCTTCCACAACGTATGCCAGCACCGCGGCAATCGGCTGCTGCAGGCACGCCGGGGTCGCTCGCCGGTGGTGACCTGCCCCTACCACGCCTGGACCTACGCCCTCGACGGATCGCTGCGCGGCGCTCCTTGCACGGCGCAGATGGCGCAGTTCCGCCGCGCCGATCACGCCCTCAAATCCGTGCGGGTCGAGACCTTCGGATCGTTCGTATTCGTCAATCTGGACCCATCGGCCAAACCGGTCGCCGCGATGGCGCCGGAGGCGGACGCGCAACTGCGCCGCTTCCTTCCGGACCTCGACGAGCTGGAACTGGTCGAGGAGGTCGACGTGCCGGTCGCGGCGAACTGGAAGGTGATCCAGGAGAATTCGATCGAAGGCTATCATTTCGAATACTCCGGGCCCGCGCACCGCGAGCTCGTGCAGTTGATCGATTTCTCGGGTTATCGGCTCGAACCACGGGGCGAGTATTGGACCTACAT
>JAGWPY010000133.1 GCA_028870275.1 Gammaproteobacteria bacterium | reverse complement strand
GGCAACATCAAGCGCTCGAACACCATCGTGATCTTCATCAACCAGATCCGCATGAAGATCGGCGTGATGTTCGGCAATCCGGAAACGACCACGGGCGGTAACGCCCTCAAGTTCTACTCCTCGGTGCGCATGGACATCCGCCGCATCGGCGCGATCAAGAACGGCGAGGAAGTCGTCGGTTCGATGACCCGGGTCAAGGTGGTCAAGAACAAGGTCGCGCCGCCGTTCCGCGAGACCGAGTTCGAGATCATGTACGGAACCGGCATTTCGAAGGAAGGCGAGCTCATCGAGCTCGGCGTGCTGCACAACCTGATCGAAAAGAGCGGCTCCTGGTATAGCTATCAGGGCGAGCGGATCGGCCAGGGCAAGGAGAACGCCCGGGTATTCCTGCAACAGCACCCGGACATCGCCGGCGAACTCGAAACGCAGCTGCGCGCGAAGCTCATACCCGAGAAGGCGTCCATGAATCGCGGCGGTGGCGAGGCGAAGGAGGCTTGAGGCCTGCGGCGCACGACGGCTGAGCCCGACGACCCGCGCGCCGCACGCAAGGCCGCGCTCGACGCGCTCGCCCGGCGCGATCACGCGAGCGCCGAGCTGCGCGGCTGGCTCGAGGAGCGCGGCTACGCCGCCGCGGTCGCCGAGTCCGTCGTCGCGGCCTTGCGCGAGGAACGGCTCCTCGACGATCAGCGGTACGTCGAGCATTTCATCGCCTATCACGCCGGCCGCGGCCAGGGGCCGCTGCGCGTGCGCGCGGAGCTCGGCCGCAAGGGCGTGGCCGGGGAACTCGTCGAACGGGCGCTCCAGTCCTTCGGCGATTGGCCGGCCGTGCTCGAGGCGGCGCGGCGCAAGAAATTCGGGGCGGGCCGGCCGGCAAGTTTCGCGGAGCGGGCCCGGCAGGCGCGCTTCCTCGGTTATCGCGGGTTCACGGGCGCGCAGATCCGCCGGGCCCTGGGGTCGGACGTCGAAACGGAAGATGTAGACATATGAAACGAGAGTCCAAGAAGATGCGTGCGATGACCAGCGCGGAGATCCGCGCGAGCTTCCTCGAATTCTTCCGCAAGAACGGCCACGCGGTGGTCGCCTCGAGTTCGCTCGTGCCGGGGAACGATCCGACCCTGCTGTTCACGAACGCCGGCATGGTTCAGTTCAAGGACGTGTTCCTCGGCAAGGAGTCGCGCGACTATTCGCGCGCGGCGAGCGCCCAGCGCTGCGTGCGCGCCGGCGGCAAGCACAACGACCTCGAGAACGTCGGCTATACCGCGCGCCACCACACCTTCTTCGAGATGCTCGGCAACTTCAGCTTCGGCGACTACTTCAAGCGCGAAGCGATCCATTTCGCGTGGAACTTCGTCACCGGCACGCTCGGCATCCCCAAAGAGCGACTCTGGGTCACGGTGTTTCGCGAGGACGATGAAGCCGAGCGCGTCTGGGTCGAGGAGATCGGCATCGATCCGACGCGTTGCACGCGGCTCGGCGAGAAATCGAATTTCTGGCAGATGGGCGAGACCGGGCCCTGCGGCCCCTGCACCGAGATCTTCTACGACCACGGGCCCGACATCCCGGGCGGGCCGCCGGGTTCCCCCGACGAGGACGGCGACCGTTACGTCGAGATCTGGAACCTCGTGTTCATGCAGTACGAGCGCGCCGCCGACGGTACGCTGTCGCCGCTGCCCAAGCCCTCGGTCGATACCGGCATGGGGCTTGAGCGGGTCGCCGCGGTGCTGCAGGGCGTGCACAGCAACTACGATATCGATCTGTTCCGCGCGCTGATCCAGGCCGCGGCCGCCGTGACCGGCGCCAAGGACCTCCAGTCGGCGAGCCTGCGGGTGATCGCCGATCACATCCGGGCCAGCACCTTCCTCATCGTCGACGGGGTCGTCCCGTCGAACGAGGGGCGCGGCTATGTGCTGCGCCGAATCATCCGGCGCGCGATCCGCCACGGCTACCAGCTCGGCGTGACCGGAGCGTTCTTCCACCGGCTGGTCGCGCCTCTGGTTCGCGAGATGGGCGGCTATTATGCGGAACTCGCCGCAGGCGAGGCCCACGCGACGCAGACCCTGCTCCAGGAAGAAGAGCGCTTCGCCGAGACGCTCGCCACGGGCATGCAACTGCTCGACGCGGCGACCGCGAAGCTCTCCGGCACGGTCATCCCGGGAGAGACCGTCTTCAAGCTCTACGACACCTTCGGATTTCCGGTCGACCTGACCGCGGACATCGCGCGCGAAAGGGGCCTCACGATCGATCAGGCGGGGTTCGAAGCCGCGATGGAGGCTCAGCGCGAGCGTGCGCGGGCGGCCAGCAAGTTCGGCGTGGACCTGACCGATTCGCTGAAACTCGACGCCGCGACCCACTTCAGCGGCTACGATCGTCTGGCCGGTGGCGGTCGTGTGAGCGCCCTGATCGCGAAGGGTGCGCTGGTCGAGGCGCTCGAACAGGGCGAGGAGGGCCAGGTCGTGCTCGACGACTCGCCGTTCTACGCCGAGAGCGGCGGACAGGTCGGCGACAGCGGCGAACTCTTCGGACCCGAATTCCGCTTCACGGTGCGCGACACCCATAAGATCGGTGCGGCGCACGCCCATGCGGGCGTGGTCGAGCGCGGCCGGGTTCGGGTGGGCGATCGTCTCGAGGCCCGGGTCGACGAGGCTCGCCGGGGCGCGATCGCCCTGAATCATTCCGCGACGCACCTGTTGCACGCTGCGCTGCGCGAAGTGCTCGGCAAGCACGTGCAACAGAAAGGCTCGCTGGTGGCCGCCGAGCGGCTGCGGTTCGACTTCTCGCACTCTCAGGCCATGACCGCCGAGGAATTGGCCCGGGTCGAACGCCGCGTCAATCAGGTGATTCGAGCGAACGCCGTGGCCGAGACGCGCGTGATGAAATTCGATGCCGCGGTGGCCGCCGGGGCGATGGCCCTGTTCGGGGAGAAATACGCGCATGACGTCCGGGTGCTGCGCATCGGTGAGTTCTCGATGGAGCTGTGCGGCGGCACTCACGTGTCGCGATCCGGCGACATCGGCTTGTTCAAGATCATTGGCGAGTCCGGCGTGGCGGCCGGCGTGCGCCGCATCGAAGCCCTGACCGGCGAAGCCGCCTACCAATGGGTCGTTGACGACGAACGCCGTCTCGCGGACGTCGCCGCGCTGCTGCGCGGCGGACGGGAGGACGTCGAGCAGAAGGTGCGCGATCTGATCGATCGCGCGCGCAGGCTGGAGAAGGACGTTCAGCAGCTCAAGACGCGCCTGGCGAGCGGCGGCAGCGGCGGTGATTTGGCTGCGCAGGCCAAAGAGGTAAACGGAATCAAGGTATTGGCTGCGCAGATCGACGATGCCGATGCGCAGAGTCTGCGCGCGGCGGTCGATCGGCTGAAGGACACGCTCGGCGATTCGGTCGTGGTGTTGGCGACCGTCCAGGCGGGCAAAGTCGTACTCGTCGCCGGGGTTTCCCCTAAGCTGACCAGCCGAATCAAAGCGGGAGACATCGCCGGCGCCGTCGCGGCGGAGGTCGGCGGACGCGGCGGCGGTCGGGCCGATTTCGCGCAGGCCGGCGGCACTCAGCCGGAAAATCTCGCGAAAGCGCTCGAAGGTGTCGAGGCCCAGGTGCGAGGTCGCCTCGGCTCGTGAACTCGGCTACCTGAACGTCCGTTCAGGAATGCACGCTGGGTTCAGCGTCGCGGATGGCATTTTTTTGTCACTAGCGTGATACCATTCCGCCCGGAGCAGGGACGGCCCCGGTATGTTTTCATGGTGCAGCAACGCAGGAATCGATCGCGCCACTCGGTCGGCTCGTTTTTGATCGAACGAACCGGAATTCGAGTTGCCGTACGGTAGTACGGGTCTCGCAGTCGACGACATCGCAACCGCGCCAAGGACGCGAGGAGCTCGACCATGCTGATTCTGACGAGAAGGGTGGGGGAAACCTTGATGATCGGTGACGAAGTGACCGTCACCGTGCTCGGGGTCAAGGGCAATCAGGTCCGCATCGGCGTGAACGCTCCCAAGGACGTCGCGGTGCATCGAGAGGAGATCTTCGAGCGCATCAAGCGCGAAGAGGACGGCAACTCGAACGGCGCGCTCGCCGAAGGAAGCCCCTCGCTCCGGCCCGTGAAGGTCCAGGGCGGAATTTGACGCCTGGCGGTGCGCCGGCTCCGTCCGGCGCCCGATCCCGTCCACTGGCGCCTCCCGCCGTGTTTTGCCTTGCCTCGCGCGGGCAGGTATCATCGCGCGCTCCGACGCGGCAGCAAAACGCCCCAACGGAGAGATGGCCGAGTGGTCGAAGGCGCACCCCTGCTAAGGGTGTATGGGTCAAAAGCCCATCGAGGGTTCGAATCCCTCTCTCTCCGCCAAGCTCCTTTCTCAGCCCGTCTCACGCCGTCTCGTACCGTCTCAAAAGACGGAAAACAGCTAGAAAATTAGGAGATTTAGTTTCTCAGGGCGTCTCACCCAGGTCCTTGCTGTCTCGGCATCTCGTTGGTACATTTGATGGTATCGGCTCTGGCGGAACGGCAGGTACCAACAGATGCTCACCGATTCCCTGATCCGCAGCGCGAAGCGCGGCGAGCGCCCCCAAAAACTCAGTGACGGTGGGGGGCTTTACCTGCTGGTGGCTCCCAATGGCGGGCGCTACTGGCGCTTCAACTACCGGTTCGCCGGCAAGCAAAAGACACTGGCACTCGGGGTGTATCCCGACGTTGGGCTGGCCAAGGCTCGAGAGCGCCACCTGGAGGCGAGGCGGCTTCTGGTGGATGGTCAGGACCCCGGCAAGGAGCGGCGTACCGCCGGCAAGACCTTCGAGGAAGTTGCCCGCGAGTGGCACGCTCATTGGAAGGGGGACCGTCACGAGCGCCATGCCCATTACGTGCTCCGACGGCTCGAGACTGATATTTTCCCTGAGCTCGGAACCCTGCGTCTCTCGGATATCCCGACCTCAGCGTTTCGGGATGCCGTGCGAAAGATTGAGCAGCGGGGCGCCGCGGACATTGCCAAGCGGGTGCTGCAGACCTGCGGCCAGATCATGCGCTACGCAATGGCCAATGACCTTGCCGCACACAATCCCGTCGCGGGGATCAAGCCCGGCGACGTCCTCAAGCCACATAAGCGCCGCAACTATCCACGCATCGATCAGAAGGAGCTTCCGACGCTACTGCGGGCGATGGACGCCTATGTTGGCTCCGAGCACACCCGCCTCGCATTGAAGCTCATGGCGCTGACATTCGTCCGTACCTCCGAATTGATCGGGGCTCGATGGTCGGAATTCGACATGAAGGCTGCGCGGTGGGCCATTCCGGCAGAGCGAATGAAGATGAAGACGCCGCACTTGGTGCCCCTGAGCAAGCAAGCGTTGAGCGTACTCACGCGGCTTCGAGAGATTTCATTCGGACGAGAGCTGGTGTTCCCGGGCGATGTGCAGCCTGACAGGCCAATGAGCAACAACACTCTGTTGTTCGCCCTTTACAGGATGGGCTACCGCGGACGGATGACTGGGCACGGCTTTCGGGGGGTGGCTTCCACGATCCTGCACGAGCAGGGTTGGCCGCACGAGCACATTGAGCTCCAGCTGGCGCACCAGGACCGAGATGGCGTTAGCGCGGCCTATAACCACGCGCAGTATCTGCAGTCTCGTACGCAAATGATGCACGCGTGGTCCGACTATTTGGACTCGCGGCGCGCGGAAAGGAACGACCCGGAACAGCAGGTCGCTGCTTGATTAGCATTGGGCTCTACACGGGATACTTGCGCGGGCGTCCACGCCTGCGCGGAGCCTCCACTGCCGTCGCTGCCGGCGCACGGTAACCGTCGGGATCGCTGATCCAAGTTTTTATGGCCAAAGAGGGCCAGCCGCAGGCGCGGCCCCCAAGATGAACTGGAGGAGGGAAACGTCGCGCGGCGATCCGGCGATAAAGTGTCGGTCGGCTGAGTGCCGTGATGCGCACGACTTCGTGAATCCGCAGAAATGCCGGAAGCTGCAAGACGACATCCTCGTTCATGACTCTGCGGCCTCTTGGCACGAGGCAGTATGAGCCGAACTCAGCCTAACGCCGGCCACGTGGGCGCCTTCGGGAGCAGGGTTGTCGGCGTCGCCGCGCGTTACACATTCCGCTGCAGTCCAGCGGGAGGCACAGCTGTCGACCCGCCAATCGGACCGGCCGTGCTCTGCCTGTTGCGTGGCAGCTCATGAGGCCGGTATCGTCGGCGAGCCATTCGAGGACGTCGCTTCGCAACCAGCCGATCCTCCGGCCGTGAAAGCGCTGCCTTGGAGGAAAGCGCCCGAGCAGCGTCAGCGTTGCGAGCACCCATCGATGGCGCCGCGTGAGCCGCGCCACGTCACGGGATGTCAGGATTTCGTGAAAAGCAGGAAGTCTTTCATTCACCCACTTCGAGAGTGACACGCGCTGGGCGCGCCCACGATCGAGGGTCTGCGGTCCGGACTCGTCGATGGCCATGATGGATTGAGTTCATGTGTGGTTCCGGCCGTTTAGAGACGAGTTGTCACTCAGGCGCAATGATCGCAGGGCTGCGCAAAAGAGGAAGAGGGAGTTTCGCCGAAAAAACGGCGAAACTCCAAATGCGGGCGATCCCACCGGTGTGCTCCGCAAAAATTCGATCAAGCGGCAAGCAAGTGGTACTCGTGATGGAGGCCGCCGAGAATGGAGTCAGCTCGCACGGTGTAGGACTCGCCGCGGCGATGCCGTGACTGGGATGTTCGC
>JAGWPY010000132.1 GCA_028870275.1 Gammaproteobacteria bacterium | reverse complement strand
CGTCGCGCCGGCGGCGATGACCCGCGAGTTGCGCAAGGTGCACCAGTTCAACACCTTCAGCATCGCCGCACCGCTTCAGCACGGCATTGCTCGCTATCTGGGCGCGCCGACCACCGATCTGACCGGCCTCGCGGCGTACTTCCAGGCGAAGCGCGACCGCTTCGTGGCGCGTCTTCAGGGCACGGCATGGCGGCCCTTGCCGTCGGCCGGTACGTATTTTCAGCTGGTCGACTACGGCGCCCTCAGTTGCGAGGGTGATCTGCCTTTCACGGACCGGTTGATTCGCGAGGCCAAGCTCGCGACCATCCCTCTGTCCCCCTTCTATGCCGCGCCGCCGCAGATGACCCTCTTGCGGCTCTGTCTCGCAAAGAAGGACGAGACGCTCGACGAGGCCGCCGACCGCCTCGCGGCATTCGCGCGACGCATCGCTCCTTAGGGAGGCGGCCCGCCCTAACGCCCGAGGCGGGTGAACGCGGCGAGGCTCTGCCGCTGGCGGATGCGGGCGAGATCCATGAGCATCCGGCCCGCCCAGCGGTAGACGTTGTTTTCCTTGACGGTGCGGCGCATCAGAGTCATGCGCCCACGCCGCTCCTCCCGGCCCATGCGCATCGCGGCCTCGATCGCATCGGCGGTCGCGTTGACGTCGTAGGGATTGATCAGCAGGGCTTCGGCGAGTTCGCGCGAAGCGCCCGCGAACGTGCTGAGGATCAGCACTCCGTCCTCGTCGTCGCGTGCGGCGACGAACTCCTTGGCGACCAGGTTCATGCCATCGTGCAGGCTGTTCACCAGACAGCAGTCCGCGGCCCGATACAGTTCGAACACGCGTTGGGGCTCCTGGTGCTCGCCGATCAGCACGATCGGCTGCCAATTCGATTCGGCGAATCGTTGGTTGATGCGCTCGACTTCGGCGAGCGTGTGCTGTTGCAGCGCCTGGTAGGCCGGCAACTGGCTGCGCGAAGGCGCGGCGACCTGCAGGAAAGTGATTCGTCCCCGCTGTCGCGGATTGCGCTCGAGCAGCGCCTCGAGCGCGTGCAGGCGCTCGACGATGCCCTTGGTGAAATCCCAGCGCTCCACACCGAGACCGATGCTCACCGACTGGCCGATGCCGTACCGCTCGCGCACGGCGGCTCGGCAGGTCTCGACGTCCGGCACGCCCTTGAGCCAGCGGGGCGGCCACTCGATCGAGATCGGATACGCCACGACGCGGCAGACGTGCCCCTGGTGACGGACGGTCATGTGTTCCCGGTCGATCTGGCACTCGACGAAGCGGTCGAGGGTCTCGAGGAAATTCTGACAGTGATACAGAGTGTGGAAACCGAGCACGTCGGCGCTCAGCATGTGGAGCAGGATGTCTCGCTGCCACGGGCACACGCCGAACGTCTCGGCGTTCGGCCAGGGGATGTGCCAGAAGAGCGCGATCGTCGCTTTCGGGATCCGTTCGCGCAGGAACTTCGGCAGCAGCGCGAAATGGAAGTCCTGGATCAGCACCACGGGGGAATCGATGTTCGCCTCGGCGGCGCAACTGTCGGCGAATTTCCGGTTGACCTCCTCGTACGCGCGCCAGTCGGCGGCGCGAAACTCGGGCCGCACGTAGGCCAGATGACAGAGTGGCCACAGGCCCTCGTTCGAGAACCCGTAGTAATAGCCCGCCTCCTGCTCGGGCGTGAGCCATACGCGCCGCAGCGTGTACTCCGGCGAATCGGGCGGTACGCGCACCTTGTCATTGCGGTCGACCACCTCGCGGTCGGCGGAACCGCTGCCGTGCGCGATCCAGGTGCCGCCGCAGGCGCGCACGATCGGCTCCATCGCGGTGACCATGCCGCTCGCCGGGACCTGTACGCGCACGCGGCCATCGGCGTCGCGATTGTGGATGTACGGCTCGCGATTGGAGACGACCAGCACCTGTGCGGAGCGCAGCTGTGTCTCGACCACCTGATGCAACGCCTGGGGCGTCCAGTTTTCGCGGAAATCGATCTCCAGCCGTTGCTGTTCCTCGATTTCCGCGAGCACCTCCCGTACCTCCGACAGAATCGGCAGCGAGGAGCGTGAAGAACGCGCGTCGTCGAGGAAACGGCGTCCGCGGATGTCGCCGATCAGCGCCTGGATCCAGCGCCGCAATTGCAGCCAGACGGCCAGCACCACGAGCAGCGCCAACACCACGACGGCGATCGCCACGAACGCGAGCAGGAAGTCCCTGAGCGTGCGCTGACGCCGGTCGACGAAGCTCAGATCGTGCACGAGAAGCACGCGATAGGGCGGCTTGGCCTGGTCGAAATCGAACCGCGACACCTGCACCGAACCGGAGGCGAGATGCAGAATGCGCTCGGCCCGCTGGGAATCCCCGCTCGCCATGCGGCAATCCACCGCTGCGGGCGTGAGCTCGGTCTCGACGATCGGCGTACCGTCCCGGCTGCAGACGGCGATGGCGAGCAGGCGGCTGTCGCTGGTGATCTCACCGAGATAGCGGCGCAGCTTCCGATCGTCGTGCGCTGCGACGAGCTCGGAGACCGGCTGCTGCATCGAGCGCATCACCAGCTCGGCGCGCATCTGCACGTCGTTTCGAAACCATTCCGTCAGCAGCTTGTCCATGTAGGGGACGCCGAAGAAGGCGACCACGCCGGAGGCCAATGCCACCGGCAGAACGAGCCTGAGGAGAATCGACTTGAACATCGCGCCTCCTGGCCACCCGCGCGTCGCAGGCGGGGCAAATGAACTATCGTGAGGAGCGGCGACCGTGGTCGCGAGTACGCGCCGATGCGTACAGCATCCATGTTACGACGTGTGGATAAATCATGCTCATGATATTTAAGACGCATGACATGGACCGCCGATGCGCGGGCGCGTGGAGTCGGCGCACGACACATTGGCAATCGCTTCGCTCTGCGCTATGGTCGTGACATGACTCGCACGACCGCACCTTCGCCGTCGGCTGGTTGGTCCCTGTTCCTCGACGTCGACGGTACTTTGCTCGAATTCACCGACTCGCCCGAGGAGACGCGAACCGACGAAGCGCTGCGCCGCCTGCTCGCCGAGGTCCGTGACGCGCTCGACGGCAGACTCGCGCTGATCAGCGGCCGCTCCATCTCGCGGCTCGACGAACTGTTCGCGCCGCTGCGGCTCGCGGCGGCGGGGTTGCACGGCGCGGAGCGCCGCCACGCGGACGGACGGATCGAACTCGCCCCGATCGATCGCGCGGCGCTCGACCCGGCGCGTCGGTCGCTCGCCTCGCTCGTCTCCACCCGGCCCGGACTGCGCTTCGAGGACAAGGGCCTGGGCCTCGCATTGCATTTTCGGGACAGGCCTGAGCTCGCCACAGGCGCGCGGGAGTCGATCGAGGAGGCCTGCGCACGACTCTCGGGGGATTTTGCGGTGCAGCCCGGCGACTGGGTTTTCGAGATCAAACCGCGCGCATGCACCAAGGGCACCGCGGTCGCCGCATTCCTCGCGGAACCGCCATTTTCTCGCGGCACGCCGGTGTTCGTCGGCGATGACCTGACTGACCTCGACGGCTTCCGCTGCGTCGAGCGGCACGGCGGCCACTCGGTCGCCGTCGGCACGAGGGTTCGCGCCCAGTGGTGGCTCGAAGGGCCTGCGGCGGTGCGCGCCTGGCTCGCCGGCATCGTCGACGCCGCCCGCTCTGGAAGCGTCGGCGCGCCCGCGCGGATTTCCCGATGAGCGCGCAGGCGGCCGACGGCCTCGATCTCGCACTGATCGGCAACGGCCAGATCGCCGCGCTCGTCGATCGCACGGGCTGTATCGTCTGGGCCTGCCTGCCGCGCCCGGACGGCGATCCGGTCTTCTGCGCACTCCTGAAGCGCGAGGGCGCCGGCGCGGATGCCGGTCTGTGCGCGGTCGATCTGCGTTCGATGGTCGCGGCACGTTCGCAATACCTCGCCAATACCGCGATCCTCGAGACCGTACTGACCGACGCGGACGGGAACGCGGTGCGTATCACCGATTTCTGCCCGCGCTTTCGCCGCCGTGGCCGCGTATTCCGACCGATGAGCATCGTCCGACTGATCGAGCCGATCGCGGGCCGTCCGGTGATCACCATCCGCCTGCGCCCGCTCGCCAACTATGGGGCGGAAACCCCTCGGCACGTCACCGGCAGCCATCACGTGCGTTTCAACGCTCCACCGGTCGCCTATCGCGTGACGACCAACGGCTCGCTCGCCTCCTTGCTCGATGCGACCCCCTTCGTGCTCGACGGACCGGTCGCGATGCTCCTCACGCCCGACGAATCGCTGGAGCATGCGCCGCTCTCGCTCGCCCGCGACTGGCTCGAGGAGACGCGCGAATACTGGCACGAATGGGTGCGCGGACTCGCAATCCCGTTCGACTGGCAGGACGCGGTGATCCGCGCGGCGGTGACGTTGAAGCTGTGCACCTACGAGGACACCGGCGCGGTGCTCGCCGCGATCACCACCTCCATACCGGAAGTGGAGGCGAGCGGCCGCAACTGGGATTACCGCTTCTGCTGGCTGCGCGACAGTTTCTTCGTGATCCACGCGCTCAATCGGCTCGGTGCGACCAATACGATGGAGGGGTACCTGCGCTATCTCGACCGCGTCGTCGTGCGCTCGCCAGAGGGGGCCTTGCAGCCGCTCTACGGAATCGGCGGCGAGGTCAGGATCGAGGAGCGCGTGCTCGGGTCCCTCGACGGATATCTCGGCATGGGCCCGGTGCGCGTCGGGAATCTCGCCTACGAACAGATCCAGCACGATGTCTACGGCGCGGTGGTGCTCGCCGCCCGCCAGCTGTTCTTCGACCGTCGTCTCACGCGTCTCGGGGATGCGGCACTGTTCAGCCGGCTTGAGGTGCTCGGCGAGCGGGCGGTGGCCTGTTTCGCCCAGCCCGACGCCGGCCCCTGGGAGTTTCGCGGCGAAGCCGCCGTGCATACGTTCTCGGCGGTCATGTGCTGGGCCGCCTGCGACCGGCTCTCGCGCATCGCGGCCCAACTCGCGCTGGAGGAGCGCGCGTCCTTCTGGCGCCATCGCGCCGAGGCGATGCGCGCCGAGATCCTGCGCCGCGCCTGGAGCGAGGCGCGCGGCTCGTTCGTCGGCCGCTTCGAGGGACGGGATCTCGATGCCACCGTGCTGCTGCTGCCCGATCTCGGTTTCATCGAGGCGATGGATCCGCGTTTTCTCTCGACGCTCGCCGCGGTCGAGCACGACTTGGTCCGTGGCGACCTGGTGTTCCGCTATCGGCATGCCGACGATTTCGGCGTACCGGCCAACACGTTCACGATGTGTTCGTTCTGGTACGTCAACGCGCTCGCCGGGGCTGGCCGCGCCGACGAGGCCCGCGCACTGTTCGAGCGGCTCCTGTCGCGCCGCAACGGTGCCGGACTCTTCTCCGAGGACATCGATCCAACGACCGGCCGCCAGTGGGGCAATTTCCCGCAGACCTACAGCATGGTCGGCGTGATCCTGAGCGCGCTGCGCCTCAGTCGCTCCTGGGAGGAGATGCTCTAGGGGCGCGCGCCACGCTCAGGGGCGCGTCTGACCAGCGCCGTGGACCAGGTATTTGTAGCTGGTCAGCTGCTCCACGCCGACCGGCCCGCGCGCATGGAACTTGTCGGTGCTGATGCCGATCTCGGCGCCCATGCCGAACTCGCCGCCGTCCGCGAATTGCGTCGACGCGTTGTGCAGCACGATCGCGCTGTCGACGCGATCGAGGAAGCGTTCGGCGGTCTGAGCGTCCTCGGTCACGATGCAGTCGGTGTGCTGCGACCCGTAGCGCGCGATGTGCTCGATCGCCGCGTCGACCCCGTCGACGACACGCGCGGCGATGATCGCATCGAGATACTCGGCATGCCAGTCGGCCTCCGTCGCCGCGAGCACGCGCGGATCGGTGGCGCACACGGTCTGATCGCCACGCACCTCGCAGCCCGCGTCGATCAAGGTCGCGATCAGCCTCGGCAGCAGCCGCGCGGCGGCGGCGCGATCGACCAGCAGGGTCTCGGCCGCACCGCAGATGCCGGTCCGACGCATCTTCGAATTGAGCACGACGCGGCAGGCCATCTCGAGCTCGGCGCCACGATCGACATAGACGTGGCAGATACCCTCGAGATGGCCGATCACCGGCACGCGCGCCTCGTTCTGCACTCGAGCGATCAGACTCTTACCGCCGCGGGGCACGATGACGTCGATGAACTCGGCCATGTCCGCGAGCAGGTATCCGACCGCGGCGCGGTCGGTGGTCGGTACCAGCTGGATGCAGCTTCGCGGCAGGCCAGCGGCCGCGAGCCCGGCCTGCAGGCAGGCGTGGATCGCGGCGCTCGAGCGTGCGCTCTCGGAGCCGCCGCGCAGGATCACCGGATTGCCGGACTTCAGGCACAGCGCACCGGCGTCGGCGGTGACGTTCGGCCGGCTTTCATAGATGATTCCGACCACGCCAAGCGGCACTCGACGTCGCTCGATCCGCAGGCCGTTCGGTCGCGTCCAGGCGGCGAGCACCGTGCCGATCGGGTCGGCGAGCGCGGCGATCTCCTCGAGTCCGGCCGCCATCGCCGCCAGCCTGCGCTCGTCGAGCCGCAGCCGGTCGATCATCGCCGGCGCGAGCGCGCGGCGTTCGGCATCGGCGAGGTCGCTGCGGTTCGCCGCAAGGATCGACTCTCCCGACTCTCGCAGCGCCGTGGCGGCGGCGAGCAGCGCCTGGTTCTTGACCGTGGCCGGCGCGAACGCCAGGACCCGTTCGGCCGCCCGGGCGGCCGAGCCGAGACCCCGCATCAGCGATGCGATCGATTCCGCGGTTGCCGGCCGTGTATCGCCACTCCTCTCGTTCATGGGTTCCTCAGCAGCACGAGGTCGTCGCGGTGCACGATCTCGTCGCGACCGCGGAATCCGAGCACCGTCTCGATCTCCGCGGACTGGCGGCCGGCGATGCGCGATGCATCCCCGTCCGAATAGGCGCTGATGCCGCGCGCGATCTCGGCGCCGTCCGGTCCGACGATGCTCACCGTGTCGCCGCGATCGAACCGGCCCTGCGAACGCACCACGCCCGCGGGAAGCAGGCTCTTGCCGGCGTGGAGCGCGCGCACCGCGCCGGCATCGACGAAGATCTCGCCGGCGGGTTTGAGCGTACCGGCGATCCACTGTTTACGCATCGCGACCGGTGTGGCGGTCGGCAGGAACCAGGTGCAGCGCGCACCCTCCTCGATCCTCTGCAGCGGGTGCGCGTGTGCGCCCTTGGCGATGCACAGGTGACAGCCGGCGCCGACGGCGATCTTCGCGGCGGCGATCTTGGTCTGCATGCCTCCCGAGCCCATCGCGCTGCCGGCCCCGCCGGCCATCGCCTCGATCTGGGGCGTGATCTCCTCGACCGTGGGCACGAAAGCCGCGTCCGGCTGCTCGTTGGGATTCGCGGTGTAGAGTCCGTCGATGTCGGAGAGCAGCACGAGACAGTCCGCCCCGAGCATCTGCGCGACGCGCGCGGCCAGCCGGTCGTTGTCCCCGTAGCGGATTTCGGCGGTCGCGACCGTGTCGTTCTCGTTGATGACGGGAACTGCGCCGAGGGCGAGCAGCGTATTGAGCGTGCCGCGGGCGTTCAGGTACCGGCGACGCTGTTCGGTGTCGCCGAGCGTGAGCAGCACCTGAGCCACCGTGATCGCGTAGTGCTCGAGGAGTTCCTTGTAGGCGTGCGCGAGGCGGATCTGCCCGACCGCCGCGGCCGCCTGACTCTCCTCCAGCCGCAGCTTGCCGGGCGGCAGTCCGAGGTGGCGGCGGCCGAGCGCGATCGCGCCCGAGGAGACCAGCACGATCTCCTGACCGCGTTGCCTCAGCCGGGCGACGTCGGCGACGAAGCTCTCGAGCCAGCTGCGGTTCAGCCGGCCCTTCTGCGCGTCGACCAGCAGGGCGGAACCGACCTTGACGACGACGCGCTTTGCCGCGCTCAAGCGCCGGGACGCCAGTGTGGGGTCTTCTATATTCATGGGGCCGCCAGTGTACCGCCTCGCCGCTCTTGGGCGGGGCCGTGTCGGCATTTGCGTGCCTCCCTAGCCTCCCCTACACTTCGATCGCCGCATCCGCGCGGCACGCAAACCGAAACAAGGGACGACCGCCGTGGGTAGAGAGTACGAGCCGACCGTCGGGCAGTGGTATGAAGACCTCGAGAACGACGAGACCTTTCAGGTCATCCGTGTCGATGAGGACGGTGAGATCATCGAGATCCAGCACCTCGATGGCGACACCGAGGAACTGGATGTCGACGAGTGGGCGGAACTCGACCTGGAACTGACCGACGAGCCCGAGGGCTGGTCGGGGTCGCCCGACGAGGGCGAGGACGAAGACGACGAGGACTGGGACGACGAGGACGAGGACGAGGACGACGAGGATGATGACGACCTCGACGACGAGGACGAAGACGAGGATCGCGAAGAGTATTGATGCCGCCGGGGCGAGGCGGGTCCAGCCCGCGCTCGCCCCGGCGCGCGGCCCGCGGCCGCGGTCAGATCTTGCTGAGCCAGCCGTGCCGGTCCGGCGCCTGCCCCTGTTGAATCGCAACCAGCTGCGCGCGTAGCGCCCGGGTGAGCGGGCCCACGTCCCCGTCGCCGACCCGGTACTCCGTATCCCGGTGGATCAGGGTACCGACGCCGGCCAGCACGGCCGCGGTACCGGACAGCGCCGCCTCGCCGGTTTTCACCCATTCGAGCATCTCGGCCACCGTGAACGGCCGCTCCTCGATGCGATATCCGGCATCGCGGGCGATCACCAGCAGCGAATCGCGGGTCACACCGTGCAGGAAGCTCGTGTCCAGGCTGCGCGTGAGCAGGTGTTTGTCGCGTAGCAAAACGAAATTGGAGGCCCCCGTCTCCTGCACGTCGCCGCCGGGGCAGAACAGCACCTGGTCGGCGCGGTACTTGGCGCGGGCGGCCAGTGTCGGTCCCATCGCGGCGG
Source organism: Gammaproteobacteria bacterium (assembly GCA_028870275.1). Lineage (GTDB taxonomy): Bacteria > Pseudomonadota > Gammaproteobacteria > Steroidobacterales > Steroidobacteraceae > Bog-1198. The sequence goes on along the minus strand of JAGWPY010000132.1, from coordinate 1,518 downwards.
CGTAGTTGCCACCGGTCTTGACCATGCCGAGGTGCGCCGCGGAGCGCGTGTTCAGGTCATCGACCAGGATGCGCAGCGGCTTCATGCCGCCCGCGAAATAGTCCCACACCGGACTCGCGAGCACGATCAGCGAGGCCTCGCTCGCCGGCGTCGCGGCGGCACCGATATTGGCGGTGGTGCCGAACAGCAGCGGCCGCAGGTACAGCGCGCCGGGCGCCTCGGGCACCGCGTCGCGGCAGCGGTCGATCACCGCGCGCACCATGGCTTCGAGCTGCGCCGCGTCCGGTTCGGGCAACACGAGGTGGCGGGCGCTCTGGCGCATCCGCGCGATGTGTCGGTCCATGCGGAAGACCTGGATCGAACCGTCGGCGTGCCGATAGGCCTTGAATCCTTCGAAACAGGTGCTCGCGTAGTGCAGCACGTGCGCCGCGGGACTCAGTTCGATCGGCGCGACGGGCTGCAGGTGATGCTCGCCCCAGGCGCCTGCCTGATAACGGGCGACGGCCATGTGGGAGGCGAGAACGGTGCCGAAAGCGGGTCGATGCGGGGTCGTGGTCATGGAAGTTGCGCCTTGGGTAGGAAAATCATCGCCGGATGTTCCAGCAGGTCTTTCAGGGCCTGGATCATCGCTGCCGCATCATAACCGTCGACGAAGCGATGATCGAACGAGGACGAGAGGTTCATGATCCGCCTCACGCCGATCACGCCCTCGCGTACGACCGGCCGTTCGACCGCCTTGTTCAGCCCGATGATCGCAACCTCCGGTGCATTGATCACCGGCGTCGAAACGATACCGCCGAGCTTGCCGAGACTGGTGATCGTGATCGTCGAGCCGCTGAGTTCTTCACGGCTCGAGCGGTTGCTGCGCGCCCGCTCGGCGAGCGCGCGGATCTCCGCCGCGATCGCCGCCAGAGTCTTGGTGCCCGCATCCCTCAGCACCGGCACCTTGAGCCCGTCGGGCGTCTGGGTCGCGATGCCGACGTGCACCGATCGGTGCCGCAGGAGCACGCCGCGGCTCGCGTCATAGCGTTGATTGCATTGCGGAAATCGATCGAGCACCCGCACCAGCGCCTGGACGACGAACGGCAGGTAGGTGAGCGGCGGCTGCCCCTCGAAGGCGCTCGCGTTCAGATGCACCCGCAACGCTTCCAGCTCGGTCACGTCGACTTCCTCGACGTAGGCGAAATGCGGGATCTGGCGCTTGGTCTCGCTCATGCGCTCGGCGATCAGCCGGCGCAGGCCGATGACCTTGATTTCGCGGACCTCGTCCGCGACCGAGGCCGGCTCGGCGGCCGCGCTCGGTGCGGCGGAGGCTTGCGGCGGAGCCTGCAGGTCGCTCTGCAGGATCCGTCCTCCAGGACCCGAGCCTTCGATCCGCGTCAGGTCGATACCGGCCTCGCGCGCCCTTCGCCGGGTCGCGGGGGATGCCATCACCCGGGCGTTGCGCGGCGCCGCCCCCTCCCCCACGGCGGTCGTCGCAGCCGCCGACGTGGTCGCGATCGCGCGCATCGGCCCCGT
>JAGWPY010000131.1 GCA_028870275.1 Gammaproteobacteria bacterium | reverse complement strand
CTTCGATGCGCGGCGGTCCGGGCACGTAGGCCCGCTCGAGCGCGGGCGCGAACGGCACGGGCGTGTGCGGCGGCGTGACCTGGACGATCGGCGCCTTCAATCGGCCGAAGGCGCGCTCGGCCACGGTCGCAGCGATGTCGGCGGCAAGGCTGCAGCGCGGCGGCGATTCGTCGACCACGACCAGGCGGCCGGTTCCCTCGACGCTCTCGACGATGGTGTCGATGTCCAGCGGCGAGGTCGTGCGCGGATCGATGAGGTCGCAGGTGATGCCCTCCTTGGCGAGCGCATCGATCGCCCGCTCGGCGAAGGGCACCATGCGCGCGATCGCGACCACCGTCGCGTGCTCGCCCTCGCGCACCAGCGCCGCCTCACCGAACGGCACCGTATAAGGCTTCTCAGGCACCTCGCCCTTGCGCGGATAGAGGGCCTTGTGTTCGAAGAAGACCACCGGGTCGTCGTCGCGGATCGCCTCGATCAACAGGCCCTTGGCATCGTGGGCATTCGAGGGAACGACCACCTTGAGGCCCGGCACGGCGGTCAACATCGCGTAGATGGACTGTGAGTGTTGCGGCCCCATGTTCATGCCCGCGCCCATCGCCAGCCGGATCACCACCGGACAGCGGCTCTTGCCGCCGAACATGTAGCGGAACTTGGCGATCTGATTGTAGATCTGGTCCATGCACACGCCGACGAAGTCGGCGAACATCAGCTCGGCGACCGGTCGCAGGCCCGCGAGCGCGGCGCCGCCGGCGGCGCCGATGATCGCCGACTCGGAGATCGGGGTGTCGATGACCCGGTCCGCGCCGAATCGCGGCAAAAGCCCCTTGGTCACGCCGAAGATCCCGCCCGAGGCCTCGCGCTCGCCCGAGCTGCCGCCGGCACCGCCGGAAACGTCCTCGCCGAGCACGATCACGCGCTCGTCGCGTTCCATCTCCTGGTGCAGCGCCTGGTTCAGCGCATCGCGCATCGTCATCTGCGGCATCGTCGCCTCGCTCCGCTCAATACTGGATGTAGACGTCGGTGTACAGATCGGCCTCGACCGGGGGCGGCGCGGCCTTCGCGTCGGCGACGATCCGGTCGATCAGCGCGAGGACCTCGGCATCGACCGCATCGAGCCGATCCGGGGCGAGTTCGCCGCCGGCGCGCATGCGTTCGCGGAAGCGCTTCAGGCAATCCATGGTCTCCCGATGCCTCGCGACCTCGTCGCGTGCCCGGTACTTCTGCGGATCGCCCTCGAAATGGCCGTAGAAGCGCGTGATGCGTGCCTCGATCGAGCTCGGCCCGCCGCCGGCGCGCGCGCGCGCGAGCGCCCGTCCCATCGCGTCGAAGACCGCGTGGAAATCCGCGCCGTCGACGCACTCGGCCGCCATGCCGAACCCGCGCGCCCGGGCGGTGAGATCCTTCGATCCGACCGCGTAGTCGCAACCGGTGTGCTCGCTGTAGCCGTTGTTCTCGAACACGAAGATGGCCGGCGCCTGCAGCACCACCGCCATGTTCATCGCCTCGAACACGGTGCCCTGGTTCGCGCTGCCGTCGCCGCCGAAGGCGACGCTCACGTGACCCTGGCCACGCAGCTTGCAGGCGATCGCCGCGCCGACCGCGAGCGGCGGGCCGCCGCCGACGATCGCGTTGGCGCCGAGCATGCCCTTGTCGAGGTCGGCGATGTGCATCGAGCCGCCCTTGCCGTGGCACAGGCCGTCCCGCCGGCCGTAGATCTCCTTCATCATGCCGCCGACGTCGCAGCCCTTGGCGATGCAGTGGCCGTGGCCGCGATGCGTGCTGACGATGTAGTCGGCGTCGCCCAGCTGCTCGCAGACGCCGACCGCAACCGCTTCCTGTCCCGCGTACAGATGCGTGAATCCCGGAATCTCGCCGGTGGCGATCTCGACGTGCAGCCGCTCCTCGAACTCGCGGATCAGCTTCATCTGGCGGTACGCGCGCAGCAGGCGCGCACCGTCGAGACTCGCGCTGTCGATCACCGGCCGGGCGCCGTCGCCCGATGGCGGCACTGTGTCGCTCACTGCGGATCCTCCTCGCTTCGCCAGGCCTCGCGGCCCGCGCCGCCCGGGAACAGATAATCGTCGATCACCTTGTGGAAGTGGCGGATGCGCAGTTCCTGACGACCGATCCACAGTCCGCGGAAGCCGCGCGAGTGCATGCCGGCCTGGACGTGCGGCAGGTTGGCCGCGTCCTGATCGAGCACCAGACCAATCGACTTGTCACCGTGCTTGAACGTCTGGTGCTTCGCCCGCTCGGGCCAGGCGGCGCCCTCGGGCACGAGCTCGTAGGTCCAGATGTCGTAGAACATCTTGTCCGGATCGGTCGGATGCGGCCGTTGGCGGAACACCCAGAAGTCGTCTGCATGCACGTTCAGCGACAGATTGGGAAAGATCAGGTAGTGATAATCGTCGGTCAGCTGGTCGTCGTTCAGCTCCGAGTAGTCCTTGCCCTGCGCGGCGCCGTGGCGGCGCTTGTGGAGCTGTACGTCGCGACGGATGCCGGCGACCGGTCCGTCGTAATCCGCCGGGTCCATGCCCGCGCCCTTCATGATCAACTTGATCGACTCGGGGATCGCGGGCGGCTTGCGTACGCGCGGGGAGACCGTGCCGAACGGGATCAGATAGCGGCTGTGCCGCTCGTAGCAGTCGATCTGGATGTCGAGGTCGTGGAGGTACCAGAGCAGCTGCGGATGGATCCCCTGCACGTGGTAGCTCTCGTTGAAGGCATCGACCGAGGTCTTCCAGTTGCAGTCCCACTCGACCGTGATGTCGCGGGTCTGCACCATGCGCTCGAAGTGGTAGGGATCGAGATGCTGCGGGATCGGGTCGAGGAACCGTTCGAGCGGCTCGGCATCGGGGTTCATCGTGAACCAGACGAATCCGCCCCACTCCGCGCAACGCAGCTCGGTGAGTCCGTAGGGCGGCGCGCCTTGCGTGAAGGTGTCGAGATCCGGGATGCGGTGATACGAACCGTCGAGCGCGTACTCCCAGTGATGATAGAGGCACTTGAACGTCTTCGATTCGCCGGTCGAACCGCGTCCGCACGGCCGCAGGCGGTTGCCGCGGTGCTGGCAGACGTTGTAGAAGGCGCGCACGCCGCCGTCGTTCTGACGCACCAGCAGGATCGATTCGGGACCGATCTCGGTCACCAGGTAATCCCCCGGCCTGGCAAGATCGAGCGAGCGGCCGCCGAGCAGCCAGACCTTGGTCCACATGCGCTCCCACTCGAGACGCATGAAGGCCTTCGAGGTGTAGCGGCGCTGATCGATCACCGCATCGCCAAGCGGCGGATCCTCGGCCTTCGCCGTCGGCGTGCCGGGCGTGGACGCGGTGCGTCCGTCGGCGCCGGGGCTCACCCGCCGGACCGGCGTGTAGGCCGGCGTCTTCGACCGCTCGGCGAGGCCAGGATCGCCGGCCGTGGTCGAGGGAGGCTTGGTCGTGTCGCTGGACATCGTCGCCACCTCCTCAGCCGTCGAGACGGGCGGCCCAGCGCAGGCCGCGGCGCAACAGCTCGTGGTACACCGGCAGCTTCCAGCTGCCGCGCTCGACCGTCGGGTATTCGGCGATCATCGGCCGCATGTCGTAACGGCCGCGGCAATGGCCGAGCGTGCAGTAGAGCACCTCGCCGCCCGCATGCCGATGCAGGTACAGCACCGCCTGTCGATCGTCCTCGCCCGAGCGAGGCCAGTTCCGCTCGACGAAGCCCGGCGCCTCGCCGCGAAACCGGGCATGCAGCAGCATCTCGACCTCGTCATGGTACTCGCAGAGATAGAGTTCGTCGTCGGCCTCGAAGGGCTCGATCCCCGCGACCAGCGGATGCTCCGGCGCGCTGAGCTCGACCCGGTAGGGTGCGATCGGCGGATGCGCGAGGAACTGGCTGCCGAGCATGCGCATGAAGCGCGGCGCCTCGCGCGGCGCGTCCCAGCCCCGGCCCTTGAGATAGGCGAGCACCGAGTTGGTGCCGTGCAGGGCGAGCCAGCGTCCGCCGGCCGAGAGAAACCGCTCGAGGGCGTCGATCTCGGCGGGCTGCGGCAGCACGTTGCAGGTATAGGTCACCAGAAATTGCGCGGAAGCGATCGCCTCGCCGTCGCGGTAGTCCTCGCCGACGCGCGTGCGGATCCGGGGATGCTCGCCGAGGAGCTTGAGCAGCTCCACACGGGCGTAGTCCATGTCGTGGTAGAGCCCGCCACACACGAGGTAGGCGTTGATCGGTCCGCTGGTCATCGGTGAACGACGCGCACGCGTCCCGTCACGCGCCCGCTGCGCAGCTCACAGCT
>JAGWPY010000130.1 GCA_028870275.1 Gammaproteobacteria bacterium | reverse complement strand
TCGGCGCGCGATAACGTGACACGGTCGAAATTCCGTCCCCGGGCCGCACGGTTCCTGTGACCCGGGTCTCACGATTTGACAATAAGGTTTGCGCAACGGATCACAGCGCCCGCGCGCCCCGGGACCTTAGAGTATCGACCCATGGGCATCAAGTACTACACGCACTTCATCGCGCAGCAGGACGGCGGGGTGGAGTACAGCGAGTACCGCGGCGTGGTCGAGCTGCTCGGCCGCAACGGCCTGGTGCACGGCGACCGCGAGATCGCCCGCGTGCTCGCCCGCAGTTTCGATCTCGAGGATTGCGACATCGAGGTGCTGCAATGGCAGCAGCTGCACTGAATCCCCTAGCGGGCTTTACCTCCCTTCGATGAAGTCCGCCCTTCCCCGCCCCGGGCCTTAGAACCCGGGGCTTTTTTTTGCGCCGCGATCGGCTTCGAGCCGGTGATAAGATCGGGGCCGCGCCCTCGTCCGTCACCGGGGGCAGGGGAGATCGAGCATGAAGGCGAGATGGGGATGGACCCTGGTCGTGATGGTCGGCGCGCTGCTCGCCGGCTGCGGCTACAACACGATCCAGTCGCAGGACGAGACGGTCAAATCCGCGTGGTCGGAGGTGCTGAACCAATACCAGCGTCGCGCCGACCTGATCCCGAACCTCGTCAACACGGTCAAGGGCTATGCGGTGCAGGAACAGAAGGTTCTGCTCGGCGTCACCGAGGCGCGCGCCAAGGTCGGATCGATCCAGGCGACGCCGGAACTCGTGAACGATCCGGCGGCGTTCGCGAAGTTCCAGGCCGCCCAGGGCCAGCTCACCAATGCACTCTCGCGCCTGCTGGTGGTCACCGAGAACTATCCGCAACTCAAGTCCGACCAGAATTTCCGGGATCTGCAGGCGCAGCTCGAAGGCACGGAGAATCGCATCACCGTGGCGCGCAATCGCTACATCCAGGCGGTCCAGGCCTATAACACCACCGTCCGGTCGTTCCCCTCGAATCTCACCGCGAAGGCCTTCGGCTATCGGCCGAAGCCCAATTTCACGGTCGAGAACGAGGCCGCGGTCGAGAAACCGCCCACCGTCGACTTCACCGGCGCATCGCCAAGCCCCGCCGCCTCGACCCCTTGAAGCCGGTGAGTGCGCCACCCAAGCGCCGCCGCGGCGGCGCGATTGCCGCGATCGCCATCGCGTTGGCCGCGCTCGCGGCCGTGGCGCCGCGGTCCGCGCCCGCACAGGTGCCGGTGCCACCGCTCACCGGCTGGGTCGTCGATCTCACGGGAACGCTGTCCGGCGCGACCGTCGCGCGCCTGGAGAATTCGCTGGCGGCGCTCGAGGCGAAGAAGGGCAGCCAGATCGCCGTGCTGATGGTGCCGACGACCCAGCCGGAGGACATCGAGCAATTCGGCATCCGCGTCGCGGAGGCCTGGAAGCTCGGGCGCAAGGGCGTCGACGACGGGGCCATCCTGCTGGTCGCCAAGAACGACCGCCGGGTACGCATCGAAGTCGGCTACGGTCTGGAGGGGGCGCTGCCCGACGCGATCGCGAACCGGATCATCGATGAGACCATCACGCCCCGATTCCGCAGCGGCGACTTCGACGGCGGCGTCGAGGCGGGAGTCGCCCGCATGATCGCCGTGGTGAGCGGCGAGCCTCTCCCTCCGCCCGAGCGTCACTGGAACGCCGAGCGGCGCGACACGCTGCGCAACCTGTTTCCGATGCTGTTCGCGATCGTGTTCGTCGCGAGCGGCGTGCTGCGGGCGATGTTCGGCCGCCTGTTCGGTTCGCTCGCGGTTGCCGCGGCCGCCGGGGGGCTCGCGTTCGCGCTCAGCGATCTGCTCGCGATCGGGCTCGGCGCCGGGGTGCTCGCCTTCGGCTTCTCCATGCTGCTCGGCGCGATGCGCGGCTGGTCGAACGGGGGTGGCTGGGGCGGCCTCGGCGGCTTTGGCGGTGGCCTTGGGGGTGGATTCGGCGGTGGTTTCGGCGGCGGGGGCGGCGGCGGTTTCTCGGGCGGTGGCGGCGGCTTCGGCGGCGGCGGCGCCTCGGGGAGCTGGTGATGCGCCTCGCTCGGGCATTGCGTCACGCGATCTCGCCCCATTGGCGCACGCGCCTCCTGTTCACGCGCCGCACCCTCGATGCGATCACGGCGGCGATCGACGCGGCCGAGAGTTCACACGCGGGGCAGATCCGCTTCGCGGTCGAAAACGCGCTCGGACCACTGCACCTGTGGCGAGATGCGAGTGCGCGCGCTCGCGCGATCGAGCTGTTCGGGGCCCTGCGGGTCTGGGACACGGAACGAAACAACGGCGTATTGATCTACGTATTACTGGCCGATCGGGCGGTGGAGATCATCGCCGACCGCGGCCTGCGGGAGCGTGTGCGCACCGCGGAGTGGGAGGCGATCTGCCGTTTGATGCAGGACCACTTTCGCGCAGGCCGGTACCGGGACGGTTCGGTTGCCGGGGTCGAAGCGGTCGGCGCCTTGCTCTCGCGGCATTTCCCGGGCGGCGGGCTTGACCGGCCCAACGAGTTGCCCGACCGGCCGACGTTGCTGTAGCCCGCGTTTGCTGCAATAGTAAGCGGCTGCCGCACCGGAGCGGGTGCGGGAATGGGGCATTGCGGCAAGGCAAAATGCGAAATCGAGGCTCTAAGAATCGGCTGATCCCACGCGGTTTGTGCGTTGCCGCGGTTGCAGCGCTGGTCGCGGCCTGTTCGCTGCTGCGGCCTCCTGCGCCGCGGGCGGCCGCCGACGCCGCAGGCGCGAAAGCGCCGCCGGCCGCGGCGCCGACGCTGCCGAGCCCCGTGGCGACCGATCGCTTCGAGCTCAAATCGCCGGACGATGACGTGGTTGGCTATGTGCAACGCACCACGATCGGCAAGGACGATACGCTCTCCGACATCGCGCGCCGCTTCGATCTGGGGTACGGGGAGGTCACGCTCGCGAACCCCGGCGTCGATCCCTGGCTGCCCGGCGTCGGCCGGGTCGTGCTGGTGCCCACCCGGTTCGTGCTGCCCGACGCCCCTCACGTCGGTGTCGTGATCAACCTCGCGGCGATGCGCATCTTCTACTTCCCGCCGCACAAGCGGCATGAGCCGCAGGTGGTCTACACCCATCCGATCGGCATCGGCCGGGTCGCCTGGAAGACGCCTGAGGGCTCGACCCGCATCATCGGCCGGCAGAAGGATCCCGTGTGGATCGTGCCCAAGTCCATTCGGGCGGAACACGCCAAGGAGGGCGACGTGCTGCCGGCGGTGGTCAAGGCCGGACCCGACAACCCCCTTGGCGAGTATCTGTTCCGGCTCGGCTGGCCGAGCTACCTGATCCACGGCACGAACAAGCCCTACGGCGTCGGCATGCGCGTGAGCCACGGCTGCATGCATCTGTACCCCGAGGACATCCGTCAGTTCTTCCATCTGATCCCGGTCGGCACGAAGGTCACGGTCGTCAATCAGCCGGAGGTTTTCGGTTGGCACGACGGCCGGCTGTACGCGCAGGTCTACGAGCCTCTCAAGGACGACAAGCGCGATCTCGGCAAAGTGCGCCGCGAGCTTCTCAGGAAGGTGATGGCGGAGCGCCCGAAGACACGCCGGCACGAGGCCGTGCCGCAGGTCGATTGGGACCGTCTCGTGGCGCTGGCCCGCAAGCCCCGCGGCGTCCCGGTCTCGATCACCAGCGACGGTCCCGGCATCGACTCGGTGATCGCCGGCGCGCGCCTGGTCGAGAACGTACTGCCGAAGGGTTCCAACTGGAACGGCGTCGACGAACTGGCGATCAGCACGAAGAAATTCGACGAACTGACCGGTGATCGCGCCCACCCCAGTCCCCCCGCCGCGGTGACGCAGGCATCGGCGCCCTAGCCGCACGATCGGCTTGGCCCGCGCTCGCGGCCGCCTTGCTCTGTATCCCGTTCGCGCTCTCGGCGCAGCCGATCCTGCGCTCCGATGCGAATCTCGACGCGTTCGAGGTCACGCACGTCGATCTGAATCTCGACGTCATATTTCCCTGGCGGCGTCTCGACGGCGAGGCGATCCTGACCGTGCGGCGCATCGATCCGCAGGCCACCCAGCTGGTGCTCGACAGCCGCGGCCTCGAGGTGACCGGGGTCGATCAGCTGAGCGGACGGGTCCTCGGCGCCACGGAGCCGGTCGCGCCGTTCTGGGTGAGTCGTCCGTTCCGTCCCGGATCCGCCGATCCGCTCGACGGCACGCCAATCGTCATCGACCTGCCGCCCTCGCGTGAACCGCTCCTGCGGGTTCGCGTGCACTACCAGACCACCGCAGCCGCGCCCGGCCTGCACTGGAGCCGGTCCGAAGACCGTGGCGCGCCGTTCTTCTACCTGATGGCGAGACCCTATGGTGCGCGCGGCTGGATTCCGCTGCCGGATACGCCGCGCTCGCGCATGACCTTCCGCTTCCACGTCCATACGCCGGATGGCATGGTGGTGCTGATCAGCGGTGCGGATGACCTTCACGCGCGGCCGGATCGCGGTTCGCCGCGCGGTACCGACCATTGGTTGAGCATCGACCATCCGGTCGCGGCCGCCGGGCTCGACCTCGTGGTGGCCGACCTCGAGTACGCGCCCATCGGCGCGGATCTTCGCGTCTATGCCGCGGGCTGGAGCGCCCGTCGCGAGGCGCGCGCGCTCGCCGCGGCGCCCGCGGTCCGCGCCGAGGCCGCCCGGCTGTTCGGCGTCCCTGCCGAGCCTCGCACCTATGTCGTGATGCCGGCGGATTTCGCCCGGGACGTCGTGTCGAGCGATGGTCTCACGCTGCTGTCGCCGACGCTGTTCGGCGACGCGCGGCACGGCGTGCCGCTCGCCGCACGCTTGCCGTTCGCCGACGTCGAGGCGTCCGTGCCGGCCGCCGGCCGTCGTGATCGCTGGATCGCACAGGCACTGGCTGCCTATCTGCAGAGTCGTATCGTCGAGTCGCTGTACGGCGTGGATCGGGGCGCCGTGCTCGATGCGCTCGCATACGCGCGCCTCGACCGGGCGCTCGCCGGCGCCCCGCCGGCGGCCCAGATCCTGCACACCGATGCGGCGGCACGCGCGGACTGCGTCGACGGCGCCTTCATTCCCTACGCCAAGGGGCGGTTGTTCCTTCGGCACCTGGAGGCCGGCTTCGGTCGCGCCCCGTTCGATGCCTTTCTGCGCGGACTTCTCTCCAGCCGGGCGGGCCAACCGATCTCCACCTCGCAGTTCGTCGCCGCGGTCGATCACGACCTGCGCGCGGCTGCGCCCACGGCGCTGCGCCCCGGCGACCTCGAAGAGTGGATCGATGCGCCGGGACTGCCGCAGGACGCCGCTTTGCCGGACGCCCCGTCGCTGCGGGCCGTCGATGCGGCTCGCGGCGACTGGCTCGCGGGACGTCTGAGCGCGCGTGATCTCGCGGCGCGGCGCTATACCTCCGGGCAGTGGGCTTACCTCCTCGAGGGCCTGCGGCCGGTGCCGCCCGCGGCGCGGCTCGCGGAACTCGATTCGGCCGGTCTCTTGCCGGGGCCCGGGGATGCGCGCGATGAGAGCCTGTGGCTCGCGCTCGGCGCGAACGCCGGTTATGAGCCCGCGCTCGACGCCGCCCCGGCGTATCTGCGGCGCACCGGGCGGCTCGATCTGATCGCACCGGTGTACTCGGCGCTGCTCGGTTCGCCGCGCGGGGCGGCGGTCGCCCGCCGGGTGTATTCCTCGGCTCGCCCCGGCTATGATCCGTCGGCCGCGGCGCTACTCGATTCCATGATCGGCCCGGGCGCAGCGCCAGCGCAACCGCAGGACCGGAACGAAGACCAATGATCAGCGAGTGGATGAAGGTCATGCTCGAGGAGATCGCGCGCAAGGCCGCCGAAGCCGAGCAGGCGCGAGCCGAAGAGCAGCGCCGCAGCGAGGAACGCGCCGCCCAGACGCCCTCCCGGCGCGTCCCCGGATGATCCCGCTACAGGACGACCATCGGGCAACTTCCCGCGCCTACGTGACCATGACCCTGATCGGGGTCTGTTGCGCGGTGTTTCTCTGGCAGAACTCGCTCGATGCGCTCGCGGCGCGCCGTGCCGTGGACGCCCTCGGCGCGATACCGGCGGTGATCTTCGGCGACGCGCGCTTGCCGGGCGACCTGCAATGGGTGCCGCGCTTTGCGCCCGTGCTCACGTCGATGTTCATGCACGCGAACTGGATGCACCTGCTCGGCAACCTGCTGTTCCTGTGGATCTTCGGCGGCAACGTCGAGGACGCGATGGGACATGTTCGCTATGCGGCGTTCTACCTGCTGAGCGGCGTGGTCGCCTTCGCCGCCCAGGGACTGGCGACGCCGCACTCCGCATATCCGATCATCGGGGCGAGCGGCGCGATCTCCGGGGTGCTTGGCGCCTACTTCGTGATGTTCCCGCGCGCCCGCGTGCTCACGCTGGTCGTTCTGCCGTTCTTCGTCACGACGGTGAGATTGCCGGCGATGCTGCTGCTGCTGCTCTGGTTCGTCGTGCAGATCGTCAGTCACTTCGCCGATCACGGCGAAGGCGTGGCGTTCATCGCCCACATCGGCGGATTCATCGCCGGAGTCGCCCTCGGGCCCTCGTTCCGCCGCGGCGATGGAAGCGCGGGAGCGATGTGCTAGAGTTTCGCGAAACTCGACGAGGGAGACATCGATTGTCGACGATGGCCGAGTTCGATCTGCGGGTCGGCGATGGCGCGCAGCCGCGGCCGCGCATCGCGGCCCTGCCGACCGGCCGCGCCGCGTTCATCGGGCGCACGCTGCGCGGACCCGTCGACCGGCCGACGCTCGTGCGGAGTTTCGCGGAGTTCCAGCAGGAATTCGGTGGATTGTGGCAGCCGAGCACGCTCGCCTACGCGGTCGAGCAATTCTTCGATAGCGGCGGCCGCGAGGCGCTGGTGGTGCGCGTCGCGAACGGCGCCCGGGGCGCGACGCTGGCGCTCCCATCGGGCCGGGATGCGCGTCTTCTGTTGCGGGCGGTGCGTCCCGGTACGCGCGAATTCCTTCGCGCCTGCGTCGATTACGACAATCTGCCGGCCGGGGATCCCGATTCGTTCAATCTGACCGTACAGAGAGTGCGCACGCAGGGCTCGATGCACGTCGAGGATCAGGAGATCCATCGCGCGCTGTCGGTGAGCCCCGGGTCGGCGCGCAACGTCGCCGCGATATTGGCCGGATCGGCACTGGTGCGGATCGCGGGCACGGTGCCGGCGGCGCGACCCGATCGCACGATCGACGAGGCGAGTGGACTCGCGACCGGCTACGTTCATTCCAGCGCCGACGGCGACGACGGCGCCGAGCTGTGCGACTACGACCTGATCGGATCCCCGCAGTCGCGCAGCGGACTGTTCGCGCTCGGCGACGAACATTACTTCAATTTCCTGTGCATCCCGCCGCTTTCGCGCGAGCGCGACCTCGGCTCGGCCGCCCTGCTGGTCGCCGCCAGGTTCTGCCGGGACCGGCGCGCGACCTTGCTGCTCGATCCTCCGGCCGCCTGGGGTTCGGCGGAGGAGGCGATCGCCGGCGTGTCGACCTGGGAATTCTCGAGCGACGCGGCGGCGATGTATTTCCCGCGTCTTCTCGCCTACGACCGCCTGCGTGGCCGATTCGAACGCTTCGCTCCCTGCGGAGCGGTGGCCGGGATGCTCGCCCGCCGCGACGCACAGGCGCCGGTCTGGCAGGAGGAGGCGGGCGGCGCCGAACCGGTGCTCCGGCCGGGACACAAGAGCGCATGTGCGGTGTCGGACGCCGAGCGGTACCGGCTGTGGGCGAGCGGCATCAACGTGCTTCAGTCCGTGCGTGCGCCGACGCGCCATCCGCTGCGTGCGCGCACGCTCGCGCCGGGCGGGGCGGCCGATGGCCGCGACCTCGCGCAGCTGCGCACCACACAATTTGTGCTGAACAGCATCGAGCGTGGCACCCGCTGGGCCGCGGCCGCGGATGCACCGGCCGACGCGGCCAGGCGAGTCGAGGCCGAGGTGCGCGAGTTCCTGGGCGACCTGCACCGCGCCGGCGCGTTCGCCGACCGTAGCGTCGAAGATGCCTTCTTCGTGATCTGCGATGCACGGGTGAACGCCGACGGGGCGGCGCGCGACCGGCGGTTCGACCTGCTGATCGGCCTTGCGGCGGCGAGGATCGGCGAGTTTCGGACCTGGCGCATCGCGCATACGGCCGACCGCAGCGGCGTAAGGACGGTGACCCTGAACCGCTTGCACGACCTTAGGTTCAGTCCCGAGGAACTCGAGTGGGCGGATCGACTCGCCCATCGCCTGCAATCCGGATCCCGCGCTTGAACCGCTCCTTCGCCGCCGTGGTGTTCTCGCACGGCAAGGAGAGCGGCCCGTGGGGGACGAAGATCACCGCGATGGCGGAAGTGGTTCGGGCCCTGGGATCTGCGGTCGAGTCGATCGACTACCAGGGGATCGAGGATCCGCGGGTCCGGGTCGAGCGGCTGATCGTCGCGGGCCGCACGGCCGCCGGGCCGCTCGTCCTGGTCGGATCGAGTCTCGGCGGCCACGTGTCCGCAGCCGCGGCCCCTGTCCTCGGTGCGCGTGCGATGTTCCTGCTCGCTCCGGCGTTCTACATGCCGGGCTTCGAGAGTCATACGCCGCGCGAGCCGGGCTGCCCGGTGGAGATCGTGCATGGCTGGCGCGACGAGGTGGTGCCGGTCGAGAACAGCCTGCGCTGGGCCCGCGAACATCGAGCGGCGCTCCATCTGCTCGACTCGGATCATCGGCTGCAGGACCGGATCGCCGAGATCTGCGAACTGCTGCGCGCCTTCCTCCTGCGCCTCGGCTGAAGCGGGTTCAGCGCGGCTTGGGCACGGGCGCCGCGGGCGTCCCGGGAGCGGCCAGGGATGCGGGCGCCGCCGCGCCCGCACGGTCCTGTGCCTCGGCGCGCGCGAGTTCCCGCCAGCTCTCGCCGATGCGCTCGCCGCAGCGTCGACCCATCGACTGGAAGCCGGCCGACAGAGCGGCGATCGAGGCGTCGACATAGGTCTTGCCGGGCGCCGACTCGAAGAACGCCACCATCCGGCGCAGGTCGCGCTCGCTCAGGTCGCGGTAGCCGTAGGCGAGATAACGCCCGAGCGGTTGCTCGAGGCTGTGTTCGAGTGCGGCGGAGGGCTGGGTCGACTGGCCCTTGTCGACTTCCTGCTCGGCTTCCTCGAGGTTCAGACCGTAGCCGAGCGCCTTGCCGACCGCGATCGAACGGCCGATCGTCAGGTAGACGGTCGCGGCGGACTCGGTCGCGCGCGATGCCGTTTCGAGACGGGCGAACAGACGTGCGCGCGAGGGCGAGGAGGGCACGGCGATCTTGCCCTGTGCGACCGCGTCGATCGTCTTCTCGTCGAGCTTCGCGAGCGCGATATCGTCGCGGACCATGCGCTGGCCGGTCGGGCTCGAGAGGAAGGCGAGCGTTCTGGCCGCCGCATCCGGATCGAGATGGGCCGCGAAGGCGGCGAGCGCCTGAGGCTCGAACACGTCGATGCGGAATGCCCGGTGGGCGGCCGCATCGACCGCGGCGAGCCGTTTGGCGTCGAGCGTACCGGTCCCGCCGGATGTGAACAGGTCGCGCAGCTTCCCCGGCATCGCCGGCAACGAGGCGCTCACCTGTTCGCGCAGGCCGGCCGCGAGGTAGATCCGGCCGGCCGTGTCGAAGTCGACCCCGGCGCCGGCAAAAGCCGCCGACGACGCGGCGAGGAGCAGCACGAACGACGGGAGCCGGAACATCGATGATCTCCGAGTGACGGTGAGAGCGAGCCGATTGTACACTCTATGCCTTGACCGACCGGCCGCGCGGAGGTTCACCGATGTACCTGCTCAGAATGGCGATCCTGTCCGTCCCCCTGGCGGCTTCGCTCGGCTGCTCCTCCGGTGAGGCTCCGCCCGCGGGCCCGCCCGCCAAGACCGTTTTCGATCCGCTGACCCGCCAGGAAGCGCGCGCGAGCGCGGTCCAGCAGACCCTCGACCAGTACGCGCGCGACCAGCGTCGCGCGATCGACGCCGCGGAAGGCGGCGACGCGTCCCGCTGATCCGACGCCGTTCGGGACGCCCAGCGCTTGCACCTGCTCGCCGGTCCCGGCCGCGCCTGGAACTGGGCGGTCCGCAAGATCCTCGCCGTCTGGGTGCGGCCGTCGGTCAAGCCCGAGCGCGCCGGCGAATCGCTCGCCGCGAGCAACCGCCCCGTCTGCTACGTCCTGGAGCGCGACAGCCAGACCGACCTCGCCGTGCTCAACGAGGTCTGCGGCCGCCTCGGCCTGCCGCGACCGACGCGCCGCCTGCTGATCGGCGGCAAGCGCGTGCCGGCCGCGTACTTCGCGCTGGAACGGCGAGTGGGGGCGTTTCGCGCGCGCCTCGACCGTCGGCCGCCGCGACTGCTCGTCGAACTGATGAGCGCCGTGCGCGACCAGCCGGGGTTCGACGTCGTGATGGTGCCGCTGGCGATCTATTGGGGGCGCTCGGCGCACCGGGAGGCCAGCTGGTGGCAGCTGCCGTTCACCGAGAACTGGACGATCGCCGGCCGGCTGCGGCGCGCGGCGACGATCGTCGTGAACGGTCGCAATACGCTGCTGCGCTTCGGCGATCCGGTGTCGCTGCGCGAATGCATGCACGCCGCGGCCGATGGCGCCGCGGCGCCGCGCCGGGTCGCACGCGCGCTGCGCGCCACGCTGCGCGCCCAACGCGTTTCGACGATCGGTCCGGACCTCTCGCATCGCCGGACGATCGTCGCACGGGTGCTGGCGACCAGGGCCGTACGGGTGGCGGTTCGCGCCGAGATGCGGGCGCGATCGCTCTCCCGGCGAGCCGGGCTGCTCGCGGCGAAGAAGTGCGCTGACGAGATCGCCGCCAACTACTCCCAGTCCTTCGTGAGCTTCATGTCGCTCGCCCTCGGCTGGCTCTGGAACCGGCTGTACGACGGCGTCGAATTCCACAACGCCGAGGTGCTCGGCGGGATCGGCGAGGGTGCCGAGCTCATCTACGTGCCCTGCCACCGAAGCCACATGGACTACCTCCTGCTGTCGTACGTGATCTACCACCGGGGATTCGCGATCCCGCACGTCGCGGCCGGAGTCAACCTGAACATGCCGATCGTCGGCCGGTTCCTGCGCAAGGGTGGCGCGTTCTTCATGCGCCGGTCGTTCAAGGGCGATGCCCTGTACTCGACGGTGTTCCGCAAGTACCTCGCGCTGATGATGGCTCGCGGCCATCCTCTCGAGTACTTCGTCGAGGGCGGACGCAGCCGAACCGGCAGACTCCTGCCGCCGCGTACCGGCATGCTGTCGATGACGGTACAGAGCTACATGCGCGATCCCCGCCGCCCGGTGGTGTTCGTGCCCGTCTACATCGGCTACGAACGCATCGTCGAAGGCCGCACCTACCTGGGAGAGCTCTCCGGACGACCGAAGCAGAAGGAGACCGTGCTCGGCCTGCTGAAGGCGGTGCCGGCGCTGCGCCAGCGCTTCGGTTCGGTCCACGTGAGTCTCGGCGATCCGATCGAGCTCGACGATCTGCTGCGCGCGCATGACGCGCTCTGGCGCGAGGAGGCCGCCGGCAGCGAGGATCCACGCTGCGACTGGCTCGGCGCGGCGATCGCCGATCTCGCCCGGCGGATCGCCGTGGGCATCAACGCCGCCGCCGCGGTCACGCCGATCAACCTGGTGGCGACCGCGTTGCTCGCGACGCCGCGGCTGGCGATGGCCGAGACCGATCTCGCCGCGCAGCTCGATCTGTACCTCGGGCTGCTGCGCGAAGCGCCGTACGGCGGACGCGTGAGCCTGCCGCCCCAGGACGGCGCGCAGATGGTCCGCTACGCAGAGGATTTCGCGATGATCGAGCGCCGGACGCACCCGCTCGGCGACATCATGTCGATGAGCCCGGGCCGTGCCGTGCTCGCGACCTATTACCGCAACAACGTGCTGCACCTGTTCGCGATGCCCTCGCTGCTCGCCTGTTGTTTCATCAGCAACGCGAGCATGCGCACCGAGGACATCCAGCGGCTGGTCTGGCGGATCTATCCCTACGTGGCCGCCGAGCTGTACCTGCGTTTCACCGAGGAGGAGATCGGCGCAAGGACCGAGGCCCTGCTCGAGGCGCTCGCACGTCTCGGGCTCCTCGCTTCGAACGCCGACCACAGCGAATGGCATCGTCCGCCGCCGACCACGGTCGAGGCGATGCGCTTGTCGACGCTCGCGGCCGCGACCATCCAGACGGTCGAGCGTTATTATCTGGCGATCGCGCTGCTGCTGCGCGCCGGCAGCGGCACGATCGGCCAGCAGGCGCTCGAGGAGCGCTGTCACCTGGCCGCGCAACGCATCGCCTTGCTGCACGGACTCGACTCGCCCGAATTCTTCGACAAGGCGCTGTTCCGCAACTTCGTCGATCTGTTGCGCAGGCGCGCGGTCCTGCAGACCACGGCCGATGGCAAGCTCACCTACGGCGAGGCGCTGCTCGCCGTCGCCGCCGACGCACAGCTCGTGCTCTCCGAGCAGATCCGGCACAGCATCCTGCAGGTGACCCTGGGCTGAGCGGCAGGCCTCCCCTTGGACGCGGCGGGGCCCCCTTGGGTGGCGGGGCCCCCTTGGGTGCGGCGCGGGCCTTTAGTCCCAGGGCGTGCGTCGATCACGCTTGGCCGCGCCGCGGCGCTTCTTGGTGTCGATCCGCCGTTCCTGGGACCCCTTCGTGGGCTTGGTCCTGCGGCGCGGCTTCGGTTCGACCCGCGCACGCTCGATGAGCTCCTCGAGCCGCTCGAGCGCCTCGCGCCGGTTCTGTTCCTGACTGCGTTCGCCGCGTGCGAGGATCACGATGCTGCCGTCGGCCGTGAGGCGCCGGCCGGCGAGCCTTCGCAGGCGTTGCTTGACCCCCTCGGCGAGCGTCTGATTCCCGGCGAGCAGGAAGCGCAGTTGCGCGGCGCTCGCCACCTTGTTGACGTTCTGGCCGCCCGGGCCCGCCGAGCGCACGAAGGTCCACTCCAGGTCGCAGGCCGGGATCGTCGATCTGGTCATGCGTTCAGATCGGGGATCAGCTGACTCTCGAGCCGCGCGATCTGGTCCTTCAGCATGAGTTTGCGCTTCTTCAGGCGTTTCATCTGGACTTCGTCGACCCTGAAGTCCATGGTCAGGCGCGTGATGATGTCGTCGAGGTCGCGGTGCTCGATGCGCAGCTGCCGTAGACGCTCGATGTTCTTGAACAGGTCGGTGTTGACGTTGTCTTGATCGTCGCTCACGGTGTCAGCCGTCCCAGCCGCAGGTCCCGCGCGTCTCGCGTAGGCCCCAGGCCGGGGTCACGCCGGGGGGTAGCTTAGCCAAGCGGCCGAGAGGATTCCAAGCGTGCTTGGGATCGTGGAAATCCGACCCCACGGTGCCGGCGAGGCCGTGAGCCCCGGCGAGCGCCGCGCAGGTCTCGATCTGATGCGCCGCGTTGGCGCCGGTGACCACTTCGATCGCGCCGCCGCCCGCGGCCGCGAACTCGGCGAGCAACCGGCGCCTCGCCCCGGCCGAGAGCGGATAGCGCATCGGATGCGCGAGCGAGGCCAGCCCGCCGGCGCCCAGAATCCAGCCGATCACCTCCGCGAGCGGCGGCCAGAGGCCGGCGGCCTGCGCGACCGCGCCGCGCCCGAGGAATTTGCGAAACGCATCGCCCGTGTCGCCGGCGAGCCCTTCGGCGACGATCGCCTCGGCGAGATGGGTGCGGGTCGGCAGCGCCGTGCGCGCCTCGACCGCCGCGAGCCAGCGTGCGCCGGGCAAGCCGCGCTCCGACAGGCGTGCGCAGATCATGCGCATGCGCTCGTGACGGCGCTCGGCCTGGCCCGCGAGGGCGGCGCGCAGGACAGGCGCCTCGGGATCGATCCACAGGCCGAGCACGTGAATCGGCTGATTGCGCCATGACGCGGAGACCTCGACGCCCGGGACCAGGCGCAGGCCCCGCTCGAGGGCCGCGGTACCGGCCTCGGCCAGTCCGTCGGTCGAGTCGTGATCGGTGAGTGCGAGGGTGTCGACGCCGGCCTGCGCCACGCGCGCGACCAGTTCGGCCGGCGGCAGGGTACCGTCCGAGCGGTCGGAGTGCAGGTGCAGATCGATCATGCGCACGACTTTAATGCAATTCCGGGTGCCGAGGACGCGCCGGGGACTGGTTTTTTCGCTTTGCGACCCCAGATGGAAGTTGGAGCGAAGAACCGTCTGGGCCCTCGTGGAGGTCATCGATGAACCGGATCCCAAACAGCGATCTCGACTTGCGTGTCGACCCGGTCGAGATGCTGCAGTACGTGCACGCCTTGATGACCGATCCGAGCGAGGCGCGGGCTTCGACCCAGGCTTCGCGCGTCGCGGCCCGCCGTTGGGGCGACGATTCGCCGATCGCTCGCGCCGCGCAATTGCGCTGGGACGCGCTCAATCGCGCGATCCCGGACCAGCGACTGCTCGTCTGGACCGGTCGCGGTGCCGCCGACCAGATCCACGTGCCGGCGGCGATGATCGCCGCCGCCGGCGTCGCCCGCCTCACGATGTCCGGCGACGAGGTCGAGTTCGACATTCCCGCCCTGCTCGAGGCGACTCTGCAGCTATGCGAGCCCGGCGGAAACGCCTGAGCGCAGGCCGATCTCAGGCGGCGTTCGGCGGCAATACCGAGGCGTGGTTGAAGGCGATGAAATCGCCGTTCAGCAGGCTCTCCCGGCAGTTGTAACGCAACCGATGGCCGTCGAGCCGGGTGACCCGGCCGCCGGCGGCCTCGAGCACGGCCTGCCCGGCGGCCGTGTCCCATTCCGAAGTGGGGCCGAATCGCGGATACAGATCGGCGGCCCCCTCGGCGATCCGGCAGAACTTCAGCGAGCTGCCGATCGGGCGGGTCTCGCATCGCGGCAGCCCCCGCAGGTAGGCCTGGGTCTCGGGCGTCGCGTGCGACCGGCTGCCGACCACCCGGACCGGATCGTGCGGAGCCGATACGCGGATCGCCGTCACGGACCCGCCCGGCTCGGCTCGGAAGGCGCCGTGCCCGAGCGCGCCCCAGTAGACCAGGCCGAGCGCCGGCGCGGCGACGATGCCGAGGACCGGTTCGTGCGCGCGCACCAGCGCGACATTGATCGTGAATTCGCCGTTGCGTTTGACGAATTCGCGCGTTCCGTCGAGCGGATCGACGACCCAGAGTTCGTTCCAGTGCCGGCGTTCCTCCCAGGAAGCGTGCGCGGATTCCTCCGAGAGGATCGGTACACCCGGGGTCAAGCGGGAGAGGCCCGCGAGCAGCGTGCGCTGCGATTCGAGATCCGCGTGGGTGAGCGGCGACTCGTCGTCCTTGCGCATCACCGCGAATTCGCCGTCGTAGATCCGCATGATCGCCGCGCCCGCCTCGGCGACCACCGGCAGCAGCGCGCCCGCCAGCTCAGATAGGTTTCGCATCATTGCTATGATAACCGCGATGGGCTCATCCGCTGCAGTCGACTGGTCGACGATCGATCATGTGTTGCTCGACATGGACGGCACCTTGCTCGACCTCGCCTACGACAACTGGTTCTGGCGCGAGCACGTACCGCTCCGCTATGCCGAGCGCCACCGGCTCCCGGCGGATTTGGCCAGGAGCCGACTCGCGCCGCGATTCCAGGCCGTGGCCGGCACGATGGACTGGTACTGCATCGACTACTGGTCGAGGGAGCTCGACCTGGACATCGGCGCGATCAAGCGGGCCTGCGCCGACCGCGTCCGCTATCTACCGGGCGCCGAACGGTTTCTCGAGCGCCTGCGCGGATTCGGCAAGCGCGTGGTGCTGGTGACCAATGCGCATCCCGAGACGCTCGCGATCAAGGACGAGCGCGTCGCGCTGACGCGCCACTTCGACGCCGCCTACTCCTCGCATCCGTTCGCGGTGCCGAAGGAGCATCCGGAATTCTGGCCGCGCCTGCGGCGCGCAGAGCCCTTCGATCCCGCGCGCACGCTGTTCGTCGACGACAGCCTGGCGGTGCTCGAGAGCGCGCGTGGGTTCGGGATCGGCTGTCTGCGCGCCGTGCGCCGCCCCGACACTGACCAGTCGGCCCGCGATACGCAGGGGTTCACGGCCGTGGACGGCGTACTCGAGCTGATCTGAATCGCGCGCGGCCTGAGACGACCGCGTCGCCCGACGTTCAGCCTGCCGGTGGCGGCGCGCCCGGCGCCGGATTCCCGCCGCCATCGCCGCCGCCGCCGCGTCCACCACGCCGCCGCCGCCGCCGGCGTCGGCGCGCCGGGTCGGAATCGGCCGATGCCGCGTCACC
>JAGWPY010000129.1 GCA_028870275.1 Gammaproteobacteria bacterium | reverse complement strand
CTGGTACCGGGAACTCTTCGCGCGGATCGGCACTCCCTGGCTGTGGTTCTCGAGGTTGCGGATGCCGCCCGAGGAGCTGCGCGCGATCATCACGCACCCCGACGTCGAGATCCACGCGTTTGCGATCGACGGCCGCGACGAGGGACTGCTCGAACTCGATTTTCGCGAGTCCGGTGAGTGCGAGCTGGCGTTCTTCGGCGTCACCGCCGCCGCGCAGGGCACCGGCGCGGGGCGCCTGCTGATGAATCGTGCGATCGAGCGCGCCTGGGCTCGGCCGATCGGACGGTTCTGGGTGCACACCTGCACGCTCGATCACCCGGCCGCGTTGGGGTTCTACCTGCGTTCCGGCTTCCGTGCGTACGCGCGCCGTGTGGAAGTCGCCGACGATCCGCGTCTCGCCGGTCTCGCACCGCGCGAGGCCGCCCCTCAGATCCCGATCATCGAGCGCTGAACGCAGGCGCGGCGAGTCAGCCGCGCGCGAGCGCGAGCTCGGCCGCGGCGAGATCCTCGAGTGCCGTGCCGACGCTCTTGAACAGGGTGATCTCCGCGGCGCCGCCGCGCCCCGCGGCGCGGCCGCTGGCGAGATCGGCGAGCTCGCCGCAGATCTCCTCGGCGCGAAACCGTCCCGTGGCGATCGCCTGCACGAGTTCGCCGCTCTCGGCGAGCGCGCCGGCCCGCGTGTCGACGTACACGCGGGCGCGCAGCAGCGCCTCCGTATCGGCCTCGCACATGCGCGGTGTGTAGGCGCCCACCAGATCGAGGTGCTGTCCGGATCGCAACCATTCCCCGCGCACCAGAGGCTCGCTCGAGAGCGTCGCGCAGCTCACCAGGTCGGCCCATTCGACCGCCGCGCGCAGATCGGTCACCGTCTCGATCGAGAATCCGCGCTCGGCGAAGCCGGCGGCGACCGCCGCGGCGCGCTCCGGCTGGCGGCCCCAGATGCGCACCTCGCGGATCGGGCGCACCACGGAATGGCTCTCGATCAGATGCGGCGCGAGCCCACCGGTGCCGATCATCAACAGCCTCGAACAGTCCGTGCGCGACAGGTAACGGGAGGCGAGTGCCGAGGCCGCGGCGGTGCGCCGTCGCGTGAGCTCGGTGCCGTCGAGCGTTGCGCGCGGCTCGCCGGTACGCGCGTCGAAGAGGGCATAGGCGGCGTGCACGGCGGGCAGGCCATGGACGGCATTGCCCGGAAAGACCGTCACCAGTTTCACGCCGATCGAGCTCGCGCTCCAGGCGGGCATGAGCAGCAGCGCGGCTTCCTCGCCGGCACCCTCGCCGATCGCGTGATGCTGGCGCATCGGCGCGGTGGCGGCGCCACGGAACGCGGCATCGAGCGCGTCCACCAGCGAACGGCGATCGAGCCTCGCGGCGATCGCCTTGGCGTCCAGGTGCTTCATGGTCGGATACTCCCGCGCGCTGGTGCGCGCCTCTAGATCACGTTCAGCTCGCGCAGCGGTTCGGCGCGGGCATAGCGGGCATGGGCGAATGGACCGAGATCGATCGAGCGATATTCGCCGAAGGCGATCCACTCGGCGATCGCGCGGCCGACGCCCGGCGAGTGCTGCAGGCCGTGGCCGCTGAAGCCGCAGGCGAGCAGCAGATTCGGCACGGCCTCGCAAGGTCCGATGAAGGCGTTCTGGTCGAAGCTGTTGTAATCGTAATGCCCGGCCCACGCGCCGGTGACCCGCGCCTGCTCGAAGGCCGGGACGCGGTGCGCGAGCGCCGGCCAGGCGAGGTCCTCGAACTGTGCATGATCGACTTCGAAGTCGTCCGGATCGACGTCGGGATCGCTCGTCGGCACCGGTCCGCAGAGGAACCGCGAGCCGTCGCCGCGGAACCACACGCCGCTCGGGTCGATCACCAGCGGACAGTCGGGGATCTGCGCGGGACTGGTGAACACGAACACATTGCGCTTGCGCGCGAAGACCGGCACGTCGATGCCGGCGCTCGCGGCGAGGGTGCGCGCCCGGGTACCGGCCGCGTTCACCAGCCAGGCGCAACGCAGCGTCTCGCCGCCGGCGAGCCTCACCGCCTCGACGCGCTGGTCCTCGCCGAGTTCGATCGCGGCGACCCGGTCGCGCAGATAGCGCACCCCGCGTCGCTGATTCGCGCGCCGCAAGGCGCCGAGCAGCGCGAATCCGTCGAACCAGCCTTCCCCGGTTCCGGTATCGGCTCCCGCCGCGAGGCCACGGACCTCGAGCCAGGGATAGCGTGCGGCGAGCGCATCGGGTGCGTACAGGCGCGCATCGACCGCGCAGGCGCGCTGGACCGCGACGTTGTGGGTGAGGATCTCGAGGCCGGCGGGCGAGGCGAGATAGAGGTAGGTCGCCGCATGGAATTCGACGTCGGTCAGATCGCCGCTGCCGGGCAGGCCGCCGGCCCGCAGGAACTCGAGGCCGAAGCGCGAGAGGGCGATATTGAGCGGCGTGGAGAATTGTTGCCGGATCGAACTGGCCGAGCGGGAGCTGGCAGCGAACCGGTAGGAGGGATCGGGTTCGACCACCAGCACCGTGCCGCCGAACGAGGGCTCGGTGGACAGGAAATACGCGACCGCCGAGCCGACCACGCCGCCGCCGGCGATCAGGACGTCGACCGGACTCATGGGCGGCGACCGCCGTGCTCGAGCGAGCGCGAACCGGGTTCGCGATGGGGCCGTGGCATGGCATCATTTTAATGCACGCCCCAACGCGGCGCGCCGGTATCTTGCCGGCGATTGCGGTATCGTTGCCGTTTTGGCCCGCATTGGCCGGGCCGAACCCACTTGCCTCGAGGAAGATCACGAAGTGACCTGCGAAGTCGAAGAACGCATCCACAAGGCGCTCGCGCCGCATCCGCTCGAGCGCACCGAGGACGGCTATTGCCTGAAGCACCCGGGCGGCGCCGGGGTGAGCCGTCTGCGCATCCGGCCGGTGGCTGCGCCGGCGCCCGAATCCACCCTGGTCGCGACCGTCGACGTGATCGCCGAATACGCGCCGCTGGGCCTGCCGTCGTTCCATGCGGCCGGCATCGAACGCTTGAATGCCATGGCGGTCTACGGCGCCTACCACCTCGTCGAAGGGCGGTTGACCCAACGTGCGCAGTTCTCGCTGTACTCGGTCGATGCGACTCCGCATCTCTCGACGCAGATGATCCTCGACGTGTTCGGCCGGCAGCTGCCGATCGGTCGATCGGTCGCCGCGGCGATCGTCTCGGCGAGCGCAACCGAGCAGCAGCGCGCGCTGCACGGACTGCCGGGCGACTGGAGCGAGCGTCTGCCCGAAGAGCAACTGCGCACGACGGCCGAAGCCCTGCGCGCGCGCGGCATCGCGGCGGCGAGCGATGCCAACAGCATCTGGGCGGAGTTCGCGCTCTCCGGCGACGTGCCCTCGCGCACGATCGATCCCAAGGCCGAGACCGCGCTGCTGCAGTTGCATGCCGGCATGCTGCACCCGGTCGCCGGGGCGGGCTACCTCGCGACGATCATGCTGCCCTTCGCGACCCGGCCGGCCGATCCGGTGGCGGTTTGCGGCCGCCTGAACGCCGCGGAGTTCGATCTGCTGGACTTCGTGCCGCGCATGGGCGCCTGGGGTCTGCACGGGCCGAATGACCTGCCGGGCTATTCTTGCTTCATCCCCTGCGGCAAGCCTTACGGCGCCATGCATTCCGCGCTGATGTGGGGCTGCGTGCAGCGTGCCTCGTGGATCCGTCAGCGGCACTGGGCCGCGGGCGAAGGCGTCGTGTTCGGCGAGGCCGCGGCCTGAACGGTGGACGGCGCGCCGTGAGCGCGGGGGCGAAGCCTTGAACCTCGAGATACCCGACCGGCCGTTCGCCGGCCTGATCTTCGATTGCGACGGCACCCTCGCGGACACGATGCCGCTGCACTATCGCGCCTGGCAGCGCCTGTTCGCCGAGATCGGCGAGCCGTATCCAGAGTCGCTGTTCGCGGGCTGGGGCGGCAAGCCGACGCGGGAGATCCTCATCGAACTGCGCGACCGTCACCGGATCGACTTCGGCGATTTCGAGGCGGCCGAAGCCCGCAAGGAAACCTACTTCGCCGCGAGCATCGCCGAGATCCGGCCGATCGAGCCGGTGGTCGCGATCGCCCGCCGCCATCGCGGCCGGGTGCCGATGGCCGTTGCGTCGGGCGGCCTGCGCACGCACGTCGAGGCGACCCTCGATGCGATCGGCGTGCGCGAATGGTTCGCGGCGATCGTCTGCGTCGAGGACTGCGCGCGCGCCAAGCCGCATCCGGATCCCTTTCTCGAAGCCGCGCGGCGCCTACGCGTACCGGCCGCCGATTGCCTCGTGTTCGAAGACAGCCCGCTCGGCTTCGCCGCCGCCGACGCGGCCGGCATGCCCTACGTACGCATCCCGACGCCGCCCGTCTGAGACCGCCCGGCGAAAACTTTTGCGCCAATTCGGTTCGCAGCGCGAGTACTGGCGCGACGGCCGGGCCGTTGTCGCGACCGGGTGCTGCATGCACCCGTCGCGGCAACGGCTCGACCGTCGTGCGGGTCCTACCGCTCGACCGGTTGTGGGCGAGTCGTTTGGCCGGGCGGCCTCAGACGGGCGGCGTCGGGCGGGCGTCAGGCGGGTGGCGTCGGGTCGGGGTGGACCGGCCAGGCGGCGGCGTCGATGGTCTCGCGGTAGGCGTGCCAGGTCGCGTGGCCGATCAGCGGCATGGTCACGGCGAGTCCCAGCAGCCCGGTCGCGAAGCCGACGGCGACCGAGAGCACGATCAAGGTCGCCCAGACCAGCATGGCCGGCTTGTTGCGCAGCACCGCGTTGACGCTGGTGACGACGCCGGTCACCGCGTCGCAGTGCCGGTCGACGAGCATCGGCAGGGAAAAGGCGCTCGCCGCGAAGGTCGCGATCGAGAACAGCGTGCCGACCGCGGTGCCGATCGCAAAGAAAGTCGCGACCGCGACGAAGTCCGCACCGTCGCCGGTGGGGAAGAAGATCTCGACCGCGCTGCCGGCGCGTACCCATACCAGGCTGATCACCATCAGGATCAGCGAGTACAGCAGCATGTCGCCGAGCCGCGCGCGGGTGACGGCGAGACAGCGGCCGAACGAGGGGCGCCGGCCGCGCTCCAGGCTCGCGCTGATCGCGTAAAGGCCGATCGCGAGCACCGGTGCGACGAAGATGAAGCTGGAGAGCAGCACGATCACCAACCAGCCGGTGCCGAAGCGGTAGGCGACTCCCGTCACGGTGAGGCTGAGCGCGAGGATCGCGAGCCCGAACGCGAGGCTCGGCAGCGGTGCGGCGCGCATGTCGGCCCAGCCCAGCCGTAGCCAGCGCAGGGGTGCACCGACGGCGAGCCGGCGGCAGGGGGCGACGAAGGGCAACGCCTCGGCGGCGGCTGGATCGACGACGGGCGACTCGCTCATGGCGGACCTCACCAAGCCGGATTCGGCAATTCGTTGAACACTTCCTGCAAGGCGAGGCCCCAGCGGTTGCGGATCATACGGAAGTACTCGTTGTCCTCGTCGATGGTCAGATGCGTGGCGATGCGCAGTTCGTCGCGCCGCACGATGCACAGGTCGAGCGGCGGGCCGACCGACAGGTTCGAGCGGATGGTCGAGTCCATCGAGACCAGCGCGCACTTGGCCGCCTGCGCAAGACCGGAGCTGCGGGTGATCACCCGATCGATGATCGGCTTGCCGTATTTCGACTCGCCCATCTGGAAATAGGGGGTGTCGATCGAGGCCTCGATGAAATTGCCGGCCGAGTAGACGTGGAACAGGCGAGGCTCGTCGCCGCGGATCTGGCCGCCGAGGATGAAGCTGCCGTTGAACTCGTGGCCCTGTGCCTTGAGCACGGCCGCGTCTCTCGCGTAGACCTCGCGCACCGCTTCGCCGACGATGCCCGCCGCCTCGAACAGGTCGGTGGCCGCGAGCAGCCCGGCGGCGGGCTCGGCCTGGACCTGGCGTTGCAGCTGATTGACGACCGCCTGGGTGATCGCGAGGTTGCCCGCCGACAGCAGTACCAGAGCGCGTTCCCCGGCGCGCTGGAAGGTCGTCATCTTGCGGAACACGCTGATCTGGTCGAGGCCGGCGTTGGTGCGCGAATCCGACAGCATCACGAGGCCGGTGTCGACGAGCAGGCCGAGGCAATAGGTCATGCCCGCGGATTGTACCGGACTACTGCTGCTCTTGCGCCGAACCTGCGACCTGGACGCGCGCGGCCAGACGTTCGTCGCCACCGCCGTGGCGGACGCCGCGCACGGGCGCGGCGTCGAGGTAGTCGCGGCCGACCGCGAGCCGGCAGTAGCGGCCCTGAGCGGGTCGGCGATGGGTCACGTCGAGGCTGCGCCAGCCGAGCTCGGCGCCGAGCCAGACGTCCACCCAGGCGTGGCTCGCGACCTCGCTGGCGTCGCCGGTGTAGAGGTAGCCGCTCACGTAGCGGGCGGGCAGGCCGCGTGCCCGCGCGCAGGCGAGGAACACGTGCGCCTGGTCCTGGCAGACGCCGGCGCGCGCCGCGAAGGCGGCGCTCGCGCTGTCGCCGACCTCGCTGGACCCGGGCCGGTAGCGGATGGTCGCGCAAATGGCCTCGCACAGATCGTGGGCGATCGCCTCGGCCGAGGTCCGGCCGGCGCAGGCGTCGCCGGCGAACGCGCGCAGCTGCGGATCGGCGCGGGTGAGCGGCGTCTCGGCGAGATAGGCGAGCGGCGAGAGCGGGCCGTCCTCGGGCGACAGATCCTGTTCGCTGGTGTCGACGATGCCGCGCACCGAGATGCAGATCTCGCGCCGCGCGTCCTCGATGGTCAGAAGGTGGGTGACGTTGCCGTGCGCGTCGAGCTGCTCGACCCGACTGCCCGGCGCCTCGAGGCGCCAGGCGATCACGCGCTGCGAGGGCTCGGGCCGCGGCGTGAGGTGGAGCCGCTGTACGCTGTACTTGATCGGCCGTTCGTACCGATACAGCGTTTCATGCTGGATGTGCAGTCGCATCGGTCAGACCTCGATCGGCGGCAGGAGGAAGTCCACCGCGACCCTTTCGCCGAGTGCGTACAGCTCGGCGAGGAATTCCTCCAGGAACCGTGCCAGGCCACGCTCGATCAAGGACTCCAGCCTGGTGAAGTGCAGTGTCGAGTGCAGGCCGCCGGCGCGGCGCTCGGTCTCGCTCGACTGGTCGTTGGCGACCGCGCGCAGGTTCCGGTAGACCTCGCGCGTGCATCGGAGCAGCGAGCGAGGCATGTCGTCGCAGAGGATCAGCAGTTCGGCCACCCGCAGCGGCGTGATGACCTCGCGATAGCGGCGCCGGTACACCTCGAACGCCGACAGCGCGCGCAGCAGCACGCTCCACTCGAACGGATCGGGCACCCGGCCGGCGTCGGCGCCCGGCTGCAGGTCATCGCGGCGCGCAACCAGGAAGCGCGCACTGTTGTCGGCGCGCTCGATGAAGGTACCGATGCGCGAGAAGTGGAAGGCCTCGTCGCGCAGCATGGTGCCGATGGTAACGCCGCGGGTGAGGTGCGAACGCTCCTTGACCCATTCGACGAACTGGCCGGTCTCGGCGCCGATCTGGCCGCGTGCGGCAATGGTCCGCGCCTCGAGCCAGGTGGAGTTGAGCGTCTCCCACAGCTCCGAGGTCAGCGTGCCGCGGATCGCGCGGGCGTTCTCCCTGGCCGAGCGCAGACAGTCGATCAGGCTGCCGCCCCAGCCCTGGCCGACGATCAGGAATTCGAATACCAGCCGCGCCTCGATGCGCTCATGGTGCGCGTGATACAGATTCTCCAGGTCGAGTGCCGCGAGCGAGCTCTGCAGCGAGGCGCGCAGCGACGCGGGCGCGTGCGGCAGCAGCGACATGCGGTGGTGCGCGTCGATCATGCGCGCGAGACCCTCGGCGCGCTCGACGTAACGCGACATCCAGTAGAGGTGGTCCGCCGTGCGGCTCAGCATCACGACTCCAGCACCCAGGTGTCCTTGGTGCCGCCGCCCTGAGAGGAGTTCACGACCAGGGAGCCGCGGCCGAGTGCGACGCGCGTGAGCCCGCCGGGCACGACATTGACGTCGCGCCCGCAGAGCACGAACGGACGCAGGTCGATGTGACGCGGCGCGAGCCCCTCATCGACGAACGTGGGGCAGGTCGACAGCGCCAGCGTCGGCTGAGCGATGTAGCGCTCCGGATGGGCGGCTATGCGCGCGCGGAACTCCTCGATCTGCGCGCGGCTCGCGGTTGGGCCGATCAGCATGCCGTAGCCGCCGGCGCCGTGGACTTCCTTCACGACCAGCTCGGGCAGGTGTGCGAGCGCATAGGCGCGGTCCTCCTCGCGCCGCAGGATCCAGGTCGGCACGTTGGCGATGACCGGTTCCTCGCCGAGATAGAAGCGGATCATCTCCGGGACGTAGGGATAGATCGATTTGTCGTCGGCGATGCCGGTGCCGATCGCATTGGCGATGGTCACCCGGCCGGCGCGGTATGCGGTCATGAGGCCGGCGACGCCGAGCATGGATTCGGGCCGGAACACCAGCGGGTCGAGGTAGTCGTCGTCGATGCGCCGATAGATCACGTCGACCCGACGCGGGCCGCGCGTGGTGCGCATGTACACGAGGTCGTCCCGTACGAACAGGTCCTGGCCTTCGACGAGCTCGATGCCCATCTGCTGGGCGAGGAAGGCGTGCTCGAAATAGGCGCTGTTGTGCGCGCCTGCGGTCAGCAGCACCACGGTCGGATCGGCGACGCCGGTCGGAGCGACGCTGCGCAGACCGTCGAGCAGCAGCTCCGGGTAATGGTCGATCGGCGCGATTCGGTGGCTTGCGAACAGCTCGGGGAAAAGCCGCATCATCATCTTGCGGTTCTCGAGCATGTAGGAGACGCCCGAGGGTACGCGCAGGTTGTCCTCGAGCACTCGGAACTCGCCCTCGGCGTCGCGCACCAGGTCGACGCCGGCGACGTGCGCGTAGGTGCCTCCCGGAACCTCGACGCCCTGCATCTCCGGACGGTACTGGGCGTTGCACAACACCGGCTCGGCCGGCACGACGCCGGCGGCGAGAATGCGCTGGCCGTGGTAAACGTCGTGAAGAAAGGCGTTCAGTGCCCGCACACGCTGCGACACGCCGCGCTCCAACCGACGCCATTCCTCGTTCGGCAGCGCGCGTGGCACGACGTCGAACGGAATCAGCCGCTCCGCGCCGAGTTCCTCGCCCTGGACCGCGAACGTGATGCCCACCCGGTGGAACAGCGCATCGGCTTCGGCCCTCTTCTGGGCGATGCGGCTCGGCGGCTGACGGCCGAGCCAATCGTGGTACTGCGCGTAGTGCCGACGGGGTGACCCATCGCGCTGCTGCATCTCGTCGTAGGCTTGCATGTAGGCTGCGTCCCCCGGCGGGAACGTAGCGAAAAACGTGCCAGCCAAGTCGACCCGCCTGCAATCAGCGACTTGGCCCAAGACCCGGCGGGCCGGCGCACCGTTGTCGGGCACGCACCGCGCCATCGCGGTGCACACCGATCGGCCTCAGGCGCGCGGCCGCTGGTTCTTCGGGTCGTACATCGGCGCGAGCGAGGCGCGCGCCTCGACCTGGGTGCGTGGCAGCTGGACCTTGAGGCGCTTGCGCGCGAGCCGTTCGCTCGTCAGCCCTGCCTCGTCGCGCACGTAACCAAGCCCCACCGCGGCGCCGAGCGTGTGTCCGTACATCGCCGAGGTCACGAAGCCGACCGGTTCGCCGTCGGCGAGGATTGGCTCGTTGTGATGGAGCAGGGGCTCGGGATCCTCGAGCAGGAGCTGCACCAGCCGGCGCTTCGGCGTGCCCTGGGAGCGCTCGGCGAGCAGCGCCTCGCGGCCGACGAATCCGCCCGGCTTGGCGAAGTCACAGGTAAAGCCGAGACCGGCGGCGAGCGGCGAGTCGTCCGGGCCGATGTCGTGGGACCAGTCCCGATAGGCCTTCTCGATCCGCAGCGAATTGAGCGTGTGATAGCCGCAGTGACGCAGATCGAAGCGGCGTCCGGCCTCGACGATCCGGTCGTAGACCGGCAGCGCGAATTCGGTCGGCACATACAGCTCCCAGCCCAGTTCGCCCACGTAGGTCAGGCGGATCGCGAGCGCGGTCTGGTAGCCGATGCGGATCTCGCGGGCGCTTGCGAACGGGAAGCCCGGACTCGAGAAATCGTCGGGCGAGACCGACTGCAGCAGTTCGCGCGAAGCCGGTCCCTGCAGGTTCAACATCGCGTAGGCGCCGGTGAGGTCGGTGATGGCCACGAAGGCGTTCTCCGGGACGTGATTGCGGATCCAGGCCTCGACGTGCGTGAGGGTGAACGCGGCGGTGAGCACCAGGAAGCGGTCCTCGGCGAGCCTCGTGACGGTGAGGTCGGCCTCGATACCGCCGCGCTCGTTGAGGAACTGCGTGTACACGCACCGGCCGACCGCGCCGGCGACGTTCGCGGTACTGATGCGCTCGAGCACCGCGCCGGCGTCGCGGCCCTGCACCAGCAGTTTGCCGAACGAGGACTGTTCGAACAGGCCGACGCCCTCGCGCACGGCGCGGTGCTCCCCGGCGTTGTTCGCGAACCAGTTCTGCCGGCCCCAGCCGTAGCGGTACTCGGGCGTCTCGCCCGCCATGGCATACCAGTTGGCCCGCTCCCAGCCCGCGGACTCGCCGAAGCAGGCGCCCGCCGCGGCGATCCGATCGTGCAGTACGCTCTTCTTCACGCCCCGCGCGGTCTCCCACTGACGATTGGGCCAGTGATCCTGGTAGCCGATGCCGAGCGTCTCGACCGTCCGGTCGAGCAGGTAGCGGTCGTTGTCCTGCCAGGCGTGCATGCGCCTGAGGTTCACGGACCAGAGGTCCATCGGCGCGCGCCCCTCGACGATCCATTGCGACATCACGTGGCCGACGCCGCCGCCGGAGAGGATGCCGAGCGAATTGAAGCCGGCGGCCACGAAGAAGTTCTTCAGGTTGGGCGCTTCGCCCATGAGGTAGTTGTGGTCGGGAGTGAACGACTCAGGGCCGCAGAAGAGCAGTTTGATGCCGGTTTCGAGCAGGATCGGCACGCGCCGCATGGCCTTCTCGATGTAGGGTTCCATGCGCTCCCAGTTCGGAGGGATCTCGCCGAATGCGAAATCGGCGGGCGGCCCGTGCTCGGCCCAGGGCACCGCCCTTTGTTCGAACAGGCCGACCATGATCTTGCCAGCTTCCTCGCGGATGTAGGCCGAGTTGCCGGGATCGCGCAGGATCGGCAGTTTCGAATGCACTCCCTCGATCGGCTCGGAGATCAGATAGTAGTGCTCGGCCGCCTGCAGCGGCACGTTCACGCCGGCCATGTGTCCGACCTGCCGGGCCCAAAGGCCGGCGCAATTCACCACGTACTCGGCGCCGATCTCGCCGCGGTCGGTACGCACTCCGGTGACCCGTCCGTCGCGCTTCAGGATCGCGCGGACCGGCGTGTGGTCGAGGATTCGCACGCCCTGCATGCGTGCGCCGCGCGCGAGCGCCTGGGTCACGTCGGTCGGATTGACGCGCGCGTCGTTCGGGAAGTAGAAGGCGGCGCTCAGGTCCTCCACCGCGGCGAGCGGCCAGTGCCTCTGCACCTCGGCCGGCGAGATCTCGTGCGCTTCGACGCCGAAGCTGCGCGCCATGTGCACGCCGCGGCGCATTTCCTCGGCCTTGTCCGCGGTGATCGCCAGCTGGATCGACCCGGTGTCGATCAGCCCGGTGGGCTGCCCGGTCTCGGCTTCGAGCCGCCGGTAGAGTTCCTGCGAGTACTTGGCGAGCTTGGTCTGCGTCTCCGTGTCGCGCAGCGTGGTCAGCAGTCCGGCGGCGTGCCAGGTCGTGCCGCTGGTGAGCTGGTTGCGTTCGAGCAGTACGACGTCGCGCCAGCCGAGCCTGGCGAGGTGGTAGGCAATCGAGCAGCCGATGACGCCACCGCCGACGATGACGACGCGGGCGTGGCTCGGCAGCGGGGCAGGGGCGGCGCTCGCGCGGCCCGGTTGGTCGTGGTTCATGCGTCGATTATGCCAAAGGATCGTCCGGCACCGCGCGCGGTCGCGGCCTGCCGGGACCGTGGGTCAGCACGTCGAGCAGGATCATCGCGTGGTTGAGCGTCGCCTCGCGCGCCGCATAGACGAGCGTCACACGCTGCCGGCGCGCGCGCCGGCGCAGCGCCTCGAGCGCCTCGCGCTGAGCGCCGAGCTCGCCGCGATAACGCCGCTCGAACTCCGACCAGCGCGAGCGGTCCGCGTGGAACGCGCGTCTGAGGGCATCGCTCGGCGTGAGTTCGCGCGCCCAGGCGTCGAGGCGTGCACGCGCCTTCGACAGGCCCCGCGGCCAGAGCCGATCGACGAGCACGCGATAGCCGTCCGCAGGCCCGGCCGGATCATAGGCGCGCTTCAGCACGAATCCCCGTCCGGCGGGCGGCGCCGGCGGCGCCGATTCGATCTCATGCGCGAGACAGGGCGGCGAGGCGGGGGACCGGGGGTGTTTGGGGCGTTTCGCGGGCATCGGGTCGCGGCCATCGAAGAGGCCGTGATGACCATAACATGCCGGGCGGCGCGCGATAAAATCCGCCGATGTCCCGTGCCAGCCGCCCGAGTTCGAAGCCCGCTACCCGGGCGTGTCCGCCTGAGCGCGTGGCGGTGCTGCTCGTCCCGCAGTTCTCGATGATCGCTTTCGCGGCGATGCTCGAGCCCCTGCGCGCCGCGAACCGCTTGTCCGGCCGCGAGCTGTATGCCTGGTCGCTGTATTCCGGCGACGGTGCGCGCGTCGCCGCCAGTAACGGCATCGGGATCGACGTCGACGGTGCGCTCGAGGACTGTCCGGACGCCGAGCTGCTGGTCGTGTGCGCGGGTCTCGATCCGCTGCGCGGGGTGACCGACCGGCGCATTCACGCGCAGCTGCGGCGGCTCGCGCGTCGCGGTGCGACCGTCGGCGCGGTCAGCACCGGCAGCTTCCTGCTCGCCGAAGCGGGACTCCTCGACGGCCGGCGCTGCACGGTCCACTGGGAATACGCGCCGACCTTCCGGGCGCGCCATCCGCGGCTCGACCTGGTCGAGGACCTGTACGTGATCGACGGGCCGGTGTTCTGCGGCTCCGGCGGCACGGCCGGCCTCGACCTGATGCTGCGATTCGTCGAGCGCGAACATGGGTCGGAGCTCGCTCTGCGGGTCGCCGAGCAGTTCATCCATCCACGCATCAGGGCCGACGCCGATCGACAGCGCATGGACCTGAGCTCGCGCTACGGTCTGCACCACGGCAAGCTGGTCGCGGTGATCCGCGCGATGCAGTCCGCCCTCGAGCGACCGCTCGACATGACGGCGCTCGGCCGGCGCGCGGGACTGTCGCCGCGGCAGGTCGAACGGCTGTTCCGCCGCCACCTGCAGGTCTCGCCGCGGCGTTTCTACCGTCGCATCCGTCTGGAGCACGGCCGCACTCTCCTGATTCAGACCGCGGCGCCGATCGTCGAGGTGGCGGCCGCCTGCGGCTTCGAATCGCCGTCGCATTTTTCGCGGGCCTACCGTGGCGAGTTCGCCCGCACGCCGAGCGAGGAACGGGGCCGCGTCGCGCGCCATGCGGCCGGCCGGCGGCGCGCCGGACGACCCGCGCCGGTGCTCGGCTAGCGTCGCGCACGGCGGTCGCGGCGCGCACAATGGATGTCGCATTCGGTCAATCGCAGCCGCCGATTGCGGCCGAGAATCCTCGGCCGATGAGCAGGCGCGGCGAATGGAGAGCGGCATGAGCGAGGAGTCGGACGCCAAGGGCCCGCGGCGCCGGCGCGAGGGGACGCGGGGCCGCCGCACCGGCGAGAGCCGGTTGGCGCAGCTCCCCTGGAGCGAGGTGCGCAATGCGTATCCGCCGATGCGTCTGCTCTCCGATGATCAGGTCGAGGCGATCCATCTGAGCTCACTGCGGATCCTCGAGGAACTCGGCATCGAGCTGATGTCCGCCGAGGCGCGTGCGCGCCTGCGCGCCGCCGGCGCCGACGTCGACGAGGCGAGCGGCCTGGTGCGGCTCGATCGAGGCCTGGTCGAGCAGGCGCTCGCCACGGCGCCCGGCGAGTTCACGCTGACGCCGCGCAATCGCGCGCATCGGGTGCGCATCGGCGGCGATGCGCTGGTGTTTGGCCTGGTCGCCGGACCGCCGAACATCCACGATCTGGAGCGGGGGCGACGGGCCGGCAACTATCGCGACTATTGCGACTTCGTCCGCCTGGCGCAGTACTTCAACGTGATCCACGTGCTCGGCAACCAGGTCTGCGCGCCGGTCGAGCTGCCGGCGAATTCGCGCCACCTGGACACCTATCGCGCCAATCTTCTCTATTCGGATCGGGCGTTCCACTGTTCGGCGATCGGCGCGGGTCGCGCGCTCGATGGCGTGCGGATGATGGCGATCGCGCGCGGAATCGGTCTGGATGAGATCGGACGGGAGCCCGGCGTGATGACCATCATCTCGGTGAACAGCCCGCGGCGGTTCGACGAGGCGATGGCCGACGGGCTCGTCGCGATGGCCTCTCACGGCCAGCCCGTCGTGATCACGCCGTTCACTCTGATGGGCGCCATGGCGCCGGTCACGCTTGCCGCCGCCCTCGCCCAGCAGAACGCCGAGGCCCTGTTCGGCGTCGTGCTCGCGCAGACAGTGCGGCCGGGAACGCCGGTGATGTACGGCGCGTTCACCTCGAACGTCGACCTGCGCTCCGGGGCGCCGGCGTTCGGCACGCCTGAAAACGCCAAAGCGAATGTCGCCTGCGGCCAGCTCGCGCGTCGCTACCGGCTGCCCTATCGGACCTCCAACGCAAGCGCCTCGAACGCGGCCGACGCGCAGGGCGCCTATGAGACGCAGATGTCGCTCTGGGGCGCGGTGCTCGGCGGCGGAAACCTGATCTATCATGCGGCCGGCTGGCAGGAGGGTGGACTCACCGCCTCGTTCGAGAAGTTCGTGTTGGACGTCGAGATGCTGCAGATGATGGTCGAGTTCCTGAAGCCGTTGCGCGTCGATGCGGCCGAGCTCGGCTTCGAGGCGATCGCCAGGGTGCCGACCGGCGGACACTTCTTCGGCGATCCGCACACGATCGAGCGCTACGAGCAGGCGTTCTATCGTCCGCTCGTCTCGGACTGGCAGAACTACGAGAGCTGGGCGGCCGCCGGCTCGCTCGACGCGACCCGTCGTGGCACGGCGGTCTGGAAGCGCGCTCTCGCCGAATACGAGGCGCCGCCGCTCGATCCGTCCGTGCGCGAGGCGCTCGATGCCTACGTCGCCGAGCGGCGCGCACGCATCGGTGACGGCGAGCCCTAGGCGACGTGCGCTACTCGATCTTCTCCCTGCTCGCGCAGGCGGCGACCGGGCACCGCGGCTGGCCGCCGATGTGGCGCAACCCCGAGCCGCGGCGGGCCTATGAGGCGATCGTCGTGGGCGGCGGCGGCCACGGACTCGCGACCGCCTATTACCTGGCCAGGAAGCACGGCCTCACCGACGTCGCGGTACTCGAGAAGGGCTGGATCGGCGGCGGCAACGTCGGTCGCAACACGACCATCATCCGCTCGAATTACCTCCTGCCGGGCAACATTCCCTTCTATGAGCACTCTCTCAAGCTCTGGGAAGGACTCGAACGGGACATCAACTACAACGCGATGGTGAGCCAGCGCGGCGTGCTGAACCTGTTCCACTCCGACGCCCAGCGCGACGCGTTCGTCCGGCGGGGCAATGCCATGCGGGTGCACGGTGTGGATGCGGTGCTCCTCGATGCGCGCGAGCTGCGGCGGCTGGCGCCGTTCCTCGAGATGGACGACGCGCGCTTCCCGATCCGGGGCGCGCTGCTTCAGCCGCGCGGCGGCACCGTGCGCCATGACGCGGTCGCGTGGGGCTACGCGCGGGCTGCGGATCGCCTTGGGGTCGACGTGATCCAGAACTGCGAGGTGACCGGGATCCGCGTCGAGCGCGGCGCGGTGACCGGGGTCGAGTCATCGCGCGGCTTCATCGCCGCCCGCCGTGTCGGCCTCGCCTGCGCGGGTCACTCCTCGCGGGTCGCGGCGATGGCGGGCCTGCGTCTGCCGATCGAGTCGCACGTGCTGCAGGCGTTCGTGAGCGAAGCGATCAAGCCGCTGATCCCGGGCGTGATCACCTATGGGGCGGGTCACTTCTACGTGAGCCAGTCCGACAAGGGCGGACTGGTGTTCGGTGGCGACATCGACGGCTACAACTCCTACGCGCAGCGTGGCAACCTGGCGACGGTCGAGGACGTGGTCGAAGGCGGGCTCGCGATGATGCCTTCGCTCGGGCGATTGCGACTGCTGCGCTCCTGGGGCGGCGTCATGGACATGAGCATGGACGGTTCGCCGATCATCGATCGTACCGAGGTCGAGGGGCTCTACCTGAATGCCGGCTGGTGCTACGGGGGCTTCAAGGCGACGCCGGCGTCGGGCTGGTGCTTCGCCCACCTCCTCGCGACCGGTGGTTCCCACCCGCTGGCCGCCGCCTACCGGCTCGACCGCTTCCTGAGCGGCGAGCTGATCGACGAGAAGGGGCAGGGGCCCCATCCGAACCGACATTGAGCGCGGCACGACCATGAGAATCCCCTGTCCGATCTGCGGCCCGCGCGGCCATGAGGAGTTCGTGTGCCACGGCGAGGCCGGCGGCGCGCGCCCGGCGGCGGACTCGGCCGTCGCGCCCGACGCGGTCGACGCGATGCGCGCATTTCACGACTACGTCTATCTGCGCGCGAATCCCCTGGGTACGCAGCGCGAACTCTGGTATCACGCCGCCGGCTGCGAGTGCTGGCTGCTGGTCGAGCGCGACACGCGCAACCACGCCATCGGCGCCGTGCGCGCGCTGCGACCACCGGCCGACGGTGAGGCGGGCGGCGCGCCATGAACGCTTCCCCTACCATGGACGCTTCCCCTACGTGGCGGCTTGCCGAAGGGGGCCGGATCGATCGTGGCACGGACCTTCGGTTCTCGTTCGACGGCCGCACATACCGCGGCCACGCCGGCGACACGCTCGCCTCGGCGCTGCTCGCGAGCGGCGTGCGCCTGTTCGGGCGCTCGTTCAAGTACCACCGGCGTCGCGGCGTGCTGAGCGCGGGTCCCGAGGAGCCGAACGCGCTCGTCGAGCTGCGCGGCGGCGCCCGCCGCGAACCGAATACCGCTGCGACCACGGTCGAACTGTTCGATGGACT
>JAGWPY010000016.1 GCA_028870275.1 Gammaproteobacteria bacterium | reverse complement strand
TACACGATCAAGCTCTATGAAGAGATCGAGCGGATCTCGGGCCAGTCCTGCGGCGTCCACATCACCGGCGGCATCATGCTCGCGGGCACGCGCGAACGGCTCGACTGGCTGAAGATGGCCAAGGCGCGCGGCCGCTATCTCGGCATGGACCTCGAGATCATCTCGGTCGACGAGGCCGCGAAGCTCTTCCCGCTGATGGACAAGAAGCACTTCACCGGCGCGCTCTACGATCCGATCGAGGGACACGTCGACCCCTATGGCGTGACGCATGCTTATGCGAAGTCGGCGCAGATCGCCGGTGCCGAGATCGTGCGCCATACCCGCGTGACCGAGCTCCGTCCGCGCGCCGACGGCAGTTGGGACGTGATCACCGACCGCGGCAACGTGCACGCAGAACACGTGGTCAACGCCGGTGGCCTGTGGGCGCGCGAAGTCGGCCGTATGGTCGGCCTCGAGCTGCCGATCCTCGCGATGGAGCATCAGTACCTGATCACCGGCGACATGCCCGAACTGTCGCGAGACAAGGAAGCCCTCCATGCGATCGATTTCGAGGGCGAGATCTACCTGCGCCAGGAGCGCGGCGGCATGCTGATGGGAACCTACGAGCGCGCGGGCGTGCCCTGGTCGCCGGTCGAGACGCCCTGGGACTTCGGCCAGGACCTGTTGCCCAACGATCTCGAGCGGATCGCACCGAGCCTCGAGGTGGGCTTCGAACATTTCCCGTCGATCGGACGCGCGGGAATCCGCAAGGTCGTCAACGGTCCGTTCACCTTCGCGCCGGACGGCAACCCTCTGGTCGGTCCGATTCGCGGCCTGCGCAATTTCTGGGTTGCCTGCGGCGTGATGGCCGGATTCAGCCAGGGCGGCGGGGTC
The DNA here is from genome assembly GCA_028870275.1 of Gammaproteobacteria bacterium. GTDB lineage: Bacteria > Pseudomonadota > Gammaproteobacteria > Steroidobacterales > Steroidobacteraceae > Bog-1198. The sequence continues at coordinate 17,260 of JAGWPY010000016.1, read as the reverse complement.
GGCCTCGCTCTGTCCCAATGGATGGTCGAGGGTGACCCCGGCGCCGACATCTGGGGGATGGACGTGGCTCGCTACGGCGACTGGACGACGCTCGCCTACACCAACGCGAAAGTGCGCGAGAACTACTCCCGTCGTTTCCGGATCCGCTTCCCGAACGAGGAGCTGCCCGCGGCCCGGCCACTGCGCACGACGCCGATCTACGAAAGACTCGGCGACCGCCACGCCGTGTTCGGCGACTACTGCGCTCTGGAGCATCCGCTCTGGTTCGCCCCCACGGCCGGCGAGGCCAAGGACGAGGTGAGCTTCCGGCGCTCGAACGCCCATCCGCACGTCGCGGCCGAATGCCGCGCGGTGCGCGACGGGGTCGGTCTGCTGGAGATCTCCAACTACGGCAAGTTCGAGGTGAGCGGTCCCGGCTCCGCCGAATGGCTCGGCCGGATCATGGCGAACAAGGTACCCTCCGCCGGTCGCATCGCACTCACGCCGATGCTCAACGAACGCGGCAAACTGATCGGCGACTTCACCATGTGCCGAATCGCCGCGGAGCATTTCCTGCTGATCGGTACCTATGCGGCGGAAACGTTCTATCTGCGCTGGTTCGAGCGGTATCCGCCGCCCGCCGGGGTCACGATCCGCCCGTGCTCGATGCAATACGTCGGTCTGTCGGTCGCCGGTCCGAAGTCGCGCGAGTTGCTGCAGAGCCTGGTGCGTGACGATCTGTCGAACGCGAAGTTCCCGTTCCTGTCCTTCCGCCGCATGGAGATCGGCATGGTCCCGGCACTGGTCGGACGCGTCTCCTTCACCGGCGAACTCGGCTACGAGCTCTGGGTCACGACCGAGTACCAGCGCGCGCTGTTCGACGCGCTCATGCAGGCTGGCGCCGCCTACGGCATCCGCTGCTTCGGCGGCCGGGCACTCAACGCGATGCGCATCGAGAAGAGCTTCGGCAGCTGGGCGCGGGAATTCCGGCCGATCTACGGTCCCTACGAGGCGGGACTCGGCCGCTTCGTCGCGCTCGACAAGGACGAGTTCGTCGGACGCGCGGCGGCCGCCGAGGAACACGCGAATGGCGGCCGGCTGCGCCTGGTGACGTTCACGGTCGACGCGGTCGATGCGGACGCGCTCGGCGACGAGCCCATCTGGCACGACGGCAAAGTGGTCGGCTGGGTGACCTCGGGGGCCTGCGGCCACCGGGTCGGGGCCTCCATCGCGCTCGGGTACGTGCCCAAGGAGCTCGCCGAGGCAGGCGAGGGGTTCGAGATCGAACTGATCGGCGAACGACGCAAGGCGCACTTGCAGAGCCGCCCACCGTACGATCCGGCCGGCGCGCGCATGCGCGGATGATCGGCACGCTGCTCGCATTCGCGGCGCTCGCCGCCTGGATCTACCTGTTCGCGCTGCACGGGAGATTCTGGCGGTCGGCGCCGGAACTTCTGCCGGCGGTGCCGGACGAACTGCCGGACGTCGACGTCCTGGTGCCGGCGCGCGACGAGCGCGAGACCATCGCGCGCGCGATCGGTTCGCTGCTCGCCCAGGACTATCGCGGCCGCTTCCGCGTGATCCTGATCGACGATCAGTCCTCGGACGGCACCGCCGAGGCGGCCGGCGAATCGCCGGGCTTAAGCGTGATCCGCGGCCAACCGAAGCCGGATGGCTGGTCGGGCAAGCTCTGGGCGCTCGCTCAGGGTGTCGAGGCGAGCCGCGCCCCGGTGCTCCTGTTCACCGATGCCGACATCGTGCACGACCCGCGGCACCTGTCGACCCTCGTGGCGCGGCTCCTTAAACCGCGCACGGCAATGGTCAGCGAACTGGTGCGGCTGAACTGCGAAAGCGACGCCGAGCGGCTGCTGGTGCCGGCGTTCGTGTATTTCTTCCAGATGCTCTATCCCTTTGCACGCGTGAACGACCCACGCTCGCGGCTCGCCGCGGCCTCGGGCGGGGTGGTGTTGCTTCGTCGCGAGGCGCTCGAAGCGGCCGGCGGAATCGCCGCGATCAGGGAAACGCTGATCGACGACGTGGCGCTCGCCAGGGCGATCAAACCGTTCGGCGCGATCTATCTCGGCCATTCCGGCCTCGCCACCTCGGTGCGCGAGTACCAGGGCTTCGCGCAGATCTGGCGGATGATCACCCGCACGGCTTTCACGCAGCTGCGTCATTCGGCCCTGCTGCTCGCCGCGACGATCGCCGGCATGGCGCTGATCTGGTTCGTGCCGCTCTGGCAGGTGCTCCTCGGACAGGGTGGCGGATTCGTGGCGGGACTGGCGGCTTTCTGTCTGTCGACGATCACCTTCCTGCCGACCCTGAATCGGTACGGACGCTCGCACTGGCTGGCGTTCACCTTGCCTCTGGTCGCCGCTTTCTACCTCGCCGCAACGATGGGTTCGGCTCTCGATGCCTGGTTCGGAAGGGGAGCGCGCTGGAAGAGCCGGGCCTACCGGAAGGGTGCGTGAGCCCGCCGGTGCCGCGACCGGACCAAACCGGCGGCCGCGCGGTGGCGGTGATCACCGGCACGACCCACGGCATTGGGCGCGTGACCGCGCGCGAACTCGCGCGGGCAGGGCACGAGGTCGTGATGCTCTGCCGCGATCCGCGGGCGGCGCGACGGGTGAGGGAGGAGATCCGCCAACAGGTGAGCGGCGCCGAGGTCGCGGTGATCGCCTGCGACCTGGCCTCGCTCGCTTCGGTGGTCCGCGCGACCGAGGAGGTCCTGGCAAGCTTTCCGCGCATCGATCTGCTGATCAACAACGCCGCCATCACCAGCGTGCGCCGGCGCCGGTCGATCGATGGCTTCGAGCTCACCTTCGCGACCAACCATCTAGGTCCCTTCCTGCTCACGAGCCGGCTCGTGCCCGCCATCCGCTCCGGCGGGCGGGTGGTCAACGTCGCCTCCTGCGCGCATGAGCGCGCGACGCTCGACCTCGGCACGATCGCCACGCCGAACGGACCTTATCGGGCGGTCGCCGCCTATGCGGCCTCCAAACTTGCCAACGTGATGCACTGTTTCGCACTCGCGCGGCGGCTCAAGTCCCGGGCGATCGACGTGAACTGCGTGCATCCCGGCATCGTCGCGAGCCACCTCTTGCCGTTCTGGCTGCGCGTGGTCAAGCCCTGGTTCACGCCGGTCACCTTCGACCTGGAGCGGGGTGCCCGCTCGACCTTGTTCGCAGCCCTCTCGCCGCAGATGACGGGCCGCAGCGGCCTGTACATCGATGAGCATCAACAGCCACGCTCCGCCTCGCCAATTGCGAACGACGTCACGCTCCAGGAGTCCCTGTGGGAGGCGAGCGAGCGCTGGATCGGCAGCCGACTTTAGTTTTCTTCAACTGGCGGTGAAAAAATGCCAGGGGCGCCACCCTGAACCTTCCTCGCCGCCGGCCGTCATACGGCGCATACGGCCGCTCTGGCCGACGACAATGACGGAGTACACATGGATATGGTCGAAAAAGTGGCCCGCTGGGGCAACAACATGCTGATCGTCTCGCTCGCGCTGCTGACCTATGCGGTCCTGATCGTCGCGCGCTGATCGGCGGGTTCCGGTCCGGCGACGCCCCACGGCGGCGCCGGACCGATGGTACGCGCGAGACGATCGCGCGCCTTGGCGCGTTGCGATTGAATTTCGAGCGACGCCACGTCAAACTCCCCGAACGAGGCGGGGAGCCGTTGAATGGGGCAGGCCGACGGATCTCTGCGGCGCGTCGCGGGGATCGAGCGCAGAGTCGCTCTGTTGATCGCTCTGGCCGCCGTCCTGCTGGCGCGCCAGAGTCTCTGCGCGAGCGACTCCGAGCCGCGCCTTGCCGACGTTCTTGCCGGGTTCGCACGTTCCGGAGTCCGGCTCCTCTACAGCACCGAACTCGTGCCGCCCGACTTGCGGGTGCGCGGCCCGGCACAGGGCACGACCGTGAAGGACGAGCTGCGTTCCATTCTCTCGCCGCTCGGCCTGCAGGCCCGGCCGCTCGCCGGGGGTGTGTTCGTCATCACCCGCGCCCGGCACGCCGCCCCGGCACGCGACCCGGAGACCGGCCAAGGGGCCAAGACGAGTCCGCCGCCCGTGGTTCGGTCACTGGAAGAGATCACCGTACAGACCAGCCATTACGGGAACGGCATCGTTCCGGGCGCGGAGATCGGCCGGCAGCTGCTCGAAGGATCCCCGGAGAGCCATGCGGATGCGCTGCGTGCGCTACAGATGGTCCCGGGAACCACCGCGGCCGGCTATACCGCGAGGACCCACGTGCGTGGCAGCCGGGACGACGAGGTGCTGTTCCGCTACGACGGCGTGACCCTCGATGAGCCCTACCACCTCAAGGAACTCGAGAGCCTGTTCAGTCCGATCGATCCGAGCGCCACCTCGACGGTGCAGTCCTGGACCGGCGTGCCACCGATCGAATACGGCGGCGCGATCGGCGGCGTCGTCGACATCCGCCCACGTCACATCGCCCGTACCACCGTGGATCTGCGCGCTTCCGAGCAGGGTTTCAGCGCGCTCGCGGGAGGTCGGTTCGACCAGGGACGGGGCAGCGCATTCGCGGACCTGCGCATGCGCAACGAATTCGCGCCCGTCGGCTGGGTCGACACCGGCATCGGCGCTCCGACCCTTTCGGATCTGATCGTGCACGTGACCTGGCGCCTCGACGAAGCGACCAATCTGGCCGCGGGCAGCCTCGCGCTGGACGATCGGCGCAAATATTTCGCCACCGACAGCGCCGAGACCAAGACCGTACGCGGCGGCGAAATCTATACCTGGCTGCGACTGCATCATCGATTCGAAACCGGCTTGCGCAGCGACACGCTGTTCTCGACCGAGGATTCTCACGAAAATGTCGACGGCAGGGTCGATCAGCCTCTGGTCATGACCGGTACCCTGGCCGAGCACAGCTTCCATCGGATCCTGTCCCTGCGCGAGGACCTTCGCGGCGGTCCCGGCGCTCGCTGGTACTGGCACGTCGGCGGCGAACTGCGCACCGTGGATCTCTCCGATCGATCGCTCGGATCGGGCGTCGTGGCCGCGCCGTTCTACCCGGGGCTGCAGCCGGGCCCGGTGCTGACCTCGAACGAGAACGTGGCGGCTTCCGGAATCACCGACGCGTTCTATGGCGGACTGCGCTGGCGCCTGCGTCCGGGGGCGCTGTTCGACGTCGGTCTGCGGCGCGACGAACGCAAGTTCGACGACGCGCGAAGCGACGCGCAATGGAGCCTGCGCGCCAATGCGCTGTTCGCCCTGCCGCACGCGACCATCCTGCGCCTGGGTTGGGGCCAGGAGTCCCAGGCCGACGTGCTCGACCCGCGGATCCACCCGACGGGCGTCGTACCGCAGTCGGCCCGCAGGCTCACCCAGTCGGACGTGAGCCTCGAGCATCACGACCGGCGCGGAGCGATCGCACGCATCGAGGCCTACGACAAGAGGCAGGACACGCCGCTCAGCAAGTCGGTGTACCTGTTCGCACCGTTCTCGCTGATCCCGGAGCTGGCGATCGACAAGTACCGCCTGACCTCGCAGCGCTCGCACATGTATGGGGTCGAACTCAGCTACACGACCGACCCGCGTCGCGCGCTCAGCGGCTCGGTCTCCTATACCTGGTCCCGCGCGCTCGACGAGGTGGCCGGCCTGTGGATACCGCGGCAGTGGGACCAGCCTCAGGCGCTCAAGGTCTCCGGGCTGTGGCGCGTTCGGGCGTACTCATTCGCAGCCGCACTGGACTGGCACAGCGGTTGGCCGAGCACACCCCTGATCGCCTCCAGCACCTCGTGGACCGACCCTTCGGCCGTATCCCTGCGTTTCGGTCCGATCGACAGCACGCGCATGGGCGATTACCTCTCGCTCGACCTGAGGATCGGCTGGAGGCACGCGCTGCGCCCCGGCGTGTTCGAGGCGTACCTGGAGATCTACGACCTGACCAACGCCCATAGCCCGTGCTGCGACACCTATTCGGTCAGCGGTCCGGTCGCGGGAACCTATCAGCTCGTCGACACCCGTTTGAACTGGCTCAATCCGACACCGATCGTCGGCGTGCGCTGGCATTTCTGAACGCGCGACGCAAGCCGACCCAACGCCGGCCGGACCCCGGACCTTGATCGCTCGATTGATTTGCCACTCGTGCCGGGTCCAACACCCGGTGCAGAGGATCGGGGGCGATCGGATGGTCACGGCGACGGCGAAATCTTGACGGTACGGGTATTCATGATCCGGGCCGCGGTCACCGCCTGGAGCCGCGAGGGAAGATTCCAGGGCCGTGCCGACACCCGCGTGGCTCCCGAAGGGCTGGCCCAGACGCGGCGAGCGGCGCTACGCCTGCGCGGCGTGCAGATCGAGCGCATCGTATCGAGCCCTCTGAAGCGGGCGCTCGACACCGCGCACATGCTCGCGCGCGAACTGGGCACCTCCATCGTGCAGGCCGACTCGCGACTCGTCGAGATCGACTACGGCCACTGGCAGGGCGCGACCCAGGAGGAGGCGAGGCGGGCGTTCACGACCCTGTACCGACGCTGGCAGAGCACACCGGAGACCACGGCCTTCCCGGGCGGAGAGTGCCTGCTCGATGCCTGCCGACGGTTGCGCGACTTCCTGCGCAATCCGCCCTGGCATGCGAGCGGCGGACCGGTCGCGATCGTCACCCACTCGGTTCCGATGCGGCTCGCGGCGCTCGAGGCCGCGGGGCGCCCGCTGGGCGAGTTCCGTTGCCTGCGCATTGGCCATGGCGCGGTCCGCGAATTCGCCTGGCAGGAGGGACAGCCCTTGCGCGAACCGGCTGCGATCGCCGGACCGGACGGCAGCGCGCTCGGCATGGACGACGCACGGCGGCTGGTCGTCTTCGTGGTCACGGACGTGCGTCTGGCGGCCGCCCGCGGCGACCTGTACGAATTGCTGGGCGCCGACCCGACGCTGCGTCTGCACGCGATACTGCATGCGTTCCGCTCGATCGGCGCCGAGTCCATCGCTTCACGGATCGAGCGCCTGACCAACGGTTTGCCGAGCCCCGCAGGTGCGCCCGCATCCCTGCCTCGGCCGGCGGTCCGCGAACTGGAAGCGAACGTGCTGGCGCAGGATGATCTGATCGCGCGGCAACTGAAGGCGTTCGTCGCGCGCCGTCGCGGCGATTCGGTCCGCGCGTCGCCATCGACGCGGCCGCACGCCCCGGGGGAATCGCCCCCGCAGTGAGGCTCGAAGTGAGGTTCGAGGACCTCGTGGCCCGGCCCCGCACCGATCGCCTCGACCGTCGAAACCCGCTACGATGGCCGGATGCGCGCCCCTTCCAAGCAGCGCCGCTCCGTCGGCACGATCCTCCTCTCCACTCTGGCCCTCATTGCCGCCTGCGGGCGAGCGGGCGTCGCGAGGGCCGGCGACGGCGCCGCGATCGCACCCGACGTGGCCGAACCCGGCTCGATCGCGGCGATCGCCCGCGACACGACCGAGGCGAAGTTCCTCTCGCCATGGGTCGCATACCTGCCGGAGTCGAAATCGGTGCCTTCGCCGGAGCGCTTCTTCGGCCGCATCATGGGCGCACCCGGCGATCTGGTGTACTCGAAGCAGGCCTATGCCTACGCGCGGGCCCTGGCCGCCGCATCGCCGCGGGTGCGGGTCTTCACGATCGGACACAGCGAGGAGGGGCGCGAGATCATCCTGATCGCGATCGCCGACCGCGAGGGCATCCGGCATCTCACCGATTACAAGGCGGACAACGCCGCGCTCGCCGATCCCCGCAAGGTCGATGACCGGCAGGCGCAGCGGCTGATCGGAACGTCCCGGCCCTTCTACTACCTGAACGCGGGGCTGCATTCGGACGAGACCGGTTCGACCGAATCGGTGCTCGAACTCGCCTATCGCCTGGCGGTGTCCGATACGCCGATGATCCGGCGCATCCGTTCCCATATGGTGGTGCTGATCAATCCGGTGTCGAATCCGGACGGCCGCGACAAGCAGGTCGACTGGTTCTATCGCTATTTGAAGGGCAAGACCGATTACGCGACGCTGCCGCGTCAGGCGCCGCCGTACTGGGCCAAGTACCCCTACGTGGACATCAACCGGGACGCGATTCAGCTCAGCCAGTCGCCGTTCAAGGCGGTGGCCCGGATGTTCTTCGAGTGGCACCCGGTCGTGATCCACGACCTCCACGAGAGCGAAGCGCTGCTGATGAGCTGGAACGGCACGGGCCCGTACAATCCCCACATCGATCCGATCACCTACAGCGAGTTCCTGGCGCTGAGCTTCCACGAAGTGGAGACGATGACCGGATTCGGCATGCCGGGCGTCGAGACCTGGAATTTCGGCGAGGGCTTCGCGCACCTGTTCCTCGATTCGATCGCGATGAATCACAATGCAACGGGCCGCGGTTTCGAGACCTTCGGCAACGGCTCGGCCGAGACCATGGTGCGCAAGCTCGATCCGGAGGACACGACCCGCGAATGGTGGCGCGTGCTGCCGGCGCCCAAGACGCCATTCGCGTGGTCGGCGCGCGACAACGTCAATTACAACGAAACGGGCATCCTGGCCGCGCTGGATTATTCCGCGCAGAACGCCAAGGCGCTGCTGCGGGACTTCTACGAGAAGGGCCTGCATGCATGGCAGAAGGGCCTGCACCAGCCGCCCTACGGCTTCGTGATCCCGGCAGGCCAGGGCGACCCGCGCCGCGTCGCGCAGATGGTCGCGCGACTGCTCGCGCAACACATCGAAGTGGGCGTCGCACGCGCGCCGATCGACCTGAAGGACGGCCAATATCCGGCCGGCAGCTACGTCGTACGTGCCGACCAGCCCTATCGGAACTACGCGGTCGACCTGCTCACGCCCCAGCACTATCCGAAGGATGCCGCGCCTCCCTACGACGACGTGTCCTGGGAACTGCCCGCCAACTATCATCTGCACGCGTTCCCGACCGCGGATCCGTCGATCCGCGCGGTGCCGACCGACGCTCTGCACGCCGAGCCGCGGCTGCGGGGCGAAGTGCGCGGCGCGGGCCCCGTCTTCCTGCTGCGCGACACCGGGCAGGAAAGCCTGCTCGAGGCGCGCTTCGACCTCGCCAGGTTCGCGGTACGGATCGCCGAGCACGGCTTCGACGCCGGCGGAGTGCACTATCCGCGGGGCTCGTGGATCCTGTCCGCCCAGCCCGGCATGGAAGCCGCGCTCGACCGAGTGGCGAAGCGCCTCGACCTCGACTTCGCGAGTTCCCCGGCCGCACCGCGGGTGCCGACCCACGACGCACCGGTGCCGCGTCTCGGACTTTGGGTCCCCTGGGCCGACACCGATTCGATCGGCTGGATCCGCTATTCGCTCGACCGGCGCCACATTCCCTACGTCTATCTGCGCGACGAGGACATCCGGGCCGGGCATCTGCGCGACAAGGTCGACGTATTGCTCTACGGACGGGTGGACCTCGAACTCGCCGAGCAGATCCACGGCATCCCGAAGGCCTGGAGCCCGATGCCCTACGAGAAGACCGCGCTGACGCCCAATCTCGGCACACCCGCCTCCTCCAAGGACATCACCGGCGGGGTGGGCTGGATGGGCATGGCCCACCTGCAGCACTTCGTCGACGGTGGCGGCATGCTGATCACGCTGAGCAGCGCCTCGCTCCTGCCGATCGAGACCGGCATGGTGAGAGGCATCCGTCGCGATTCCGGCGGAGTCGACCGCAGCGCGCAGGGCGGAGGATCGGAAGCCGCGGCCGCATCGGCGGATGCGGTGACGCGGACGCCCGGGTCGCACGTGCGGGTGACCTTCCTCTCTCCCGACAATCCGATCGCCTACGGCTACGCCAAGGACACCTACGTGTTCCGCGAGAACGAGGCCCTTTATGCGATGCCGCGCCGCTGGCTGCGCGCCGCCTACTGCACGACCTGTCTGGACGGGCCGGAGGACAGCCGTCACGTCGTGATGGTCTGGGGCGGTCCGCCTGGCAAGCCCTTCGTGGTGAGCGGCCAGGCCTGGGGCGCCCAGAACCTGATCGGCCGTCCCGCGATCTTCGACATGCCGGTGGGCCATGGACGACTGGTCGCGTACGATTTCAATCCGATCCATCGCGATCTGAACCGCGGTGATCAGAGACTCCTCTGGAACGCGATCATCAACTGGCGGGCCCTGCTCGAGGAACCGCGCTCGACCCCTTGAGATCTCCGATCAGGATCTAGGGCGGCGGGCTCGCCGGCGTGACGCCGACCTGCGCAAGCCGACGCTCGTCGAGGATCACGAACAAGCCGCTCGCGATCACGATCGCCGCGCCGAGCAGCAGCGCGCGCGTTGGAGCGACCGACCAGAACAGCCAGTCGATCGCGAACGCCCAGAGGATCGCCGTGTATTCGAACGGGCCGACCACGGACGGGGGCGCGAGCCGGAATGCGTCGGTGAGCCAGTACTGTCCCAGAGCGCCGCAGAGCCCGACCATCGCCAGCCAGCCGAAGTCACGGGCCGGCACCGCACGCAGGTCACCCGCGCCGAGGATCGCGCAACCGATGCCGGCGATCAGCAGACTCCAGAAAGCCATGGAAGCGCTCGAGTTCTCCCGCCCGAGCGTGCGCACCGTGAGCGCGCTGAGTGCGTAGGAGGTTGCCGAGAGCGCCGCAGCCGCGATCGCCGCGATCGATCCCGGGCCGGAACCGAACGGCCGAAGGATCACCAGCACTCCGCAAAGTCCGGCACCGATGGCCAGCCAGCGACGCAGTGGAACGCGCTCACCGTGGATCGGCACCGACAGCGCAGTCATGAGCAACGGGGCACACAGGAACAGGGAGTAGGTCTCGGCGAGGCTCAACAGTCGCACCGCGTAGACGAAACTGGTGAGCGTCACCACGCCGAGCAGTCCGCGCGCGAGGTGCAGCAGCGGCGAACGCGGACGCAGCGTCCTCCAGGAACCCTGAACACCAGCCGGCAGGCACAGCAGGAACACCGAGGACAGGCAGCGCAGAGCGGCCACCTCGAAGGCGCCGAAATGCGCCGCGAGATGCTTCATCGACGCGTCCATGATCGCGAACACGAACGCCGCCGCGACCATCGAGGCGATGCCTCGCAGCCGATCCGACGACCGGGAACCGACGACGGTGGACATGGGCGCGCATTCTAGCCGACCGGTGCAGGCGGCGCGCAGGCGGCCTGCGCCCGGCGCCACCAGTTCGGCGTCAGCAGGTCCGCATGGCGACGCAGGAACACCTCCTGCAGCGGCGCCGGGATCGCCAGAAAGGGCATCCAGTTCTCGGGGAAGACGTCGTTCGGCCCGACGAAGAACCAGGGTTCGGCGCTCGACTCCTCTTCCTCGGAGGACGCCGTCGGCAGATCGCGGAACACGCAGTCGGTGAGCAGGCAGACTTCGTCGTAATCGTAGAAGACCACGTCCCCGTGACCGGTGACGCCGAAATTCTTGAGGAGCAGGTCGCCGGGAAAGACGTTGCTCGCCGCGAGGTCCCGCAGGGCGCTACCGTAATCGATCACCGCGGACTCGGCCGCGGCCGGATCGGCTTCGCGCAGGAACAGGTTGAGCGGCCTCAGTCGGCGCTCGACGTAGCAATGCTCGACGATCAGATCCCCGCCATCGATCCGGCAGGTCTCGGCCGCCTCGCCGAGCAGTTCCTCGGCGAGCGCAGGCATGAACCGGTCGCGCGGCAACCGCAGGCGGCGGAATTCCTGGGCATCGACCAGGCGACCGGCGCGGTCGTGCTGGAACACGAAGCGGTAGCGGTCGATCACCTCCTCGCGGGTGGTGCGCTTCGGCGCACCGAAGCGGTCGCGAATCACTTTGAAGACCAGATCGTGGGAGGGCAGGGTGAACACGATCATGACCAGGCCCCGTTCGCCTGGCGCGTGCACGAAACTGTCGATCGACGACTCGAGGTGGCGTTGCAGGGCGAAGAACCGCTCGGTCTTGCCCTGCTTGGCTCGCCCGAGCACGGTGTAGAGCTCGTCGATCGGCTTGCGCGGCATCAGCGTGCGCAGCACCGTGATCGCCGCGCCGACCGCCGGGAGGTCGACGTGGAAATAGGACCGCTCGAAACCGAACAGCGAACCGACCTCGGAGCGCGACAGGTAGACGGCGTCCACCCGGATCCCGTCTGCGCCGTGCGAAAACGCGATCACCAGAGGCGTCACCGCCGCGTCGTCGACCACCCTCCCGACCAGAAAAGCGGATTGCCCGCGGTAGAACAGCGGCTCGAACCGCTCGATCGCCGCCGGTGCGGCCGAGGGCCGATAGGCATCGTAGTGGCGACCGATCTCCGCGCCCACCCGGTGCACGAGCGCATCCAGATTGCCCTCCGGCAGGGTGAACGGGAGGTCCTCGAGCATTTCACGGACCGGCGCGGCCATCGCCCCGTCGATCCGATAGACCCGCAGGGGCACCGTGCCGGCCGTCCGCCCGCAGCTCTCGCAGAACTCCAGCTCGCGGTCGACGCCGACCGTGCCGAACAGATCGCGCGTGACCGAGTTGAAGAAAGTGCGGTAGAAATCCGCGTCGGTCCGCTCGTCGACCAGCCGCGCGTAGTCCCGCTTGACCTGGACCCAGAGCGCGCGTTCACGAACCGCGCGGGGCGGATCCTCGAGCAGCGCCGCGAGGCACTCGGACACGCACCGCTCGTAGAGCTCGATGCGCGCGACCGAGTCGCGCTCCGCGGCGCGCCAGTCGCCATTGACGAAATGCCCGGCGGCGCACCGCGTGATGCGTCCGAACGTTTCGTTGTATTCGCGGAACCGCTCGGCGATCTGTGCGGCGATCACACCGCCGCCCGGCGGCGGTCGGGATCGGTGGCCGTGAACTGCTCCTCCTCGGTGCTGCCGGCGAGCGCGACGGTCGAGCTCTGTCCGGACGTGATCACGGTCTGAACCGCGTCGAAATAGGCGGTGCCGACGAACGCCTGATGCTTGACCGCGCGATAGCCCGAGGGCTCGGCCGCGAACTCGCGCTGTTGCAGCCTTGAATAGCCGAGCATGCCGTCCTCACGGTAGGCCGTGGCCAGATCGAACATCGCCATGTTGAGGGCGTGCCAGCCGGCCAGTGTGATGAACTGGAACCGGTAGCCCATCGCGGCGAGCTCCTCGCGCCAGTTCTTCATCGCCTCGGCGGACAGGTTCGCCTGCCAGTTGAAGGACGGCGAGCAGTTGTAGGCGAGCAATTTGCCCGGGAACTGGCGGTGGATCGCTTCCGCGAAACGCCGAGCCTGGGCGAGGTCGGGGCGCGAGGTCTCGCACCAGATGAGATCGGCGAAAGGGGCGTAAGCCAAGCCTCGCGCGATCGCCTGATCGAGACCGGCGCGCACGTGGTAGAAACCCTCGCTCGAACGCTCTCCGGTGAGAAAGGCCGCATCGCGGCCGTCGTGGTCCGAGAGCAGGAGATTGGCCGCGTCCGCGTCGGTACGCGCGATCAGCACCGTCGGCACACCGAGCACGTCGCTCGCAAGCCGGGCGGCGACCAGCTTGTTGACGGCCTCCTCGGTGGACACCAGCACCTTGCCACCCATGTGCCCGCACTTCTTGGCCGAGGACAACTGGTCCTCGAAGTGCACGCCGGCCGCGCCGGCGCGGATCATCGCCTTCATGAGCTCGAAGGCGTTCAGGTTGCCGCCAAAGCCGGCCTCGGCGTCGGCGACGATCGGCACGAGCCAGTCGACGTCGTGGCGACCCTCCATGTGATGGATCTGGTCGGTGCGCAGCAGCGCGTTGTTGATCCGCTCGATCATGCGCGGCACCGAATCGACCGGATACAGGCTCTGGTCCGGATACATCTCGCCCGCGGTGTTCGCGTCGCCCGCGACCTGCCAGCCGGAGCAGTAGATCGCCCGCAGCCCCGCCTGTACCGCCTGCACCGCCTGATTGCCGGTCATGCAGCCGAGCGCGCCGACCACCGGCTTCTCGTGCAGGGCACGCCAGAGCTTCTCGGCACCGAGCCGCGCGAGCGTATGCTCGATCCGCACCGAGCCCTGGAGCCTCGCGACGTCGGCCGCCGCGTAGGGCCGGCGTACGTCGCGCCAGCGCGGGTCGTTCTGCCACTCGGCGGCGATCCGCGCCGCGCTCGTCGTCTCGCTCATCGAATTCTCCTAAAAAGGTGATGCCGACCGTGCGGGCCGCAGCCGCAGGGTCTGCGGCCAAGCGGCACCTGGAACAAGCCTAGATCAACGTCAGTTGAAATTTGACATTAAAAATTTCACAATGTGAACTTTACAACGATCGTCTCTCGGAGCCCCATATGAGCGCTTCGCCCGGATTGATCCGCCAGGGACACTTTCTTGGCGCGAAATTGCGAGCGCTGCGCAAGCGCAACGGACTGACGCTCGAGGAGCTGTCGGCGCGCTGCGTACAGATCGATGCGGCCGCCGCGCCTTCGGTTTCCTACCTCAGCATGGTCGAGACCGGCAAACGCATGCCCTCGCAGGACATGCTGGCGATGCTCGCGCGGATCTTCAGCAAGGAGCCCCGCTGGTTCCTCGACGAGAACACGGACATCGAGGCCCTTCCGGAACGGCGCAGCCGCGGCGGGCTCGCCGCCATGCCGCTCGAGCCGGCATTCCTGTTCTCGCACGAACTGCTGCAGAACGCGCTGCCCGAGCTGCTGACTCAGACTGGCACGACCGGCCGGCAGTTCGCCCAACTGCTGATCCGCGTCTGGCAGGAGACCCACCACAACGATTTCCCCGACATCGAGCGCGCGGCCGAATCCGCCGGACAGCGACGCATGCCGCTCGATGCCGACGAGGTCGCGGGCATCTGCCGCAAACTGGGGCTTCGGATCCGCTGGTTCGATCCCGGTTCCGACCGCAGCCAGGCGATGCTGCGCGCCCGCTTCGAGGCGCCGAACACGGTGCTGGTCAACAGCCGGCTGCGGGACCAGCCAGCGCGGCTGAAATACGATCTGGCCTATTTCGCCGGGCACAAGATCCTGCACAACGGCGACGGACTCGTCTCGCCCCACAGTGCGACACCGGCCGGTGATCGCGAGACGCCGGGCACCGCCGCCGGCATGGGTCCGCAGGACGTTCTGTACGCCTGGCGCGACTTCGAGTGCAGCTTCTTCGCCGGCGCGCTGCTGTGCCCGCGCCAGCCATTTCGCCGCTTCCTGATCCGCGAGGCGCACAGCGTGATCGCAGGCGAGAAGCTCGGCGTCACGACCGCCCTGGTGATGCGGCGCATGACCGCGGTGTCGCCCTATCGCCATTGGCATTTCTTCGACGCCTATCCCCCCGGCTATCTGCGCGCGGTCTACCGCGGCAACGGCATTCCGCTGCCCTGGGGCAACATGAGCCAGGTCTCGGATCCCTGTCCCCGCTGGGCGGTGTTCCGACTTCTGCACAGGCCCTCGGTGGCGCGCCGAGCGGAGCCGCCGACCTCGCAGATCTCCGTGATGAACGACGGCAGGCGGGATCTGCTGTACTGCTGCCATTCGTTGCTCACCCGCGACGCGATGAACGTGCAGCACGTGCTGTCGGTCGGAATCGACCTGCAGCCGGCGCTCGAGGCTCAGGGGTTCGACGCCGAAGCCGCGGTCGCGGCGATCGCCGGATCCTGCCGCCGCTCGGGCGGCGAGGGCGCCATCCCTGCGGAGAGCGCCGCGCAGATCCGCGCCGTCTCGCAGGTGCTGAACATCGCCTGGCTCGCCGACGCGCTCTCCTCGCCAGCCTCGGTGATCTGTCCGCGCAGCGGCGGCTGCCCCCGCACCCAGTCGCGCTGCGCACCGGCGCAGGTGCCTTTCGGCTAAAGTGTCCGGGTCACGCGTCGCACCGAGCCGAACCCATGAGCAAAGCGCCCCGTACCGTCTATCCTTTCTCGGCGATCGTCGGCCAGGAGGAGATGAAACTCGCCCTGATCGCCACCGCGATCGATCCAACCATCGGCGGGGTGCTCGTGTTCGGCGACCGCGGTACCGGCAAGTCCACCGCGATCCGCGCGCTCGCGGCCCTGCTGCCGCCCATGAAGGCGGTGGTCGACTGCCGTTATGGCTGCGACCCGGCGGACCGCGAGGCGCTCTGCGAAGAGTGCGCGCAGCGTGTCGGGCGCAAGGGACTGCGCATGCGGACCGTCCCGGTGCCGGTCGTCGACCTGCCGCTCGGCGTCACCGAGGATCGAATCACGGGCGCGCTCGATCTCGAACGTGCGCTCTCCTCGGGCGTCAAGGCGTTCGAACCCGGCTTGCTCGCGCGCGCGCACCGCGGCTATCTGTACATCGACGAAGTGAACCTGCTCGAGGATCACCTGGTCGATCTGCTGATCGACGTGGCCGCCTCGGGCGAGAACATCGTCGAGCGCGAGGGGCTGAGCGTGCGCCATCCGGCCCGGTTCGTACTGATCGGCAGCGGCAACCCCGAGGAGGGCGAACTGCGCCCGCAACTGCTCGATCGGTTCGGCCTGTCGGTCGAGGTCCGCACTCCGGAGACGATTGCCGAGCGCGTCGAGGTCGTACGCCGCCGCGACGCCTTCGACCGCGACCGCGAGGGTTTTCGAGACCACTGGAGGCGTGCCGACCAGGCCCTGCAGCGCAGGATCGTCGCCGCGCGCAAACGCCTCGCGCGCATGACTCTGCCGGATGCCGCGATCGAGGCCGCCAGCGCGCTGTGTCTGCGACTCGGCACGGACGGACTGCGCGCCGAGCTGACGCTCGTGCGCGCGGCACGCGCTCTGGCGAGCTACGACGGGGAGGGGGAAGTGGGACTCTCTCACCTGCGCCGGATCGCCGCACCCGCCCTGCGGCATCGGCTGCGCCGCGACCCACTGGACGAAGCGGGATCTTCGACCCGCGTACAGCGCGCGGTCGCCGAGGTACTCGGCGCGTGAGCTCGGCGATCGATGCGGCGCTGGTCGCATCGCTGTTCGCCGTGGACCCGGCCGGCCTCGGCGGCGTGCGGATCCACTCGCCTCCCCACCCCGTGCGCGAGCGATGGCTTGCGCTACTGCGCACGCTGCTCCCCGCTCCCGGGCTCGTTCGACGGCTTCCCTGCACCATCGGCGACGAACGCCTGCTGGGCGGACTCGACCTCACGGCGACGCTGCGTTCAGGTCGCCCGGTCGCCGAGCGCGGCGTGCTCGCCGAAACCGACGGCGGCGTGATCGTGCTCGCCATGGCGGAACGTCTGCCGGCGCTCACGGCGGCGCGCATCGTCGCCGCGATCGATGAGGGCGAGGTGCGAATCGAGCGCGACGGCGTCGCGCTGCGCTCCCCGGCGCGCCTCGGCGTGGTGGCGCTCGACGAAGGCGAGTCGGCCGAGGAGAGCGCGCCGGCCGCGCTGCTCGATCGCCTGGCGTTCCGACTGGACTTGCGCGCCTTCAGAGCGGCCGAGCTGCTCGAGCCGGCGCACTCCAGCG
>JAGWPY010000128.1 GCA_028870275.1 Gammaproteobacteria bacterium | reverse complement strand
TGGTGACGCGCGGGCGGCCGTGCAGCCAGAGGATCGCGCGCAGTTGTGCGCGTTTGAGCGCGGCGAGGAACCGCGCCTCGGGAGCGGGCCGATGGCCGGTCATCGTCAAGGCGCACATCGCCGGCGTCACGCTCATCGCCACGATCAGGGACAGTCCAACCGCCAGCAGGAACGCGACCGACAGCGGCCGGAAGAACGCCCCCTGCAGACCGGACATCATCACGATGGGCAGGAACGCCACCGCAACCGCGGCGGTCGCGAACAGCACCGGCCGGCGCACCTCCAGCGAGGCCTCGAGGAAGGTGCCGGCCGGGTGGAGAGATTCACGCGCCGATCGACGCCTTCGCAGGATGTTCTCGACGTCGATCACGGCGTCGTCGACCACCACCCCGAGCGCGACCACCAGACCGCCAAGTGTCATCGTGTTCAGGCTGAGACCGAGGCTCTCGAGGATCCACGCACTCGTGATCAGCGTGAGCGGGATCGCGCCGAACGAGACGAGCGCGCCGCGCCAGTCGCGCAGGGTGATCACCAGCAGCGCGACCACCAGTGCCGCGCCCATCAGCAGGGAATTGCGCAGACTCGAAATGGCGTTCTCGACGAAACTCGCCGGACGCAGCAACGCGCGATGGTAGTCGAGCCCCGCCCTTGCGAGCACCGGCGCCAGCGTCTCGAGGCGCGCTTCCAGTGCGCGGGTGACCTCCAGGGTATTGGCGCCGTATTGCGTCGAGGTCTCGACCAGGATCCCGGGCTGGCCGCCGATGAGTGCCGCGCCGTAGCGCGGCGCCGCTCCGTCGCGCACTTCGGCCACGTCGGCGAGACGGATCGGCACTCCACCATGCAGCCCCAGCACCGCGCCGGCCAACTCTTCGGCGCTCGCCCCAGGCGGACGGACGCGAATGACGATGCGTTGCGCCGGGGTCTCGACATAGCCCGCGCCGATCGAGGCCGTCGCACGCCGCACGGCCGCGCTCACGTCCGCGAGCGTGAATCCGTATTCGGCGAGCTTGTGCGGGTCGACGACGACGAGCCTTTGGCGGACCGCACCGCCGAACAACTGCGCCTGAGCGACCCCCGGGACGGCGAGAATCTGCGGCTCGACGCTCCATTTCACCAGGTCGCGCATCGCGAGCGGCGACAACCGGTCACTGGTGAAGCCGAAGTGCAGCAGATATTCCATCGACGAGCTGAGCGGCGAGAGCCGCGGCGGGCCCACGCCGACCGGCAGTAGGCTGCTCGAGTCGGCGAGACGCTCCACGACCATTTGTCGCTGCCGGTATGGGTCGCCGCCGCGGCCGAAGACCACCTGGATCGCCGAGAGTCCCTGGCTGGACGTCGAGCGGATCGTCTTGACGCCTTCGGTCCCGGCGAGCAGTCCCTCGAGCGGTCGCGTGACCGACGCCTCGACCTGGGTCGCGTCGAGACCCGGCGACTCGGTCTGCACCAGCACGTGCGGCGGAGCGAAGTCGGGGAACACGTCGAAGCGGGCCGAGACGAGCGCCACGGCACCGAGCACGACGACCAGCGAGGCAAGCGCCGCGACGATACGCGGATGGGCAAGCGAGACGCGGACGATGGCCGTGAGCACGAGTCAGTCGTCGTCGTCGTCGCCCGCGGGTCCGAGCCCTTGCAGCGACCACAATACGCCCGCGCCGCCGACCACTACGGCCCGATCGTCCAGACCTTCGACCAGCCATTGGTCCCCATGCCGTCCGATCAAACGCACGCGCGCCGCCCGAAAGGACGTTTGGTCCGCAGGCCGATCGGAGACGCGCTGGAACACGTAGGCGCCGTCCTCCCCGTACAGCAGAGCGCCGGCGGGCACCAGGCGGCCGGCGTGTCGGCCCCACTGCAAGAGCGCATCCAATCGCGCGCCTGCCGCGAGTCCCGACGGCGAGTGCGCCAATTCGAGCATGAGCGACGCGCCGCGTCCGCCCCCGAGCGAACGCATCGCGCCGAGCACGGTCGCACGCAGCCGCAGACCGTCGACCGTGACGGTCGCCGTCGACGGCAGCGCACCCAGTGCCGCTCGTCCGGCGAGCTCCGCGCGCAGGAGCGTCGCGCGGCCGGCGACAGCCGCGCCGAGAATGGCGCGGCGGCGGCGCATGTCGATCGCATCGAGCGGCGCCCAGCGCTCGCCGAAGCGCGCATTCGCGGCTTCGGAGGTACTGCGCGCCCGAGCCAGAGCTGCCGCCGCCGTCTCGACCTGCCGGCGCGACGCCGCCGCGCCGGTCCTGGCCAATTGGGCGAGTCTGGCCGCCTCGGCGGCGGCCGCGCGCAGCTCGGCCCCTGCCGCGTCGCACTCGGCGAGATCCGCGAGCGCCGTCGCCGCATCGAGCACCGTGGCATCGACTGGCGTCTGTTGGGGCAGTATGACGACCGGCAACGGACGCACGACCAAGCCGACCGCGGCTTGCTGACGGAGGCTCAGACGCACGACATTGCTCGCCGGGGAAACGGCGGTGGCCGTGCTCCCCATCGAGACGAGCATGAGCGCCGCGAAGCGCAGGGATACCCGCCGGTGCGACTCGACTGCGCGTCGCCGCTTCATGGGCCACCCGCGCGCTTCGGTGCGGCTCGATCGACGTCGAGCGCAAGCTCCGGACCGGAGAGCGGTGCCTGCAGGGCGTCCTCGAGCGAATCGCGAGCAGCCTGGAGCCGCGCCCGCGCGTCGAGCTCGGCGAGCTCGGCCTCGATGGTGAGGATCGCCGCCGCGGACGTATCCAGGGCGGCGGATTCGCCGAGTCGCCGCGCACTTCGGGCACGCGTCTCGGCCTGCCGAGCATTCTCGACCAAACGCCGCGCATCCGCCAGATTCGCGCGGGCAAGATCCTCGGTCGAGTTCGCTGCATCGATCTGCGCGTAGATCGCCGACTGCAGCGCAAGCAGCCGGCGGCCGGCGACCTCCCGGTCGGCGCTCGCCGTCGCGATCTCGGCACGATTGCCGTTCAAGGGCAGCGTGAAGCCGAGATCGAGCGGAAATTTGCCGATTCCATGGTCCCAGTAATAGCCCGGTTCCAGTACGAATTGCGGATGTTGCCGTGCCACCGCGAGACGCAGTCTCGCCTCCGCTGCCGCATAGTCGTCGATCGCCGCGCCAAGATCGGCTCGCGACAGCAAGGCCCGCTCGCGGGCGGCGCGCAACACCCGCACGTCGATCGGCGGTGGTCGCCCCCAGTCCGGCCAGCTCGGCATCAATCCATGCAAGGCCTGCCTTGGCAGTCCGAGTGCGTGCGCGAGATCGCTCCGATCGACCTCGAGCACCGTGCGCAGCTGGTCGCGTCGCAGACGAGCCACGAGCAGGACCTGCTCCGCCGCCGTCAATGGCGCGGCGGCGTCCTCGCCAAGCGCGGTGCGGCGCCGCCGCAATTCCAGAACCCGCCGCTCGACGGCCACCAGCCGATCGAGCAAGGCGAGGCGCGCACGATCCGCTTCGCCGTTCGACATGGCGCGGATCAGCCCACTGCGTACCGACCAGAGTTGGTCCATCATGGCGAGTTCGGTCCGATCCGCACTCAAGGTCGCGATCCGCACCCGCAGCGCACGCCGGCTCGGCGTGCGCAGCAGCCAGGCCGTTCCGACGCCATACAACCACGGATGCGCGTCCTGGCGCGCATACTCCGACATCAAGGTGAGATTCGGATTCGGCGGCTGCGCCGCGAGACCTTCGGCGGCGATCGCGGCGCGGGTGCGCGCGCGTGCGAGTGCAAGCGAGCGGTTTTGCGCCCAGGCTGCGGCAAGCAGCAGAGCCCGATTCCAGCGCCGCGGCGGCCACGGGGTCGCGGACTGCGGCAGCAGTTTGGCGACCGCGGCGCGAACCCGCAGGTCATCGACACGGCGCGCGGCGAATGCCGCAACGCTCCGTTGCGGCTCGAGGGGCGCCGGGCGATAAGCGGTACAGGCTGCGGCGAGCAGCAGGCAGGCGGGGCCGATCAGGCGGGGCACGGCCGGCCAGGCCGCGCGCAGACCCGTCTGTGCACGTGCAGAATCTGCTGGCAGACTCATGTTCCGGCGCATTCGCGGATGCCCCCGCCGATCTCGGAGTCACGCATACCATGGAGCGAGGACCCGGTCGAAAGCAAGCCACAGGATGGGCTCTCGCCGCTCTGATCGGTGGCGGCGCCCTGGCCGTGGCGCCCATCGTGCGTGCAAATACGGGGCCTGCGGCCGCGGAACCGCCCGGCCGCACGCTGACGCGCGGTCATCCGCTCGGCATCTGGAAGGCGGCTGTGCCGCCACGACGCATGTCCGGGGAGTTCGACGATTTCGATCCGATCGGCATCGAGGCCGGTACGCGCATCATCGCCGACTGTTCGCTCAACTGGATCGACCCGGACGACGGCAGGCGCTACTGCTTTTCGAGCGGCACCTCGCTCGAGGTGTTCCTCGAGGATCCGTGGCGGCACCTCGCCGCAGCGAGCGCCCGCTGGCGCCGCATGCAGCGGCGACGCTGAGCGACGGCGCGCTTCGCAGCGCGCCGTCGCAGTCCCGGCACGAACCGCTCCTGAACTCAGAAGAACAGGATCCCGCCGATCGCGAAATCGTGTTCGTGGGCCGAGTTGCCGTTCCAGGCATCGGCCTTGGTGTCGATGTACTCGCCGACCAGAGTCAGGCTCTTGGTGAGACTGTAGTAGAGACCTCCGACCACGGACGAATTGCGCTTGAGGAGGTTGCTCGGCGCCAGCGCGCGCTCGTCCGAGCTGCGCTTGAGCTCGGACATTCCGTAGCTCAAGCCGATCTTGAGCTTCTGGAACTTGTAGGCCGCCTGAACGTAGCCGCCGTCGGAATCGCGCTTGCCGCCGCTCGCGGAGGTGCCGAGGATGAACAGTCCGGTGGTGCCGAGCCCGCTGCCGGTGTAGCCGTAGAGGACGCCCTCGAATCCCTGATAGCCGAGCTTGACGCCGGCGTCCACGCCGTTGCCGGTCTGACTGCTCGCTGCGACGCAGCCGCAGGCCGCGTTGTTACCGCTCTGATCGGCCGCGCTCGCCTGGTACTGCTGAGTCACGAAATCCAGCCAGACCTTGCCGGTGAGCGCGTTCGCATCGCCCCAGGCATAGCTGCCGCCGATCTGGATCTGCGGCTGCGAATGCTTGGTGTAGCTCGCGGAGCCCACCGCATCGAGCGGCTGGAAGATTCCTGCCGAGGCGCTGAAGCCCGAATAGGTCGGCGTGGTGTAGGTGATCTGCGGCTCCCAGTCGGTGTAGATGTAGCCGAGTCCGATGCGGCCGAGACTGGTGTTGCTCGGCGCCGCATTGTTGGGCGCCGATCCGACTCCAAGCAGGGTCATGTCGTCGAGGATCGCGTCCTTGCCGAACAGGCCGATGTCGCGGCCCATCTTGACCGTTCCCCAGCTGGGATTGCCGAAGGTCAGGAACGCCTGGCGGGCGTCGATCCCGGGAGTCGCGAGCGCCGCGGGGAGACCCGCGCCATTCACGCCGGCCGCAGCGCTGCTGTTGATGCCGGGGTACAGGCCGATGGTCACGCCGATGTCGAGCCCCTCTTGCTGGGTCGTCGCGGCGAACACCAGCGCGGCCGGCAGCAAGCCGTTGCGCACCGCCGCGGAGCGATCGCCCGTGCAGGCGAGACCGCCGGTCACGTCGGTGTTGCTGCCGCTGTCGCAGGAGGTGCCGACGTAGAACGCGTTGACGTTGCCGGAGAAGTCCAACTTCCAGTCGCCGGCGGTCAGGTCGATACCGGCCATCGCACCGCAAACCGGCAGCAAACCGATCGTGGCACCCATCGCGATCACGAGTCTTGAACGGCTTGACATGGAAACTCCCTCCGCATGACGTGCTTATTTTCCGCAGGCCCGACGCTCGTCGCGGACGTCCGGGCGGTCTCGCTGCACGGTGCAAGAGACGTGCCGGCAGCAGAGGAACGAATTCGCGGCGCCGAACGCGCGGCCGGCGCCCGCCTCGCGGCCGACGGCCGGCACTGTCCCGCGCAAGGCGCAGTTTGGTCCCCGGTTGTATTGGAACAGGCACATGCACCGCCGCCAGGCGATGTCCAGCGATGCGGACGCGCGCGGCCTCGAGCGACTCGACTAGAATGCCTTGCGACGAGGACAGGGCATCGCAAGGAGGAGAGCACCATGAGCGCGATCGAGACCATTTCCGAGCAGCGATGCTTCGCGGGCACGCAGGGCTTCTATCGACACCTCTCGACGAGTTGCGCCGGACCCATGCGATTTTCGGTCTATCAGCCGCCCCAGGCGCGCGAGCGCCGGGTCCCGGTGCTCTACTACCTTGCCGGTCTCACCTGCACCGAGGAAACGTTCGTGATCAAGGCCGGCGCGCAACGCATCGCCGCGGAGCTCGGAATCATGCTGGTCGCGCCCGACACCAGCCCGCGCGGCACCGGCATCCCCGACGAGGCGGCGGACTGGGAATTCGGCACGGCCGCGGGCTTCTACCTCGACGCGACCGAAGCTCCGTGGTCGAAATTCTTCAACATGTACACCTACGTCGTCCGCGAGTTGCCGGCCATCGTCGGCACCCACTTCGCCGCCGATCTGGACCGCGAAGGAATCTGCGGCCATTCGATGGGCGGCCACGGAGCACTCACCATCGCCCTGCAAAATCCGGTGCGATATCGCTCCGTGTCCGCGTTCGCGCCGATCGTCGCGCCGTCCCAGGTGCCATGGGGCCGAAAGGCATTCCCGCGTTACCTGGGCGAGGATCGCAGCCGCTGGGACCGCTACGACGCGACACGCCTGGTGCAAAGCCGGCAATTCCCCGGCACGATCCTGATCGATCAGGGAGACGCCGACAAATTCCTCACCGAACAATTGCGCCCCGAGCTGTTCGAAGCCGCCTGCCGCGCCTCGGGGCAGGCGCTCAGCCTGCGCCGGCACCCGGGATACGACCACAGCTATTATTTCATCGCGACATTCATGGAAGATCACCTGCGCCACCATGCCGCGGCGCTGCATGCATCGTTTACGTAGCAGCGACTGTTTCGCTTCAGTAACACCCGCCCCGCCCCGCGCCTCCGATCTGGCGCGGACGAAGCCGGCAATTCGTTGATCGTAGAGGCGTTTTCTCCAGAGACGAAGCTGGCACGCTAGCTGCTTGCGGTTCCGTGGTACGAGATCGGGATGCAAGGCATAAGGAGCACGCGCCCATGAAAACCAGAGCGGCGGTCGCTTGGGAGGCCGATCAGCCCCTCGCCATCGAGGAAGTGGATCTCCAGGGCCCGAAATCCGGCGAGGTCCTGGTGCGCATGGTCGCGACCGGCGTCTGCCACACCGACGCGTTCACCCTGTCCGGGGCCGATCCCGAAGGACTGTTCCCGGTCATTCTCGGCCACGAGGGCGGGGGCGTCGTCGAGGAGGTCGGTGCCGGCGTGCGGAGCGTCCAGCCCGGCGACCATGTGATCCCGCTCTACACTCCCGAGTGCGGCGAGTGCGAATTCTGCCGTTCGGGCCGCACGAACCTCTGCCAGAAGATCCGCATCACCCAGGGCAAGGGCTTGATGCCCGACGGCACTTCGCGATTTTCCTGCAAGGGCCGGCAGATCCTGCACTACATGGGCACCAGCACCTTCTCCGAGCACACGGTGCTGCCGGAGATCGCCGTCGCGCGAATCGACCCGAAGGCGCCGCTCGACAAGGTCTGCCTGCTCGGCTGCGGCATCACCACCGGCATCGGCGCGGTCCTGAACACGGCCAAGGTTCGACCCGGCGCGACGGTGGCGGTGTTCGGACTCGGCGGCATCGGCCTGTCGGTCGTGCAGGGTGCGGTGATGGCACGCGCCTCGCGGATCATCGCGATCGATCTGAATCCGTCGAAATGGGCGATGGCGCAGCTGCTGGGCGCGACCGATTACGTCAATCCGAAGGATCACGACCGGCCGATCCAGCAGGTCGTGATCGACATGACCAACGGCGGTGTCGATTACTCGTTCGAGTGCATCGGCAACGTACATGTGATGAGGGCGGCGCTGGAGTGTTGCCACAAGGGCTGGGGCGAGTCGACGATCATCGGAGTGGCGGGTGCCGGCCAGGAGATCTGCACCCGCCCCTTCCAACTGGTCACGGGCCGGGTATGGCGGGGCTCGGCGTTCGGCGGCGTGAAGGGACGCTCCCAATTGCCGGGTTACGTCGACCGCTACATGAACGGTGAGATTCGCATTGACGAGATGATCAGCGAAGTGCTGCCATTGGAGCGGATCAACGACGCGTTCGAACTCATGCACGCGGGCAAGGTGATTCGATCGGTGATCCGATACTAGAATCGGCAGCGGACTTCGTGGCGCCGGACGCGGCGCATGGATTTCGTTCGGTAGACGAGCCGGTCGCTCGGCAATTGGCAATCAACTCTGGAGTCAACAAATGGCAATTTCAATTCACCCGTCGGTCGACCATGGTCTGAAGCAGGCCGCCAGGGACTTCGGCGGCGGAACATTGGTCTGTAAATGCACCTCGCGTCCGGTGAAGGTCTCGATCAAGTCGCAGGTCGCCCACAACCACGCCTGCGGTTGTACGAAGTGCTGGAAGCCGAAGGGAGCCCTGTTCTCGGTGGTCGGTGTCGTGCCCCGCGACAAGGTCTCGGTGGTCGAAAACGGCGACAAGCTGAAGATCGTCGACGCCTCGGCGACGATCCAGCGTCACGCATGCAAGGAGTGCGGCGTTCACATGTTCGGCCGGATCGAGAACGCCAAACATGCGTTCTACGGCCTCGACTTCATTCACACCGAACTGTCCCACGAATCCGGTTGGGCACCCCCGGGTTTCGCGGCCTTCGTCTCCTCGATCATCGAGAGCGGCGCGGATCCGAAGAACATGGATGCGGTCCGGGCACGACTGCGGGAAATAGGCCTCGAGCCCTATGACTGCCTCAATCCGCCCCTGATGGACGCCCTGGCCACGCATGCGGCCAAGCTCTCGGGCGTGCTGAAGGCCTGAAGCCGATGGTCCGGTCCGATCCCAGAGGGGCGCGGAGCCTCGGGATCGGACCGGGCTCGCGTCCCGGTCACTGCCCGAGCACGATCCGGTGCTTGTGCATCTTCCGGTACAGCGTGTTGCGGCTCACGCCCAGAGCCTGGGCGGTGCGGCTGATGTTCCAGTGCATGCGTTCGAGCTCGCGGATCAGCGCGGCGCACTCCGCTTCCCGCAACGCCGCCCCGGGCAGGCTCTCGGCCGGCGCAATCGGCACAGTTCCGGCCGGGTCGTCCGGTACACGCGGCGCCGCCGGAGTGCGCGCTTCACAGTCCAGGATCTCCTGAGGCAGATTCGCCAGGCGGATGATCCCGTCACGGCACAGCGCCGAGGCGGTCCGCAGCGCATTGCGCAGTTGCCGTACGTTACCGGGCCAGTCGTATTCCAGCAGGCGCCGGTACGCGTCGTCGGCGATTTCGATCTCCTGCTGTGGATTCTCCTCCTGGAGCAGGGCACGGATCAGTTCCGCGATGTCGCTGCGCTCACGCAGTAGGGGCAACTGCAGCGTCATGCCATTGAGTCGGTAATAGAGATCCTCGCGGAATTCGCCGTTCTGCACCATCTTGCGGATGTCACGATGCGTCGCGCTGATCACGTGGAGATTGACCGGGATCGCGTGGTCGCTGCCGACCGGCTGAACTTCGCGCTCCTCGATCACACGCAACAGCCGGGTCTGCAACATGAGCGGCATGTCGCCGATCTCGTCGAGAAAGAGCGTCCCGCCGCTCGATTGCTGAATCTTGCCGACCCGGCCCTCGCGCACCGCACCGGTGAAAGCACCCCGGGTGTAGCCGAACAGCTCACTCTCGATCAGATTCTCCGGAATCGCCGCGCAGTTGACCGTGACGAACGGCTTGTCCGACCACAGGCATCCGCAATGCAGGGACTTCGCGAACGCCTCCTTGCCGGTCCCGGTCGCGCCCTGCAGAAGGATCGGTACCTGCTTGGCGAACAGCTGGCGGGCGAACGACATGTTCCGGTGCATTACCGGGTCCTCGCCGACGTGCGCGTCGCCCTTCGCGCGGCGCACCTCGACTTCGGCAGAGGCCGCAGCCGGCGCGAACGGCGCTGCCAGCAGGCCGTCGCTTCCGGGCCGCAGCGGCGCTCGTACGATGGCGAAGAAGCGCCTGCCGTGCGCGAGGTCGCGCACCGGCCAGATCGCGCTCGGATCGGAGTGGGCGCGCTGCTCGAGCGTCGCGAAATCGAACTGGAAGAACCGCCCGATCGGCTGGCCGACGACCATCGCCCGCGAGGCGCAACCGAGTTGCAGCAGAGCGCTTTCATTGATGGCGAGTATCCGGCCGGTGCCGTCGATCGCGACCAGCGCTTCGTGGAGCAAACCGACGAATTCGGCGCGGCTGTGAAAGCGCAGGATCCACGCATGATCGAACTCGTGGATGAAATTCCAACGCGAGATCAGGCTCGCCGACATGTTCACCAGCGCCATCGTATGCCTCTGGATCAGGCGGCTGTCGTTCGAGTTGGCGGTGGAGGCGTCGAGCACCGCTATTACCGTGCCATGCGGGTCGAGGATCGGCGCGGCGGAGCAGGACAGACTCAGATTGTAGCCGCGAAAATGTTCCTCACGATGCACCGTGACCGGCATGCCTTCGGCGAGACAGGTGCCGATGCCGTTCGTGCCTTCGTTGCGTTCGTCCCAGAGAGCGCCGACCGAGAGGCCGGCTTGACGGAATTCGCGCTGCAGCGCCGGATCGGTGATGGTGCTCAGCACCGCGCCCAGGGTATCGGAGAGGATCACCGCGAAGCTCGAACCCGCGATCTGTTCGTACAGGCTCTCCATCTCTGCGCGGGCGATCGGCAGGAGTTCGCCCATGCCCTGCTGTCGTTCGCGAAGCGCCTGCGGATCGATGATGAGATTTCGGCGCGGCCCGGCCGGCTCGATGCCGTACTCGCGCAGGCAACGGTGCCAGGAGCGCATCACGTGCGCCTCGATGCCGGCGGGTTGGATCCCGCTCTCGACGACGCGGACGATCCGCGACGCATGACTGGCTGCAAGACTACGGTCCGTCACGAGTTCACCTTCGAAGGTGTTCCGTCGTCCATGTTCGCGCCGATCGGCGCCGCTCGTCCGGCTGCGGCCCGCTTCCATCGGCCCGCAACATCCCCGCGTCGTTCTTAAGCTGACCGCAGCC
This sequence comes from Gammaproteobacteria bacterium, assembly GCA_028870275.1. Taxonomy (GTDB): domain Bacteria; phylum Pseudomonadota; class Gammaproteobacteria; order Steroidobacterales; family Steroidobacteraceae; genus Bog-1198. Next base: position 11,717 of record JAGWPY010000128.1, on the reverse strand, counting down.
TGTGCCCTTTCGGGGACCGGCGCAATATGCGTTGCAGCATGGGCCTGCCAGGCCGCGTCGGAGCCTATTGTCCGGGCGGCCCTCCGTATTTGTAGGCCGGATCGCCGTCGTATTTCGAACGCACGAACGCGAATATCTTCCAGAGATCGTCGGCGTTCTTGATGATGCCGCCGAACGGAGGCATCGGTCCGACCACGTTCTCCATGCCGGTGCGCGTGTAGCCGCGCTTCTGCAGTTCGACGCTGCCCAGGGTCACCAGGCGAAAGATCGTGTCGTCATCGCCACCATACACCCAGACGTCGTTGATCAACGGCGGGCACATGCCGCCGCCGCCGCCACCACCGTGGCAACCGCTGCATCCGTAGGAAAGGAATTTTTCCCGCCCCTGCGCGACGATGCTGGCATCGCTGTCCTTGTAGGGATTGTGCAGCTTGCCCTTGGGCGTTTCCTCGACCAGCTGCACCGGCGTGATCTTGCTGTAGTCGATGGTCCCGCCTGCGCTCGCCGCGGCTGCGGCGGGCACGGCCGCCGCCTTCGCGGCAGGCGTCGCGGAGGACGCCGCCGCCGGGGCCGGCGCACCCCCCTGATTCGTCACGGTACACGCGCTCGCAAGCGCCGCGGCAGCGATCATCATCGAAACTCGTCGCATCACTGGCTGTCTCCTTCAACCTCTGCATCAAACCCTGGACGGGCGGCCATCGAAATCGCCGGCATGCGCGGCGTTCGATCGCCGCGGACGCGCCGGTCAGCCATCTCGGCCTGATCTTCCGCGGGCGGCGACCTCGAGCACCTTGAGCACCGCGTCGTTGTTTTGCGCCCTCGCAATGCTGATCGCGGTGCGCCCGTCACTGCTGTGCGCATTCAGGTCCGCACCCGCCTTGAGGAGGATCTCGACCAGCTCCGGATGGTTGTTGGCGGCGGCGATCATTAGCGCGCTCACGCCTCCTGGGTTTACCGCGTTCACGTTCGCTCCATGCCGCAGCAGAGTACGGACGAGTTCCGGGGATCCCGATATCGAGGCGAGCATCAGCGGCGTATACCCGCCCTTGGCGATCGGCGCGTTGACGTTCGCACCCGCCACGACCAGGGCCGCGAGAGCCTTCGGCTTGGCGTTCTGCGCGGCGACCGCGAGCGGCGTTCGGCCGTCGGCATCCGCTGCGTCCAGGTGGGCGCCGTGCGCGATCAGAAAGCGGATCGCCCTCGCGTCGTCGTCCCAGGCCGCATACAGCAGCGCGGTCCAGCCGTCCGCATCGCGTTGATCGACGTCGGCCTTGTGCGCGACCAAATACGCCGCAATGTCCGTGAAGCCGAATCGGGTGGCGTTGATCAGCGGCGTATAGCCGTCGCCGTCGCGCTTGTCGACGTGCGCGCCGACCTTGATCAGGTAGCGCACCCTGTCGAGATCGTCGGCCGTGATGGCGTTCTGCAGCTCCCGATCCGGGTCAGCCCCCTGGGCGAGCCACTGCTTGAGCTCGGCCATGCGCTTGCGCTTGAGCTCGGCGATCATCCGTGGCGTCATCTCCGGCTCGTGAACCGGATGGTAGGGACCATGCGAGGGAAGGTCTCCCGAGATGAGGCACTCGCCGCATTTGACCAACGGCACGCCGTAGTCGACCAGGATCTTGCGGATTTCGTCGCGGTTGTCGACCAGTGCCTTGTCGATCGCCGCCTCGATGTCGGGCCGACCCTTGGGCACCGCGAGCGACATATCGAATTCCAGCGGCACCTGGTCCTCCATCAGGTTGACGGGCTGCAGCACGATCGGCGCGTGCTCGATCTTGGCGTAGTAGCCCGCCATCGGCCCCCATACGCCGGCGACGTCGAGATCGCCGTCGATCACCTCCCTCACCTGGTACGAAGGCTGATCGGTCTTGACGAGATCCGCGTCGTGACTGAGATAGTGGACCACGGTGTTGGCGACGACGCCGTGATCGAGCAGCACCTCGCGCATCGCCGAGATCTGGTACACACCGATGCGCAGCTTCTTAAGCTGCGGATCGTCGAAATTGCCGATGTGAATGCCCTTGTCCTTGCGATAGACGAACACGAACGTCGAACGGTAGAGCGGACGCAGGATCTGCGCGCCCTCGGTATCGCTGGTCATGTCCATCCAGACGTCGCAGTTGCCGGCGCTGAGCGTCGTGCGCATCAGGCCGCGCTCGATCGAGGGACGCCAGTAATAGCTGACGCCGGTGCCGAGCGCCTTGCCGAGCACCTCGGCGATCTTGTTCTCGAAGCCCTGTCCCTTGTCGTTCGACAGCGGCATGTTTCCGGGATCGGCACAGACGGTCAGCGAGTCGAGCGAGGACGCACGGGCGACGCCGAGCGAGGCGAGGAGAATCGCCGCCGCGGCGGCCAATCGGGTCTCGAGGCGGAATTTGCCGTTCATACCGGACCTCCGTCGACCATTCGCGATCGCCCGATGTTAGCAAAGGCGGCGGCGCTGGTAACCGCCGGCGAGAGCGAATGGCGGGAATCATGAGACATGCGGCGCGGTCGCGCCGCGTGACTGACCATCGACAAGGCAATGCCCGGTTCCTTCCGGCACCGGGCATGCCTCGATCGATCGGCCTTCAGTCGTTCACGACTCTGAACGTATACAGCATGCCGCCCTGCGGAATGTGGTTCAGTCCCGCCGCCTTGGTCATCGCGGTGGCGCCGATGGCTCCGAACTTGTCGTTCAGATCCAGGCCGGCCGTGACCGGCAGGCCGATCCAGCCGCCGATGCCGGACCAGATCGAGATGTACTCGTGCCCCTTGACCTCGTAGGCGATCGGGTTGCCTATGATTCCAGAGCCGAGCTTGCGCGACCACAGCACCCGCCCGGTCGCCCGGTCGACTGCGCGGAAGTCGCCGCCGAGACTGCCGTAGAACGCGAGCCCGCCCCCGGTCACGAGCGCCCCGCCCCAGTTCGGATACTGGTCCGGGATATCCCACTCGGTCTTGCCGGTCAGCACGTTGAATTTCTTGAACCGGCCGGTCACACCCGGTTTCTCCGGATACATGAAGACGTTCGCGAACACGTAGACGATGCCCTGCTGCATCGAGGAGCGCTCCTGGGGCTCGTCCTCCATGCACCAGTTGTTCGTCGGCACGTAGAAATCGGCCGGATGCGCCGGATCGACCGCGACCGGCTGCTGGTCCTTGCCGCCCATCGCCGAGGGGCAGGCCTGCGTGTTGTCGCCGACCTTCAGCGGCGAGTGCGCGTAGACCTTGACCGGACGGCCGGTCTTCATGTCGATCTTCTCCGCCCAATTGACGGTCACGTACTTGTGGGCCCGCAGCAAGGTGCCGTCGGTACGATCCAACACATAGGCGAAACCGTTGCGGTCGAAGTGCACCAGCGTCTTGCGCATCTTGCCGTCGACTTTCATGTTGACGAGGACCACTTCGTTGACGCCGTCGTAGTCCCACTGGTCGAACGGCGTCATCTGGTAGATCCACTTCGCTTCGCCCGTATCGACGTTGCGCGCGAAGATGCTCATCGACCACTTGTTGTCGGACCCGCCGTCATTGCAGTGCTCCTGGGTGATCGGCGGCTTGCAGCGGTAGCTCGGCGACCATAGCCCCGGATTGCCGGTGCCGTAGTAGATCATGTGCAGGTCCGGATCGTAGGCCATCCAGCCCCAGACCGACCCGCCGCCGCGCTTCCATTCGTCGCCGGGATAGGTGTTGATGCCGATGTCATGGCCATAGGTGCCGTATTCCGGATGATCCTTGTTGGTCTCCGGCGTCATGCACACGTCCTTGTCGGTGCCGTTCGAGTAGCACTCCCACACCTTCGAGCCGTCGGCGAGGTTGTAAGCCGTCACGTGCCCGCGCGCCGCGAACTCGTCACCACCAAAGCCGATGATGACCTTGTTGTGGGCGATGATTGGCGCCGATGTGATCGTCTGGCCCTTTGCCGGGTAGGCATGTTTGACGACCCAGTCCTCCTTGCCGGTCGCCGCGTCGAGCGCGATCAGGTAGCCATCGAGCGTACCGAAGACCAGTTTGCCGTCCGCATAGGACATGCCGCGGTTGACGGTATCGCAACAGGCCCGCGGCACGGCGGACTGGTCGCGGCCGCTGGTCTTCGTGTAGCTCCAGACCTGAACAGGGTGGTCGGGGTCGCTGAGATCGAGCCCTTGCACGATGTTGGGCCAGCCACTTTCCATGAACAGCATCGGCTTGCCGCCGACATCGTTGATGAACAGCGGTTGACCCTCGTGGCCGCGCAGCGTGCCGCTCGACTGCGACCAGATCATCTGCAGTTTCTTGACGTTCTGGGTATTGATCTGCTTCAGCGCGCTGTAGCGCGTCTGATTGAGGTTGCCGGCCGGAGCGCCCCACTGGTTCGGATCCTTGAACCGTTGGAACTCCTCGCTGTCCGTTCCCGCAGCTATCGCAGCACCGCATAGAGCGACCAGTGCGAGACCGGCGAGGAACGGCTTGAACTGGAATCGTGACTTGATCCCTTTCATCTGGATTCTCCTTCCTAATTCAGGTAGCGAAGCTCGCCTCAATCGCAACGCATGCCCTGTCGATTCTGATTGTGCGGGCGGGGCGTACGCGGCCTCGACCTGCAAGACCGCTCGTCCGTCTATGTAGCAACACCTATGCCAGCCGGAACATGGCCCCCGCGAGCACGGGTCGCGGCGGCGGTTGAGCCACGAATCAATGACTTATGAATCGGTCCAGCGGCGCGGATCGTGCGCCGCAACAGTCACTGTGCCCTAACTGTGACAGTGCGATGAGCGAGGTGCGCCATCGGTGAAGCGACGCCGCGCCGATGCTTGCGCGGACCCGCCGCGGCAACCTAGGGAATGTTCACGCCCCAGGGCAGGCCGCCGACCGGAATGGTCTTCAGCAGCACGAACCGGCGCGCATCGATCACCGATACCGAATTGGAGCGTCCGTTCGCGACATAGAGCTTCGCGCCGTCCCGGGTGATCGCCATGTTCCAGGGGCGCTTGCCGACCGGGATGGTCGCCACCACGCGCTCGCTCGCGGTGTCGATCGCCGAGACGCTGCCGGCTCCGCCGTTGCTCACGAACACCGTCTTGCCATCCGGCGAGGCGATCGCTCCGGCGGCACGCAGCGCCGTGGGAAGGAACGCAAGCACGCGCCGCTTCGCCGCATCGACCACGTTCACACCGTTGGCACTCTCCTGCGCGACGTAGGCAAGCCTGCGTCCCGGCAGCCAGGCGACGCCGCGGGGATGACCCGCCGTGGGGATGCGGGCCACCGATCGGTCGCTCGCCAGGTCGATCAGATCCACGTCGCCCGAATTCTCGTTGCCGGTCATCATCCACCGGCCGTCGCTGCTGAACGCGCAATGCTCGGGATTGCGGCCGAGCGTGTGGATCACGTGCTCGACGCGGCCGCTGGCGACGTCGACCAGCGCGACCGTGTTGTCCTCCTCGACGCAGACCGCGATCGTGCGTCCGGACGGAGACAGAGAGGCGCCCTCGGGGGCGCGCCCGACCGGAATGCGCTTCAGCACCTTGCCCGACAGAGCGTCGATTTCCACCAGATCGTTGCCCATCGCGTCGACCACGAACAGATGGCGCTCGCCGCGGTCGGCGACCACGGCCTGGATCTTCGCGCCGATCCGCCCCGTTTCGGGCACGGTGCGCACCACCGAGTCGGTATTCGTGTCGATCACCGAGACGTTGCCGCTCGACTGGTTGCCGACGTAGGCGAAGCCGGCGGCCGCACACGGCATCGCCAGCCCGCCGAGCCAGCAGGCGAGCACCAGCAGCGGCTGGATCGGGTTTCGGGTCCGAAGGTCTAAGGTCATGGCCGTCACCTCGGGAGTTGCTGCGTGGGTCGCCGTCGCGACGGTAGCACCGCAAGCCGGTCGTCGCCAGACCCCCGGATCCCGAGGGTCCGATACCCGGGCCAGCTGCGAACCCGCGACGCTCGCGCTACGATGCGCCATCACTGTTGGGAGTCGACCGATGTTCAGAGCTTCCCGAACGACCCTCGGCCGGCTGCCGCACTCGGTCGCGCGCGGTCTGTGCGCACTGGCGCTCGCCGCCCCACTCTCGCTGGCGATCCCGTCCGGCATGGCCAAAGCCGCCGACCGCGCCTCCTCGGTCCCGTGGTGGCGCGGCGCCGTCATCTACGAGATCTATCCGCGCTCGTTCCAGGACTCGAATGGCGACGGCGTCGGCGACCTGAACGGCATCCGTTCCCGGCTCGGATACCTGCAGCGGCTGGGAATCGACGCGATCTGGATCACGCCGATCTATCCGTCCCCTGAAGTCGATTTCGGCTACGACATCTCCGACTACGATGCGGTCGATCCGCTCTATGGCACGCTCGGCGACCTCGAAGGACTGATCTCGGCCGCGAAACGGCACCACATACGCGTGCTCCTCGACATGGTGCTCAACCACACCTCGGACCAGCACCCCTGGTTCGTCGCGGCGGCGCGCTCCCGCACCGATCCGAAGCACGACTGGTACGTCTGGAGCGACGGGAAGCCCGGCTCCGGGCCCGACGCGCACGATGGCCGCGTGCCGCCGAACAACTGGGTTTCCATATTCGGCGGATCGGCCTGGCAGTGGGTTCCAGCGGTCCACCAGTTCTACTATCACGCCTTCTATCGGCAACAACCCGATCTGAACTGGCGCAACCCCGCGGTTCGGCACGCGATGTTCGACGCGATGCGCTTCTGGCTCGATCGCGGCGTCGCTGGATTCCGCCTCGACGCGGTACCGCAGTTGTTCGAGGACGCGCGGTTACGCGATGAAAAGGCCCTGGGCGGCGTGAGCGCGCTCGGCGATCCGATTCTCGACCGCGCACGCACCAACGACCTGCCGGAGGACCACGCGCTGATGCGGCGATTGCGCCGGATGGTCGACGCCTATCCGGGCGAGCGCGTACTGATCGGCGAGACCTACCTGCCCGACGTACGCGACCTGGACCGCTGGTACGGCGGCGCGCGCCACGACGAGCTGCAGCTGCCGATGGACATGCGTTTCGGCTTCCACGGCGATCACGATCACCTCGACGCCGCGGCTTTTCGCCGCCGCATCGAAGCCGCGGAAACGGGGCTGCACGGTTCTGAGCCCTTGTTCGTGTTCGACAATCACGACAATCCGCGCTCGATCGACCGCTACGGCGACGGCGTGCACGATCCGATGATCAACGAGCTGCTCGGCGCGATGCTGCTCACGACGCGGGCGAGCGCCCTGTTGTACTACGGCGAGGAGATCGGCATGCGCACCACGGTGCCCGCGCATCGGGCCGACGTGCGCGATCCGGTGGGCTTGCGCGGTTGGCCGAAATACAAAGGCCGCGACGGCGAACGAACGCCGATGCAATGGACTGCGGGCCCTCAGGCCGGATTCAGCACCGATCCGGCGACCTGGCTGCCGGTGGCCGGCGACTATCGCAGCGTCAACGTGCAGAGCGAATCGGCCGATCCGGATTCGCAGCTCTCGTGGTACCGCGGCCTGCTGTCCCTGCGCCGGCGGGAGCCGGCCCTGCGCACGGGCGGGCTCACCATGCTGAACCGCGCCGACCCGAACGTGCTCGTCTATCGGCGGGGCAGCGGTCGCGGGGCGGTCGTCGTGGCGATGAACTGCTCGGCGCAGCCGCGCAGGATCTCGCTGCGGCTCGGCTCCGTCTCGTCGCCGGCGGTACGCACGCTGCTCACCAACGCCCCGGACCTGCGCGATGCGCGCTCGGCCCGCAATCTCCTCCTGCCGCCGTACGCGACCTGGATCGCCCGCGTCCGCTAGCGATCCGCCCGGCCACGCGTGTTCACGGCCGGCTTCGGCAGCGGCGCCAGCACCTCGAACGAGAGGTCGACGCCGCCGATCTGCAGCTGGTGCGGCACGCAGGACATGTGGTCGACGACGTGGCGCACGGTGAACAGAGGCAGCAACCGCCGCGCGAACTGCTCGACGAGCTCGCAGTCACCCTCGCCGAGGTCATCGGGCGAATGAGCGCGCAGGTGCACCGTCCTCCACTGCGCCGCGACCGGCGCTCCCGCCCCGGGCGACGCGCCCGCCTCGCTCGGCACCAGCGCATGGAAGGTCACCCGCGCGGTCGAAATGGGCTCAGGCCCGCCCATCGGCGCCATGCAGCTCGCGACCACCTTGGCATCCGGCCTCGCCGCTGCGCTCGCGAGCAGCAGGTCGAGCTTCTCCTCGAGGCCTTCGCAGGAATAGTGCGTGGTGAACCCGACGAAGCTGAAGTTCAGTTCGTGCTTCTTCCAGACCGCCTCGACCGCCTTCGGCTGCGGTGCTGCGGCCGCCGCCACCGACACCGCCAGACCAAGCAACGTGGCCCCTATCTGTGCAAAGTAACGCATCTTCGCCTCCTCCACCGTCGTCCTGACCCTGGATGACACCTTAGAACCGCGCACCGGGCGCGCAGTTCCCCGACGCCGTCCTCACTCCTCCTCGATCGCGTCGCTGAGCACGGCGCGGCGCGCGGCGATGTAATCCAGCATCGCCTCGTCGCCCGCCGGGTCGATCCCGGGGTCCTGGTAGTCCGCCAGCATGCGCTTCCAGACGAGGTTGGCGCGTTGTTCCGCGGTCAGGCGCCCTTCCTGGCTCCATTGCTCGTACGAGGCGTAGTCGGCGATGCTCGACTGGTAGAACGCCGACTCGAAATTCGCCTGGGTATGTCCGCATCCCAGGAAGTGATTGCCCGGCCCGACCTCGCGCAACGCATCGAGCGCCTGGCCGCGCTCGGAGAGGTCCATGCCCTGAGTGAGCATCTGCATCATCGCGAGCTGGTCGGCGTCCATCACGAACTTCTCATAGCCGGCCACCAGACCGCCCTCCAGCCATCCGGCGGCGTGGGTCACGAGGTTCACGCCCGCGAGCACGGTCGGCAACAGGGTATTGGCGCTCTCGTAACCCGCCTGGGCGTCGGCGACCTTCGCCGAGCACAGTGAACCGCCGCTGCGGCAGGGCACGCCGAGCCGCCGCGCGAGCTGTGCGGTTGCGAAGATCATCTGCGTGGCCTCCGGCGTACCGAAGGTCGGCGCTCCGGTGCGCATCGAGATCGCACCGACGAAGGATCCGAGGATCACCGGGGCGCCGGGGCGCACCAGTTGCGTGAGCGCGAGACCGGCCATGGTCTCGGCGAGGATCTCGGCCATGCAGCCGGCGACCGTGACCGGCCCCATCGCTCCGGCGAGCACCGCCGGCACGATGATCGTGCCCTGGTTGGCGGCCGCGAAGGCCCGCAGCGAGCCGAGCATGCGGCCGTCGAACACCAGCGGCGAGTTCGAGTTGATGTTGCCGAGCACGACCGGATGGGCGTCGAGGAACTGCTCGCCGAACAGCCGGCGGGCGATCTCGATCGCGTCGCGAGCATGGCCGGGCGTCTCCGGCGTCGCCTCGCAGCCCTGGTCGCTGTGACGGAAGAACGCGTACTGCACGTCCAGGTGCCGCTTGTTGGGCGGGATCTCCATGGGCTCGCACATGCAACCGCCGGAGAAGTGGATCGCCGGCGCGACCTGCGCGAGCTTGATGAAGTTCACCAGGTCCGCGAGCGTCCCGTAACGGCGCCCGCCGTCCAGATCGTAGACGAAGGGCGGCCCGCCGACCGGCGAGAATACCGTCGCATCGCCGCCGAATCGCACGTTGCGCTGCGGATTGCGCGCGTGCAGCGTGAATTCGCGCGGCGCCGTCGCGATCAGCCGGCGCGCGAGCCCACGCGGCACGTGCACGCGCTCGCCCTGCACGTCGGCGCCGGCCTCGCGCCACAGTCGCAAGGACTCCGGATCCCGCCGAAATTCGATGCCGATCTCCTCGAGCACAGTCTCGGCATTGTGCTCGATGACTTCGAGAGCCTCGGCCGTGAACAGCTCCACCGGCGCCAGCCGTCGGCGGATGTATGGAAACTTGCTGGCGCGCGCGCTGGCGCGCTGCTTGCGCGCCTCGCGGCCGCGGCGCGAAGGCGTGGCGGTCTCCGACATGCGATCTCCCCGGACGAATTGACGCAAAGCCACTATGCCTGGGTGGCGGGGGCTCCACAATGGCGCCCCGGACCGGGCTCTTAGAACCAGGCGTAGTTGAAGCTGACGCTGACCCGTTCACTGCGCAGCGGGTTGGCCGGCACTTCGTGGCGGAGCCAGCTCTCGAACAGCACCACCTGCCCCGCGCGCGCCGGGACGCTGACCCAGGGGCGCTGCGCGCGCGGCGCACGGGCCCGGCGCGGCGGCGCCGCCATCATCCTCTCGAGCCTGGGATCCTCGAATTTGAGCGCCGCGCAGCCTGCCGGGGCCTGCACGTAATAGGTGCCGCTGATGGTCGAGAGCGGATGCAGATGCGAGCCGTGCGCGACCCGGTGAGGCATCAGATTCACCCAGCAGTCGGTCATTTCGAGACGCCGGCCGGCCAGGTCGAACTGCAGTGCGCGCAGGAACGTGCCGAGGTGCGGGCGCAGCAGCGTCTCGAGCCGACCGAAGGTCGGCGATGCCCGGTGCATCTTGTTCGCCGTGCCGTACGAGGTGTAGCCACCCGGGTAATTGGCGGCCGACCAGCGCCTCCCCGCCGGATCGTCGGCGCGCAACTGCCGGCATTCGCGCAACAACTGCGCGTTCAACTCGCCAACGCCGCGGCGCGCGAGCGTCGCCGCGTAGACCGGAGTCGCGAACAGCCTTTCGATCGGCACGCGCGGCCCGGCTTACTGGGCGTGGTCGGCCGAGGCTCTGACGAACGCCGGGCGCGCGCCGAGCAGCTTCGCGTGCGCGCCGAGCCGGGGAAGGTCCCGGTGCAGGTCGTCCGTGCCCGCCGGATCCCAGGAGGAGAGCATGTACAGGTAGGCATCGGCGAGCGAATAGCGCGCGCCGAGCACATAAGGGTCGAGTCGCGCACAGATGATCGAGAGATGTTCGCGCAATGCCAGGCAGGCGCGCTCGCGGATCGCCGCCGCGTCGGCCCCATCGGCGTACCGATCCGAGTAATAGATGCGCAGCACCGTCTCGTAGACGTTCGCCGACAGGAACACGATCCACTGCAGGAACTGCGCGTGATCCGAACCGCCCGGCGGAGGCGCCATTGCGGCCTGCGGATGCGCCAGCGCGAGATGGATCAGCATCGCCCCCGACTCGAACATCGCGCGGCCATCGGGCAGAACGAGCACCGGCACCTTGCCCGTCGGACTCAGTGCGCGCAGTGCGGCGAGGTCCTGCGGTTCGCTGCCGACCCATATGCGCTCGTACGGTGCGCCGACCTCCTCGAGCGCGACCTGTACCGCGAGCGAGCCCGAGCCCGGTCGGCCGTAGAGTTTGTAGCCTGCCTGCATCGCCGTGCACCGTCCGCTCAAAACGCCATGATATCGCAGCCCCGGCGTCCGGAGCGCTCCGCTTCAGACCAGCGAGGGCGCGGCGGGCTGACGAACGACGATGGTACCCGCGATCTTGTCGTGCCAGGCCTGCTTCTCCGGGTCCACGGCGATCCAGATGAATCCGAGACCGGCGACCGCCAGCGACAGAAAACAGCCGAGCGCCCGCACGACCGCGGTCGGCCAGTCGATCTCCCGGCCGTCGATGCGCGCGACCCGCAGATGGAACACGATCCCGCCGACCGTGGATCCGCGCAGTTTCCACATCAGCGCGCCGTAAGCGGCCAGCAACAGCAGCTCCAGATGGCCAAAGCTCAACACTCCGATCAGGATCGCGTCGATCAGCAGCGCGGCGATCCGCACCCAGAATCCGGCCCGCGGCAGCGCGGCCAGCGCCGCCGCCGAGAGCGTACCGGCGG
>JAGWPY010000015.1 GCA_028870275.1 Gammaproteobacteria bacterium | reverse complement strand
TGGGCTGACCCATCTCGGCGAGTTCCTTGAATTCGCGGAACGCGGTGACGTAGTCCTTCTTTTCGTAGGCCTGGCTCGCGCTATATAGATCCGCCCGAGCGGGCGCGGCCCAGAGCATCGGCAGGACCAGCGCGAACGCCTTGATCGCGCCGGATCCGATCCACCCATTCCATGACCTGATCGACGTGTTCGACATGATGGCACCTCCCTGGCCACTGATTCGACGAAAACTCTTCCGCGCCGGGCGATTCCCCGCGGACATCAGCCCTCGCGCGGAAGCGGATCCGGATCGCGGAACGTGTTGCAGTCCTCGGGCCGGCCGCGCGCGAGGCCGCGCTCGAACCAGCCGACCCGCTCGGCGCTGCTGCCATGCGTGAAGGTCTCCGGCACCACCCGCCGACCCGCCGCCCTTTGCAACGCATCGTCGCCGATGTGCGAGGCAGCGTTCAGGGCCGAGGCGATATCGCCCTGATCGAGCCAGTGCCGCTCGGCATCGGCGCGCTTCGCCCAGACGCCCGCATAGCAATCGGCCTGCAGTTCGACCCGCACCGAAGTCGCATTCGCCTGCGCCTCGTCCTCGCGCGCGCGCAGCGCTTCGACCTTCGTGGAGAGGCCGAGCAGGTTCTGCACGTGATGACCGACCTCATGCGCGATCACGTAGGCCTCGGCGAAATCCCCGGGTGAGCCCAGCTGGTTGCGCAGCACGTCGTAGAAGCCGAGATCGATGTAGACCTTGCGGTCCGCCGGGCAGTAGAACGGTCCCTGTGCCGCCTGACCGAGCCCGCAACCGGTGCGAATCTCGCCGCGATAGAGCACGAGCTTCGGGTCGACGTACGTGCGGCCATGCTCGCGAAACACCTCTGCCCAGACGTCCTCGGTGCTCGCCAGGATCGTGCGCACGAAATTCGCGGTGACGTCGTCGGCCGGCGGCGCATGCGCGCTCGACGGCGCGACCGCGGCCGGCGCGGCGCCCTGACCGAGCAGGCCGAGCACGGTGAGCGGATTGACGTGAAAGAACCAGCTGCCGAGCAGCACCAGCACGAGTCCGCCGACACCGATGTGCGGCAGGCCGATGCCGCCGCCGCTGGCGTCACCGCCGCCCTCGTCGCGCCGGTCCTCGACGTTATCGCTCTCCCGATTGCCTTGCCAGCGCATCGAACCCTCCGTGCTGCGCGTGTCCGCTCAGGCCGCGAGCCACTGCATGAGCGCCTCGCCGACCTCCGCCGGGCGTTCGAGCGTCGAAGCGTGGCCGCACTCCGGCACCACAACGAGACGTGCCCGCGGAATCGCTGCGGCGATCTCCTCGGCGATCGCCGGGGGCGTCAGTTCGTCGCCGTCACCGACCAGCACCAGCGTCGGACAGCGGATCGAGGCGAGCAGCGGCCGCGAGTCGCGCCGGTGCATGATCGCGGTCTGTTGGCGCACGTAGGCCGCCGCACCGGTTTCCTCCGCCATCTGCCAAAACAGCGCGCGCAGCCGTTCGTCGCCGTGCCTCGAACGGTGGACGAGCCTTGGGAACAGCGCGTCGGCAAGTTCGCGCATCGGTCTCGATCCGGCGAGCTCGATCTGTGCGCGGCGGCTGGCCGATTGCTCGGGCGTATCCGGTCGCGCGCTGGTGTCGAGCAGCGCGAGCCGCGCGACCCGCTCGGGCGCCTGCCGCAGGATCTCGAAGCCGAGATACCCGCCCATCGACAGTCCGACCAGGGCGAACCGCGGTGGGGCCTCGGCGAGGATTGCGCTCGCGAGCGCGTCCATGCGATCGCTGGCCGTATGCTGCGCGATGGTCACCGGACCGCGGCTCCAGAGCAGCGGCACCTGCTCCGCATAGAGGCGCGGCGAGCAGCCGAGACCGGGAATGCACAGCACGGGCAGAGCCGTTTCCATCTCGAGACGCTCCGGAGGATCGCGATGGTGGTCATCGTGCACGATACTGCGGCCCGCACTCAAGTCGCCGCGCACCGACCGGGAATTTGCCTTAGTCTGGCGCCGGGCGAGGACTTCGGGTCGATTCGAGGGACGTGAGCATGCTGGTGGGCGAGGACTTCCGGCTCGAGACATACTTTTCCCGCTGGGAATTCAAGGCGAAGCACCATCTGAGCGCCTCGGACGCCGAGAGCTGGACGCTGCGCGAGCTGTTGGACATGGGTGGCGCTGAGGCGGCGGCCGCGTTCGACGCGCAGTGGCTGGGTTACACCGAGACCTTCGGCTCGCCACGGCTGCGGACCCTGATCGCCTCGACCTACGAGCGCTGCGACGCCGAGGACGTGCTGTGCTTCGCCGGCGCCGAGGAAGGCCTGTTCGTCGCCGCACATGCGCTCCTGGATCGCGGCGACCATGCGATCGTGGTGACGCCGAACTATCAGGCTGCGGAGACCGTTCCCCTGTCGATCTGCGAGGTGAGCGGCGTCGCGCTCGACCCCGAGCAGAACTGGGCGCTCGATCCAGGGCGCATCGCCGCTGCGATCCGCCCGAACACCCGGCTGGTGTCGATCAATTTTCCGCACAATCCGACCGGCACGATCATCCCGCCGGAGACGCTGACTTCGCTGATCGAGCTCTGTCGCGCACACGGCCTGTGGCTGCTCAGCGACGAGGTCTATCGACCGCTCGGGCCGAACCCGCAGCGCCAGCTCCCGCAGGTGGCCGACCTCTACGAGCGCGGCGTGTCGCTGAACGTGCTGTCCAAGGCCTACGGCCTGCCCGGACTGCGGATCGGTTGGATCGCGCTGCGCGACCGCGCGGCGCTGTCGCGCATGGAACGTCTCAAGCATTATCTCTCGATCTGCAATTCGGCGCCGAGCGAGGCGCTCGCCTGCATCGCGCTCGCCCACCGCGAACGCATCATCGCCCGCAACAATGCGCTGTTGCGCGATAACCTCGCGCGCATCGAGCGGTTCTTCGGCGAATTCCCCGCGCTGTTCGAGTGGTATCGGCCGGACGGGGGGTGCATTGCCTATCCGCGCTATCGGGGCCCGGGTACGGTCGACGCGTTCGCCGACGATCTGGTCGAGAAAGCCGGTGTGCTGATCCTGCCCGCCGGCATCTATCGATCCGCGCTGACGCCGACGCCGACCGATCGCTTCCGCGTGGGCTACGGCCGCGCGCGGCTCGCCGATGCGCTGGCCGCGTTCGGCGACTATCTGCGCGAGCGCTACGCGGCCTGAAATGCCTGGGCGAGATCGGCGAGAAGATCGACCGGCGCCTCCAGACCGACGTTGAGCCGCACCAGGCGCGGCCCGCGGCCCCCGTCGAGGCGGGTCAGTCGCGGATAGGCCATGGCGAGGCTCGCAGTCCCGCCCCAGCTGAAGCCGATGCCGAAGAGTCGCAACGCATCGAGCCAGCGCGCGATCCGCTCTGGCGACCATTCGGGCCGCAGCACGATCGAGAACACGCTCGAGGACCCACCGAAGTCGCGCTTCCAGATCTCGTGCCCGGGACACTCCGGCAGGGCCGGATGCAGCACCTGCTCGACTTCGGGTCGGGCGCGCAACCAGCGCGCCACCTCGAGTGCGTTGCGCTCGAGCGCCTCGAGGCGCACCGCCAGGGTCTGCAATCCGCGCAGCGCGAGCGCACAGTCATCGGGCGAGGCGTTCAGACCGAGCTGGGCGAAGGCGCGGCCAACCCGCTCGAAGCCGGCTGCATCGGCGACCGAGACCGAGCCGAGCAGCAGGTCGGAATGGCCGCCGACGAACTTGGTGAGCGCCTGGATGCTGACATCCACGCCGTGCGCGAACGCATCGAACAGCACTCCGGCCGAATAGGTGTTGTCGATCGCGACCGGCACGCCGCGCGCGTGCGCGGCGCGCACGATGGCCGGCACGTCCTCGATCTCCATGGTCACCGAGCCCGGGCTCTCGCACCAGACGAGGGCGGTATCCTCGCGGATCGCCGCGGCGATGCCCGCGCCGATGCCCGCAGCGTAGGTCTCGACGCGGATGCCGAGTCCGCTCAACAAATCCTGGGCGAGTTCGGCGCCCGAGCCGTAGGCATTCTGGGGCAGCAACACGTGGGCGCCGCTGCGGGCATAGGCAAGATAGACCAGGGCGATCGCCGCCTGACCGCTCGGCGTGACGAAGGTGTGCCGGGCACCCTCGAGATCGGCGAGCCGCGCGCCGAGCTCGCGGGTCGTGGGGGTGCCGTACAGGCCGTAAGCATAGCCGGACGACGGCCGCCAGTCGTCGGCGACCGATGCGAAATTCTCGAACAGCACCGTCGAGCCGCGATGGATCGGCGGCGCGAGCGAGCGGAACGTCCCCGGCGCACCGGCGCCCGCGCGGATCAGCCGCGTTCTCCAGTCGAGCCGCTCGGACGGTTCGCGGCCTGAGCGCGGCGCGGGATCCACCCTATCCCGAGGCGCGCTCATCGCCGCGCCGGCTTCTTGCGCTCGACGGATCCGGCGGGCGGCCGTTCGCTCGGCTCCAGTTGGAAACGCTTCATGCGGCCGACGATCTCCGGCGGTATCGCGACCGGCCGACCGTCGGCCGCGCGGATGAACACCAGCACCTGGCGCACCTGCATCCGTACTTCGCCGTGAAACGAGGCCTCGATGCGCACCTCGCAGGAGGTCCGGCCGACCTTCACCGTCCACAGCTTGAACGTCAGGCGGTCGCCGTAGCGGGTAGGTCGCGGAAAATCCACCATGAAGTGGACCGACGGGGTGAGCAGCTGCTTGTGGTGGAACAGGCCCGGCGCGCTCGCCTCGAGCCCGTCCTCGAACCAATCCTCGACGAAATCGCTGATCATCTCGAAATAGCGTGGATAGAACACCCATCCGGCCGCATCGCAATGACCGAACCGGACGAGGATTTCGCGCTGGAATGCGGACATCGGGCTCACTTTTTGCGCGGCCGAGCGGCGGCCACCGGCGAACCGCCGGTCGCGGCACCCGTCGCGGGCGAGGTCTAGCATGCCGCCAGGCCGCCGCCGGCACAACCATGGCGCGCATGCGCGGCTTCAGATTTTCTGAGCCCGCCCGGAATTTTTCGCGATTCGGGATTCGCGACCGCTTGATAAGATGCGGCTCGCGCTTCGGATCCGGCTCGCCCCGGGGCCGCGGCGCCAGCCGAGGAACTCCAGATCCAGCCGTGACATGAGATTCCTGTCCCGCTATTCCGCGCTCTCGCTGGCGCGCCGCGCGCTCACCGCGGCGCGGTGGTCGCGTGCCTGGCGTGCCGCCGAGCCGCGCGCCGCCTACGACGTGATCGTGATCGGCGGCGGCGGACACGGTCTCGCGACCGCGTATTACCTCGCCGGGCGGCACGGCATTCGCCGCGTCGCGGTGCTCGAGCGCAGCTACATCGGCTCGGGCAACGCCGGTCGCAACACCACGCTGGTGAGGTCGAACTACCAGCTGGACGGCAACACCCAGTTCTTCGAGCATTCGCTGAAACTCTGGGAAGGGCTCTCGCACGAGCTCAATTACAACGTGATGCTCTCGCAGCGGGGGCAGCTGGTGCTCGCGCACGGACCCGGCCAGTTCGACGTACTCGCCCGCAAGGGCAACATCATGCGGTTGAACGGCATCGATGCGCAGCTCATGGACCGCGCCGAGGTGGGCCGGCTGCTGCCGTTCCTCGATTACTCGGCGAGTTGCCGCTTTCCGATCTATGGCGGCCTGTTTCAGCCGCGGGCCGGCACCGCCCGACATGACGCGGTCGTCTGGGGCTACGCGCGCGCCGCCGACCGGCTCGGCGTCGACATCATCGAGAACTGCGAGGTCGGCGCGATCCTGCGCGAAGGCGATGCGGTGGTCGGCGTCGAGACGAATCGCGGCAGGATCCTCGCCGGGCGCACCGCGATCTGCGTGGCCGGGCACTCCTCGCGGCTCGCGGCGATGGTGGGGCTGCGCCTGCCGGTCGAGAGCCACCTCCTGCAGGCCTTCGTGACCGAGCCGATCAAACCGTTCCTGGATCACGTCGTCTCGTTCGGCGCCGAGCTCTTCTACATTTCCCAGTCGGATCGCGGCGGCATGGTGTTCGGCGGACACATCGACGGTTTCAATTCCTATACCCAGCGCGGCCAGCTCGCCAAGGCGCGCACCGTCGCCGAGTGCGCGGTCGCGCTGATTCCGGCGATGTCGAGGCTGCGGATCCTGCGCCACTGGGCCGGGATCCAGGACATGACGCCGGACGGCAGCCCGTTCATCGGCCGCGCGCCGCTTCGCAACCTGTACCTGAACGCGGGCTGGTGCTACCAGGGGTTCAAGGCGACCCCGGCGACCGGCTGGTGCCTCGCTCATACGATCGCCCACGACGAGGAGCATCCCCTGATCCGCCATCTGTCGCTCGATCGGCTGCGCGAGGCCAACGGCTACGACGAGTACGGCCTCGGGCTGAAGACCTACCGGCAGTGAACCGATGCTGAGGATCACCTGTCCCCACTGCGGCGAGCGCGACTACACCGAGTATCGGTATGGGGGCGACGCGACCAAGACGCGACCCGCGCACGGTTCTGGCGACCGCGACGCCTGGTACGCCTACGTGTTCGAGTTCGACAATCCGCTGGGTGCGCATCGCGAGTACTGGCAGCACGTGCAGGGCTGCCGCCAGTGGATCGTGCTCGAGCGCGACACCGCGACCAACGCGGTCGGCCGCTCCTGGCTCGCGCGCGACGGAGAGCCGCGATGAGCGCCCGTCGCGCCACGGGAGGTCGGGTCGAGCGTGCGCGGCCGCTCGGTTTTCGGCTGGAGGGACGCACGCTCGGTGGATTCGCGGGGGACACGCTCGCCTCGGCCCTGCTTGCCAACGGCGTGCAGCTGCTCGGCCGCAGCTTCAAATATCATCGCCCGCGCGGACTCCTGTCGGCCGGAGCGGAGGAACCGAACGGCCTGCTCACGATCGGCGAGGGCGCGCGCCGTACGCCGAACCTGCCGGCGACGATGATCGAGCTGCACGAGGGCCTGGTCTGCGAGCGCCAGAACGGCTGGCCCTCGGTCGAGTACGATGCCAAGGCGCTGCTCGGCGCCCTCGCTCCGCTCCTCGGTGCGGGGTTCTACTACAAGACCTTCATGGGTCCGCGGCGCGGCTCGTGGATGTTCTACGAGCCGTTCATCCGTCGTGCGGCGGGGCTCGGACGGGCGACACACGCACCCGACCCCGATCGCTACGAGACACGCGACGCGCACGTCGATGTGCTGGTGATCGGCTCGGGGCCCGCGGGGCTCGCGGCGGCGCGGGCCGCCGGTCGCGCCGGCGCGCGGGTGCTGCTCGTCGAGCAGGACTTCCTGCTCGGCGGCAGTCTGTTGCGCGCGCCGGTCGACTCGCCCGAGGAGATGCTGCGCGGGCAACTCGTCGCCGACCTCGCGGACCTGCACAACGTCGAGATTCAAACGCGCACCACCGCGTTCGGCGTCTACGACGGCGCGACCGTCGCCCTGATCGAGCGCCACGAGCAGGCCCGGCCGGATCCGGACCGGGGCGAGGCGCGCGAGACCCTGATCACCGTGCGCGCGCGCTGCATCGTGCATGCGACCGGTGCGATCGAACGACCACTCGTCTTCGGCGACAACGACCGGCCCGGGGTCCTGCTCGCCGATGCGCTGCGTTCCTACCTGAACCGGCATGCGATCGATTTCGGCGCGCCGGCGCTGATCGCAACCAACAACGACTCGGCCTGGCGTGCGGCCGTCGATCTGGCCGCGGCCGGCACATCCGTGGTGCTGGCCGACGAGCGCGCCGTGGTGGCCGAGCCGCTGCTCGCGGCGGCGCGGGCGCAACGCATCGAGGTGCGTCTGGCGACCCGTCTGGTGCGCGCGCTCGGCGGCCGCTCGCTGCGCGGCGCCGAGCTGCGCCGCGAGGGCGCGCGGAACGACGAACGGATCCCCTGCCGGGTGATCGGCATGTCGGGCGGATGGGCGCCGACCGTGCACCTCACCGCACACACCGGCGTGCGGCCTCGCTACGACGCCGCAGCCGGCGCGCACCTGCCGGGTTCCCTACCCGACGGGGTCTGGGCCGCAGGCGCCTGCGCCGGTCAGGGCGGCCGGTCGCTCGCGGATGGCCATGC
>JAGWPY010000014.1 GCA_028870275.1 Gammaproteobacteria bacterium | reverse complement strand
GGCCGCGACGTCTGGGCGCTGGTGAAGACCGTGTCGATCTCGGCGCAGAGGTTGCGCCGGCTCTAGTACGGGTCCGCGGGCGGCTCAGTGGTCGCGCGTACCGAGGTGCAGGATCGCGACCAGGTGATCCTGCGGTGCGAGCCCGACAGCCTGCTTGACCTCGGGTTCGTAGGCCGCCGGCCCGGTCTTCCACATCGCACCATAACCGAGCGCATGCGCGGCGAGGCACAGATTCTGTACGGCGGCCCCCGCCGCGAGCAGTTGCTCGACTTCAGGCACTTTGGGCTGGTCACGACGAATCACGCAGCCAACCACGACGAGACAGGGCGATCGCAGGTATTTTTCCCGCTCCATCCGCAGCGCGTCCTCCGGGGCTTGCGGATCGCGGCGACGACGCGCCGCGAGAGCGGCCTCGCCGAGACGATTTCTGGCCGCCTGGTCGAGCACCTGCACCCGCCAGGGCTTCAGGCGCCCGTGGTCCGGGGCGCGATCCGCCGCGGCGAGCATGACCTCGAGGTGCGCCGCGCTCGGTCCCGGCTCGCGCAGACGCGCGGCCGAGGTCCGCGACATGATGGCTTCGATCAGTTCCACGATCCGGCTCCTGTGCGTGGCGAGAGACACTCAATTTCACGCGGACTCGGCTATCATCCGCCCGGGCGGATTATACCGGCCGCCGACCTCTGAACCACGGTCCGATCCCGCTCCCCCCACCTTCAAGGAGTCCATCGATGAAGTCCGTCGCATTGATCAGCATCGCCGCACTGGCCGCCGCCAGCGCCACCGCCAAGCCCGTCACCTACGTGCTCGACCCGATGCATACCTATCCGAGTTTCTCCGCCGACCACATGGGCGGCCTGTCGGTCTGGCGCGGCAAGTTCACCAAGACCAGCGGCAAGGTCGTGCTCGACCGGGCGGCGAAGACCGGCCATATCGACGTCACGGTGGACGTCGGCTCGATCGACTTCGGCCTCGCGAAACTCGACGAGCACGCCCGCTCGCCGGAGATCTTCGACGTCGCCAAGTATCCGACCGCGACTTACGTCGGCGAGCTCACCAAGTGGAAGGGAGACGTGCCGACCGAGGCACGCGGCACGTTCACGCTGCATGGCGTGTCGCGGCCGCTGACGCTGCACATCGATTCCTTCGAGTGTAAGTACATCGCCATGTTCAAGCACGAGGTGTGCGGAGCCGACGCGAAAGCCACGTTCAACCGCGCCGACTACGGCGTGAGCTTCGGCAAGGCCTACGGCTTCAACATGCAGGTCCGGCTGCAGATCCAGGTCGAGGGAAGCCCTGCGAGCAACTGAGCCCGGAGTTCGGGGGCGCGGCCGGACCGACCGGTCCGCGCCCTCGTGCCGCGTGAACTCTAGAACGGATTGATGCGCTTGGTCTCGGAGAAGTGCAGATAGTTGAGCGCGATCCCCTGGCGCCAGCCGACGCCGAAACGCACCGGCGCGAGCGTGATCGAGCCGCGCTGCAGATAGTTCACGCCGAAGCCCCCGACGAAATAGAGACTGCCGTCGACGCCCGGGAACCGCTCGAACAGATGCGAGGCGTCGGGCAGTCCATAGACCAGGATGAAGGTCTTGACCGCGTTCGCTCCGACATCGAAGCCGATCGACGGTCCCTGCCAGTAGACCTTGCGGACCGGCGCACCCTTGAAGAGAAGCTCGCCGTGACCATAACGCACGCCGATCGCGAGCGCGCCGCCCGCCTCCTCGCCGCGAATGATCGCCACCGGATCGCCCTTTTCCTTGAGCACCTTGCGCAGCACCTGGGACAGATCCTTGGCGCCGGTGCTGAAGAATTTCGAAGCCTGGTCGACGACCTCGTCGTCGCTGTAGGTCTGCTGCGAGGTCGGATGCACGGTGGTGGCCGCCCGCGACTGCGCGATGCCAAGCCCGAGGAGCAGTGCAGCGGCCGCCGTCGTCCAGCGAAGCGATTGTGGTCTCTTCATGGCAGCTCCTGTCTCAGTGACTCGAAAACAAAATGATAGCGGATCGCCGCGCGCCGCCGGCAGGCGTCGCCGCACGGCAACAGCGAGGAACGAAAGAGGTGGTGGGACGGCTGGGACTCGAACCCAGGACCAAAGCCTTAAAAGGGCCTTGCTCTACCAACTGAGCTACCGTCCCGGCCGGGGCGCGCTAATATAGCGGAACTTCGCCGCCGGTTCACCTGCGGCGGTTCTGCGGGCCGCAAGGCGCGATCATGCACGCGACCGGTAGCGGGTCGGATCGGCCGCTCCGGCGGCCGCAAAGCCCTGGGCGCGGATCCGGCAGGCGTCGCATTCGCCGCAGGCCCGTCCGAGCGGATCGGCCTGATAACAGGACACCGTCAGCGCGAAATCGACCCCGAGCGAGAGGCCCGTCGAGATGATCTCGGCCTTGGTCATGCGGATCAGCGGGGCATCGATCGCGATGTGCGCACCCTCCACCCCCGCCTTGGTCGCCACCTTGGCGAGCCGTTCGAATGCGGCGATGAATTCCGGCCGGCAGTCCGGATAACCCGAATAGTCGACCGCGTTCACGCCGACGAAGATCCGCTCGGCACCGCGCACCTCCGCGAATGCGAGCGCGAGCGACAGCAGCAGCGTGTTGCGCGCCGGCACGTAGGTCACGGGAATCCCGGAGCTGGGCTCGGTCGGCACCGGGATCGAAGCGTCGGTGAGCGCGGAGCCACCGATACCGGCGAGGTCCACGCCCATGAGACGATGCTCGCTCGCGCCGAGCGTCGCGGCGACGCGCGCCGCCGCCTCGAGCTCGGCGCCGTGACGCTGGCCGTAGTGCACGCTGAGCGCATGGCACTCGAAACCCCGCGACCGCGCGATCGCGAGCACCGTCGCCGAGTCGAGGCCGCCCGAGAGCAGCACGATCGCGCGCGGCATCGCTAACGGCCCGGGACGTCGCCCCACAGGATCTTGTGGAGCTGCAGCTGGAAACGCACCGGCAGCCGGTCGTCGAGGATCCACTGGGCAAGGTGCGCGGGATCGAGACGGCCGTGGCTCGGCGAGAACAGGATCCGGCATCGCCCGACCAGCGCGTGCTCGGTCAGGAAGGCGACGCTCCAGTCGTAATCGGCGCGCGAGCCGATGACGAATTTCAGCTGATCGCGGCCGACCAGTTGCGCAAGATTCTCCAGGCGGTTGCGCTCGCTCTCGCCCGATTCCGGCGTCTTGACGTCGATCACCCGGTCGACGCGCGGATCGACCGCCGAGACGTCCAGCGCCCCGCTGGTCTCCAGAGATACCTGATAGCCGGCGTCGCAGAGGCGCGTGAGCAGGCCGAGGCAGTTCGGCTGCGCGAGCGGCTCACCGCCGGTCACGCAGACGTGGGTCGCTGCATAGCTGCCGACGCGCTCGAGGATCGCCTCGAGCTCCAGCCATTCGCCGGCGTGGAACGCATACTCGGTGTCGCAATAACGGCAGCGCAGTGGACAGCCGGTGAGCCGCACGAACACGGTCCGATGGCCGACGGCGTCGGCCTCGCCCTGCAGCGAGTGGAAGATCTCGTTGATCCGCAGCCGCGCGAGCCGGCGATCGGCGCCGCTGGCTCCGCGTTCCAACGCAGGCGCGGAAGATGGGGTCAACGACCCTCCGCCCGCATTTTCTGCAGACGCTGGCTCGCGAGCCGGGCCACGGTGGTGTCCGGAAACTTCGCGACCACCGCCCGCAGCTCGCGCTTCGCCGCCGCATCGTGCTTCAGCTCGTACTCGCAATAGCCGATCTTCAGCATCGAGTCCGGGAGCTTGCGCGACTGGCCATAGACGTCGACCACCGCGCGAAAGGCCGCGAGCGCCCGGTCGAAGTCACGGTTCACATAGTAGGTTTCGCCGAGCCAATATTGGGCGTTGTCGGCGTACTCGCTCTGCGGATGGTCGGCGAGGAAACGCTTGAACGCGGCGATCGCCTCGTCGTACTGGTTCTTCTTCAAGAGATCGAACGCGGCCTGATAGGCCTGTGCGTCGTC
>JAGWPY010000127.1 GCA_028870275.1 Gammaproteobacteria bacterium | reverse complement strand
CGACATCCCCGCCTTGCCGGTCTGCGGCGCCCAGGAGCTCATTGACCGGCTGATGCAGCAGATCAAACCCTTCAACGCGAGCTTCCACCTCGGCCAGGAAGTCACCGGTCTCGAGCCACGGGCGGACGGCCGATTCCGTCTGACGACGGCGCTCGGCACCTGTTTCCTCACACGCACCGTGGTGATCGCCGGTGGCGTCGGGTCATTCCAGCCGCGCCGCCTCGCCGCGCCGGGGATCGACGCGCTCGAGGGTCACAGCGTGTTCTACCGGGTCAAGAACGCATCCGACTTTCATGGCAAGGAGCTGGTGATCTGCGGCGGCGGCGACTCGGCGCTCGACTGGACCGTCGCTCTGTGCGAACACGCCCGCAGCCTCGTGCTCGTGCATCGCCGCGCCGAGTTCCGCGCCGCGCCGTCGACGGTCGCACGCATGCGCGAGCTGGTTGCCGCGGGCCGGATGCGCTTTCTCGAAGGCAATGTGGTCGCGCAGCACAGCCGCGGCACGCAGCTCGAATCCGTCGAGGTGCAGACCACGGACGGCTCTTCGGTCACGGTCGGCGCCGAACGGCTCCTCGCCTTCTTCGGGTTGCACCCGAAACTCGGGCCGATCGCCGAATGGGGGCTCGAGCTCGACAAGAAGGCGCTGAAGGTCGACACCGAGAAATTCCAGACCAGCGTGCCCGGAATATTCGCGATCGGCGACATCAATACCTATCCGGGCAAGAAGAAGCTGATCCTCTCGGGATTCCACGAGGCGGCGCTCGCCGCGTTCGCGGTCCAGCATCACCTCAATCCGGACAAGCGCCAGTTCCTGCAGTACACCACCACCAGCCCGATCATGCAGAAACGGCTCGGCGTCGATGGCGCCGAGACGGCCGGCTGAGCCGCCCATGGACCGGCTGCTCGAGGACCTGCTGAAGGTCATCACGCTCGAGCGGCTCGAGCTCGACCTGTTCCGAGGTCAGAGCCGAGACATCGGCAGTCCGCAGGTCTTCGGCGGCCAGGTGCTCGGCCAGGCGCTGGTCGCGGCCACCGCGACCGTCGATGCGGGCCGGATCGTGCACTCGCTGCATGCCTATTTCCTGCGTCGCGGCGACTTCAACGCACCGATCGTCTACGAGGTCGATCGCGCCCGCGACGGCAACCACTTCGCGACGCGGCGCGTCGTCGCGATCCAGCACGGCGAGCAGATCTTCAACCTGTCGGCCTCGTTTCAGTCGCCGGAATCCGGTCTCGATCACCAGAGTGCGATGCCGCCGGTGCCTGCTCCCGAGAGCTTGCCGAGCGCCGAGGCGTATTACCGCGACCTGCTGCCGGCGATGTCGCCCGCGATCCGGCGTCAGTTCGAACTCAAGCGGCCGTTCGAGTTCCGGCCGGTCGAGCCGCCCAATTTCCTCGATCCGCCGAAGGCGACGCCGCTGCGCCATATCTGGTTCCGGGCGATCGACCGCCTTCCCGACGACGAAGGCCTGCACCGCTGCCTGCTCGCCTACGTCTCGGACTACAACCTGCTCGAGACCTCGATCATGCCGCATGGCTATTCGTTCGCGCAGGGTCGGCTGGTGATGGCGAGCATCGATCACGCGATGTGGTTCCATCGCCCGGTGCGCGTCGACGAGTGGCTCCTGTACGCCACCGACAGTCCGAGTGCCTCGGGGGCGCGCGGATTTGCGCGTGGCAAGATCTTCTCGACCGACGGACGGCTCGTGGCGAGCACCTGCCAGGAAGGCCTGATTCGACCGATGTCGCGTTGATGCGCGCACTGATCGCGATCCTGCTCGCGGTCGGCGCGCTGGTCGGAGGGATCCTGACGCTGCGCGCGAGTGCGCGCACCGGCATGCCGGGACCCGACGTGATCGAGCGCGCCGGGCGGCGCGAAAGAGAATTGAGGGAGCGCGAATCGAGGCAGCGCGGATCGTCCGATACGGACGGTACCTGATGGCCGCGCCGCCTCAGCCCGGCGTGCTCAGCAGGCGCTCCGACTCCCAGATCTCCCGCGGCAGCACGTACAGATGGCAGTCCCACCAGCGGTTCTTCGCGCGCCGGTGCTTGCGGAACACCGCCTCCCAGCGCATGCCGATCTTCTCGAGCACGTGGATCGAGCCGCGGTTGTTCACGTCCACGGTCGAGATCACCCGTTCCGCGCCGAGGTCGCGGAAGGCGGCCTCGGCGAGCGCGCGGGCGATCTCGGTCGCATAGCCGCGGCCCCAGTATGCCGCGCCGAGCATGTAGCCGAGATCGAACACGCCGCGCTCGATCATCGAGAGGTCGCAGGCGCCGATCAGATCGGCGGTGTCGGCCTGCTCGACCGCGAGCTCGAAGCGGACCCGCGGGCGTTCGCGTTGCGCCTCGATCATCGCCTCCAGGTACTCGGCGCTGCTCTGCCGGTCGCGCGGCCCGAAGAAGAGATAGCGGGTCACGCGCGGATCGGACGAATACGCGAGCACGGCATCGAGATCCTCGGTCGTGAAATCGCGTAAGCGCAGACGCGCGGTCTGCAGAGGCAGGGACAGCCCGCGCGCACGCCGACTCATCGCAGCACCTTGCCCGGATTCATGATCCCGTGCGGATCGAAGGCCGCCTTGACGGCCCGCATCAGATCGAGCTCCACGGGGTCGGTGCGCCGCTCGAGCTCGCCGACCTTGAGCCGGCCGATGCCGTGTTCGGCGCTGAAGGAGCCGCCGAGACGCCCGACCAGATCGAACATGGCGGTCTGCAGCGACTCCTGGCGCGCGAGGAACGCCGCCGGGTCGGCGCCACTGCGCAGACTCGCATTGAAATGCAGATTGCCGTCGCCGACGTGGCCGTAGGCGATCGTCTCTCCTTCCGGCGCGAGACGCTCGATCAAGGCGCTGCCCAGCTCGATCAGCCGCGGCACCTCGGAGACCGGTACGGACAGGTCGTGCTTGAGACTCGCGCCCTGACGCCGCTGGGCCTCGGGAACCGATTCGCGCAACTTCCAGAACGCCGCGGCCTGCGCGGCCGAGGAGGCGAGCAACGCCCCGGTCACCGGACCTGCGGGCGCCGAGGCCGCCGCGAGCGCATCGACCAGGCGGCTCGCCGCGTTCGCGCCTTCGCCGGCCGCGCCGATCTCGACCAGCACGAACCATGGTGCGGGCTCGCCGAGCGGATCGGCCACGCCTTCGACGTGGCGCACGGTGAGCTCGACCGCCCGCCGCGGCATCAATTCGAAGCTCGAGATCTCCTCGCCGAAGGCATTGCGCAGGCGTTGCAGCAGTTCCAGGGCGGCGGCCGGAGTCTCGACGCCGACCAGCGCGGTGGCCGGATCGCGCGGTCTGGGAAAGAGCTTGAGCGCGGCGGCGGTGATCACGCCGAGCGTGCCTTCGGCGCCGATGAACAGCGACTTGAGATCGTAGCCGGTGTTGTCCTTGCGCAGTTTCCTGAGCGCCGACAGCACGCGCCCGTCGGCGAGCACGACCTCCAGGCCGAGCGTCAGATCGCGCATCATGCCGTAGCGCAGGACCGCGGTTCCGCCGGCGTTGGTGGAAAGATTGCCGCCGATCTGCGCGCTGCCCTCCGAGCCGAGCGACAGCGGGAACAGCCGGTCGGAGGCGAGCGCCGCGGCCTGCGCTTCGGCGAGCGTGCAGCCTGCCTCGACGATCATGGTCAGATCGGCCGCGTCGACCTCCCGCACCCGGTGCATGCGGCGCATCGCCAGCACGATCTGCTGGCCGCTCTCGTCGGGCGTGGCCGCGCCGCAGTAGCCGGTATTGCCGCCCTGAGGCACGACGCCGATGCGCTCCTGGTGGCAGATCGCCAGGATCCGCGCGACCTCCTCGACCATTGCGGGCAGCAGCACCAGGGGGCTCGCGCCGCGATACAGGCCGCGAAAATCCCGCAGATACGGCGCGGCATCCTCGGCCCCCCGCACCCACCCCGACGGGCCGACGATCCCGCGCAGCGCCTCGAGCGTGCGCGGTTCAATCGCGCGCAGCATGCACCGTCGCGATGCTCGGCCGGCGCGAGCGCGGCTTGGTGAGCAGCATCTGTACGTCCCCGAGCTGACGTTCCTCGAAGCCGCCCTCGCAATAGCACAGGTAGAACTCCCACATCCTGAGGAAACTCTCCGGGTAGCCGAGTGCGCGCACCTCGGCGGATTTCGCCAGGAACCGCTCGCGCCAGGCGCGAAGCGTGCGCGCGTAGTGCGGACCGATGTCCTCGAGGTGAAAGAGCTTCAGATCCGTCGCGCGCGCCAGCGAATCGACGATCGCGCTCACCGAGGGGATGAAGCTGCCCGGGAAGATGTACCTCTTGATGTAGTCGACGGAGCGCAGCGCCGACGCATAGAGCTGGTCCTGGATGGTGATCGCCTGGAGCAGCATGGCGCCGTGCGGCTCGAGGAGGCTCGAGCACTTGCCGAGGTAGGTGTCGAGGTACTGGTGTCCGACCGCCTCGATCATCTCGATCGACACCAGCGCATCGAACCGGCCGCGGAGGTCGCGGTAATCCTCGAATAGCAGGGTGATGCGATCCTGAAGCCCGGCCCGGGCGATGGCCTCGCGCGCATGGTCGTGCTGTTCACGCGAGATGGTGGTCGTGGTCACGCGGCAGCCGTACCGGCTCGCGGCGTGGATCGCGAGTCCTCCCCAGCCGGTGCCGATCTCGAGCAGGTGGGTATCGGGTCCGAGCCGGAGCTTGCTGCAGGCCGCGTCGAACTTGGCGATCGAGGCCTCGGCGAGCGTCGCGTCCGCGCGGGGGAAGATCCCGCAGGAATAGGCCATGGTCTCATCGAGAAACAGCTCGAAGAATCGGTTGCCGAGATCGTAGTGCGCCGCGATGTTGCGGCGGCTGCCGGCGCGGTCGTTGCGGTTCAGCCAGTGAGCGAATCTGCGCAGTGGTTCGCCGAGGCGGGACCAGCCGGAGTCGACTCCCTCGAGCAGCGTCCGATTCACCACCATCAGGCGCACCAGCGCGGTCAAATCGTCGCAGCGCCACAGGCCGTTGATGTAGGCCTCGCCGGCACCGGTACTGCCGCCGAGCAGCGCGTCGGCATAGAACCGCGGATGCCCGACGCGCACCGTTGCCACGTAACCGGCCGGAGCGTCGGGCTCGCCGAACTCGAGTTCCCCCTCGGCGTCGATCAGGCGCAGGCGCCCGCGCTCGAGGCGACGCAGCCGCGACACCAGCGCCGACCTCGCGAGCCGCTCGATCGGCGTCGCGCTGTGATTGCGCATCGCTTCGGCGGCCGCTGGCACGATGCTCGGTTTCATCGGGGTCGCTCCCCGCCGCGCTCCGCGGTGCGCGGATGGGAGTGGAACGGGGTGCGCTTGAGCCACAGGCGCAGCGCCTGCCAGTAGATACCGGCGATCACGCGCACGGTCATCGCGGGCTGGAGGGCGAGCGCGCGCAACAGCCCGGCGGTGCCGACCGGCGCGGCGGTGAGCGAGAGCGTCGCATCGAATACCGGTGCGCCGTCGCGGAAATTTCGCATATGGACCGCCAGCCGCTCCCCGGGTTCGCCGAAGCGCCAATCATATTGCATTTGCATCGGCATGAACGGCGAAACGTGGAACTGTTTCGCGAAGCGAAAGCGCAGACCCTGCGCGGCGGACAGCACGTATTGATGGCGTTCGCCCCAGGGCGTGTTGGTGATCTCGGCGACGATCGTCTCGACGCGTCGCCCCTGCGGATCGAAACAGTAGTAGAAGCTCACCGGGTTCATGCAATAACCGAAATAGCGCAGATGCGTGAGCAGGCGGATCGGTCCGCGCGGGCGCGCGCCGAGCCGAGCCTCGACCAGGTCGCGGACCGCGGCATCGAGCGGGACATCGGCGGGACCCAGGTAGTCGGCGCGGCGGAACCAGGCGAGCGCGGGGCGGCGCGCCGACCACAACGGCACGCCATCGAACAATGCGGGCAGCTCGGCGAGATCGAGATACATCATGAACAGGCGGTAGCGGAAGCGGTGCGCGGTCGGCGTCGCGCGCCGATGCCTAACCCACCCGCTGTAGATGCGGCTGTGCATCGTCCTGTCCCGTGGTCTCGGCGCGCCGGAACTCCTCGAGCGCGGCAAGCGCGCTGTTCACTCCGTCCTCGTGGAAGCCGTAGCCCCAATACGCGCCGCAGTAGTAGGTATGCCGCTGCCCGCTCACCTCGGCGCGCCGGCCTTGAGCGGCGACCGCCGCCCGCGTGTAGACCGGATGGTGGTACAGGTATCGGCCGAGCACCGTTGCCGGATCGACCGCCTCGGCGCGATTCAGCGTCACCAGGAATTCCACCGGTGCGCGCAGCGACTGCAGGATGTTCATGTCGTAGGTCACGGCGACCCGGTCCGAACCGCCTTTCGGCAGGTGGTAGTTCCAGGCCGCCCAGGCACGGCGGCGGCGCGGCATCAGGCGCGTGTCGGTGTGCAGCAGCACTTCGTTGGCCTGGTAGCCGATCGCGCCCAGGACCTCGCGCTCGGCGGGGCTCGGGTCGGCGAGCAGCCGCAGCGCCTGGTCGCTGTGGCAAGCGAGGAACAACGCGTCGAAGCGCTCGACCGAGCCGTCGCGCAGCCTCAGGGCGACCCCGTCGCGTTCCCGCAGCAACGACTCGACGGGCGTCGCGGTACGAATCCGCGCCGCGAACGGCGCCG
Organism: Gammaproteobacteria bacterium; assembly: GCA_028870275.1. GTDB lineage: Bacteria > Pseudomonadota > Gammaproteobacteria > Steroidobacterales > Steroidobacteraceae > Bog-1198. The sequence continues at coordinate 15,169 of JAGWPY010000127.1, read as the reverse complement.
TGAGCGCGTGCAGGTACTCACGGGAGCCACCGCGCACCACGCGCCAGACGGGGCGGTCGTCGACGCTCAAGAAACCGTGGTTGGCGAAGAACTCGACGAAGAACCGCGCCGGGAATTCCAGCACGTCCGCCGGTCTCGACGACCAGATCGCCGCGCCCATCGGCACCACGTAGTGTTCGACGAAGCGGCGGGAGTAACCGCCCGCCGCCAGATAGGCTCCGAGGGTGAGGTCGAGGTCCGCCGAGCGCAGCAGTTCGGGTGCGCGCCGGTTGAAGCGCAGGATGCCGGCGACCATGCCGAGGAATCCGGGGCTCAGGAGATTGCTTCGCTGCGCGAACAGCGCGTCGAGACTCGTGCCGTTGTATTCGAGTCCGCTGCGTTCGCAGCGCACCGAGAAACTCATCGAGCTCGGCTGCGAGGCGACGCCGAGCTCGGCCAGCAAGGCGACGAAATTCGGATAGGTCCAGTCGTTGAAGACGATGAATCCGGTGTCCACCGCATGGATCTCGCCGCCCGCCTCGACCTCGACCGTGTGCGTGTGGCCACCGATGCGCGGTTCGGCCTCGAAGACGGTGACTTCGTGGCTGCCGCTCAGGCGGTGGGCGGCGAGAAGACCGGCGATGCCGGCGCCGACGACCGCGACCCGCCGACCGCTCACGCCGCCCGCCCCGCGCTCGCGCGCGTTCGTGCGGGCACGGTGCGCAGATCCCAGATCAGACCGAGGGCGGCGAGCAGGCGCAGCAGGTACCAGGTGAGGTCGATCTCCCACCAGAAGAATCCCTGGCGAGCCGAGGACGGATAATGGTGATGATTGTTGTGCCAGCCCTCGCCGAGCGTGATCAGGGCGAGCAAGGCGTTGTTGCGGCTGCCGTCGCCGGTCGCGTAGCGCTGGCGCCCGAAGACGTGGGCCAGGGAGTTGATCGTGTAGGTGCCGTGATACACGGCGACCGTCGAGACGAAGAATCCCCAGACGAGCATCTGCCAGCCATTCGTGCCGAGTCCGGGCGCGATCCGGTGCAGCAGCACGCCGAGCAGGAAGACGGCAACCGCGAGCAGCACCGGCACCGCAATGTCGAAGCGGTCGAGCATTCGCAGTTCCGGGTAGCGGGTCAGGTCGGGTACGCGCCGGTAGTCGGCCGCGAAATGCCGGTTCGACAGGAACCAGCCCATGTGGCTCCAGAGGAAACCGTGCTGCAGCGGCGAGTGCACGTCGTCCGGCTGATCGGAGTGCAGGTGGTGGTGACGGTGGTGTGCGGCCCACCAGATCGGCCCGCGCTGCACGGCGGATGCACCGATCAGGGCGAACAGGAACTGCGCGACGCGCGAGGTCCGGAAGCTGCGGTGCGAGAAATAGCGGTGGTAGAAACCGGTGATCGCGAACATCCGCAGCGCGTACAGCACCGCGGCCACGACGAGCGCGACGCGGCTGACGCCCACCCAGAAGATTGCGAGGCACACCGCGTGCAGGGCGAGGAAGGGCAGAACGCGCAGCCAGTCGATGCGCCGGTCGTGCGAGGGGCCCGCGTTCGCAAGTACCGGGGGGCGCGCGTCGAACCACCGTACCAGGGTGCGACCGAGGCGCGCGAGGCGACCGGCCGCGCTCGGGGCGGCAAGGGATTCACTCATGGCGGCGGCGCTGCGCTTCAGCCGGCGCGCAGCGCGGCAATGCGCGCATCGAGCGGCGGATGAGACTGGAACAGCCCGGCCAGAGCACCCGGCGGACCGGAGTTGATGCCAAAGGCCTGCAGCTGATTCGGCATGGGTTCGCCGTGCGAACGCTTCAGTGCCTCGAGCGCACCGATCATCTGCTCGCGTCCGGCGAGCCTCGCCCCGCCCCGGTCGGCGCGGAATTCGCGATAGCGGGAGAACGCCGCCACGATCAGGCTCGCGAAGATGCCGAGCACGACCTGCGCGACCATGGTCGTGACGAAATAGCCGAGGCCCGCGCCGTCGCGTTCGTTGCGCAGCAAGGCGCGGTCGACGAAATTGCCGATCAACCGCGACAGGAAGATCACGAAGGTGTTGAGCACGCCCTGCAGCAGCGTGAGCGTGACCATATCGCCGTTGGCGACGTGGCTGATCTCGTGGCCGAGCACCGCCTCGATCTGCGGTCGGCTCATGCCGCGCAGCAGGCCGGTACTCACGGCGACCAGCGCCGCATCGCGGCGCGCGCCGGTTGCGAACGCGTTCATCTCCTCGGACTCGAACACGCCCACCTCGGGACGGCCGATCTGCGCGCCCGCGGCCAGCCGGTCCACGGTCGCGACCAGCCAGTGCTCGGCTTCGGTCGACGGGGTCTCGATCACGACGACGCCCATCGTCCGCTTCGCGATCCATTTGGACATGGCGAGCGAGATCAGAGCGCCGCCGAAGCCGAAGATCGCGGCAAAGGCCAGCATCGCACCGTAGCCCGGGCCGCCGAGGCGCACGCCGGTCACGGACTCGATCACGAAGACCACGATCGAGAGCAGCGCGAGGACCGCGAGGTTGGTCAAGACGAACAGCAGGATGCGCTTCATGGGTCTTTCAACTCGCCAAACCGTCCACATCTAGGCGGGGTTGCAGCATGATCCTCGGGTCGCACGGGATGGAATTCAAGCCATCGCCTCCGCAGACCGCCTGCGGAACCCGCCGCGACCGAGAGGTGGATGATTGGTGCGGTGCGATTTTCGTGCCGCAGGGCCGATACTCGGGAGTCGCATGCAATACAGGGACTATTACCAGATCCTCGGCGTCAGCCGCGACGCGGGCGCTGCGGAGATCAAGCGGGCCTACCGGCGCCTGGCGAGCAAGTACCATCCGGACGTCAGCAAGGAGAAGAACGCCGAGGAGAAGTTCAAGGAAGTCCAGGAAGCCTACGAAGTGCTGAAGGACGCGGAGAAGAGGTCCGCGTACGATCAGCTCGGGCGCAATTACCGCGCGGGCCAGCAGTTCCGTCCGCCGCCCGGTTGGGGTCGGGAATTCTCGGGCTCGTCGCAACATGGGTTCGAGGACCTCCACGGGTTCAGCGATTTCTTCTCCTCCCTGTTCGGCCATTCGAGCCGGGGTCCGCGAACGGATGCAGACGGCGGCGAATTGTCCTTGAGTCTCGAGGAGGCCTACGCGGGCACGCAACGCCGAGTTCGCCTGCCGGGCGGCGAGGAGCGGATGGTCGACGTGCGCATTCCCGCCGGAGTCACGGACGGCCAGGCTCTGCGCGTCGGGGCCGGGCAGCGATCGTCGGTCGTCTTGCGCATTCGCGTGCGGCCGCATCCGCGATTCACGCTCGAGGGGCGGGACGTGCAGCTCGTGGTGCCGGTCGCGCCCTGGGAGGCCGCGCTCGGCGCGAAAGTCGCGGTGCCGACCCTGGGCGGAACGGTCGAAGTGCGGGTCCCGGCCGGCGCCGAGTCCGGCCAGAAGCTGCGGCTCCGGGGGCGCGGCTTGCCCGGCGAGCCGGCCGGGGACCAGCTGGTCGAACTGCGGCTGGTCACGCCGCCGGCGACCGACGAGGCCGCGAAGGCGGCCTACGAGCGCATGCGCCGAGAATTTTCCTTCGATCCGCGCCAGAATTGGCCTTGAAAGTCGCCGAATCGACCCCACTCGCGCTCCCGCGGGCGCGTTCGCCCGCGCATCGATCGAGAACCGCAGGATCATGAGCATCGACACCCAAGCCGAACACAAGGAATTCCAGGCCGAGACCCGCGAGGTGCTGCGCCTCGTGATCCACTCGCTGTACTCGCACAAGGAGATCTTCCTGCGCGAACTGGTGTCGAACGCCTCGGATGCCTGCGAGAAACTGCGCTTCGCCGCCATCGCCCGGCCCGAACTGCTCGGCACCGACGAGCTCACGATCCGATTGATCCCGGATGCCGCCGCCGCCACCCTGACCATCGCCGACAACGGCATCGGCATGAGCCGCGAGGAGGCGGTGGAGAACCTCGGCACGATTGCCCGATCGGGCACGCGGCGCTTCCTCGAGACTCTCTCGGGCGATGCGGCCCGCGACGCCCAGCTGATCGGTCAGTTCGGCGTCGGCTTCTATTCGGCCTTCATCGTCGCCGACCGGGTCACGGTGCAGAGCAAACGTGCCGATGCCGAGGCGGTGCGCTGGGAGTCCGACGGCGGCGGGACCTACGAGGTCTCGGCCAGCGAGAAGACGCAGCGCGGCAGCGAGGTGATCCTCCATCTGCGCGACGAGGACAAGGAATTCCTCGAGCCGGAGCGACTGCGTCAGCTGGTGCGCCGCTATTCCGATCACCTCGCGATCCCGATCGTGCTCGAGTACGACGGCAAGTCCGAGACGCTCAACCAGGCGAAGGCGTTCTGGACCCGCCCGAAGGGTGAGCTCTCCGACGGCGATTATCAGGGCTTCTACAAGCATCTGACCCACGAGGAGGGCGAGGCGCGCGCCTGGGCGCACAACAAGGTCGAGGGTTCGCTCGAGTACACCTCGCTCCTCTACCTGCCGAAGAGCGCGCCCTACGATCTGTTCGACCGCGAGCGCCGCGCGGGCGTGCAGCTGTACGTCAAGCGCGTGTTCATCATGGACAAGGCCGCGGAGCTCCTGCCCCCGTGGCTGCGGTTCATGCGGGGCGTGGTGGACTCGGCGGACCTGCCGCTCAACGTCTCGCGCGAGCTGCTGCAGAACAACCGCACCGTCGAGAAGATTCGCGCCGCGCTGATCAAGCGCACGCTGGATCTTCTCGAGGAACTCGCCGGCAACGATGCAGAGGGCTATCTGCAGTTCTACCAGACCTTCGGCGCGGTGCTGAAGGAGGGCATCATCGAGGATCCGGCGCAGCGGACCCGGATCGCCAAGCTCCTCAGGCTGCGCTCGACCGCCGAGGGCGGCGCCTCGGCCTGGATCTCGCTCGCCGACTACGTCGGGCGCATGCCGGCCGACCAGAAGGCGATCTACTACCTCACCGCGGACTCCGAGACCGCGGCCCGCGGCAGCCCGCATCTGGAGGGCTTTCGCGCCAAGGGCATCGAGGTGCTCCTGCTCACCGACCGCATCGACGAATGGGTCGTGAACCATCTGCATGAATACGAGGGCAAGTCTCTGGTGAGCGCGGCGAGCGCCGCGGCCGAAGTGACCTCGGCGATCCAGACACCCGAGGCGGTCGCGGCCGAGACCGCGTTCCAAGCGACGCTCGAGCGGCTCGGCAAGGCGCTCGAGGGCAGCATCGAGAGCGCCCGCGTGTCGCCCCGCCTCACGGATTCACCGACCTGTCTGGTCGCCGGGGAGTTCGGCCTGTCGCTGCGCATGAACCGGATGCTCAAGCAGGCCGGGCAGGACACGCCGTTCGCGGGTCGGCCGATCCTCGAGATCAATCCGAAGCACCCGTTGGTGCAGAGGCTCAAGGACACCGCGGATACCGAGGCATTCGGCTCGCTCGCCCGGGTGCTGTTCGAACAGGCTCTGCTCGCCGAGGGCGGCGAGCTCGAAGATCCGGCCGGCTTCGTGCGCCGGGTCAATCAGCTGATCGTCGAGGGTCTCGCCGATCCGCCGAGGATCATCGTCGGCTGAGGACGGTTACTGGCGGCCCGGAGGGTGCCGGGCACCGGTATTCGGTCCCGGCTAATTCCAGTCGCCGCCGCCCAGATCGCCACCGGCATCGTCCCAGGAGCCGGGATCGCCGCTGATGCCGAAATCATCGCCGCCCAGATCGGCGTTGAGCGAGGACGGGTCGGACCAGCCGTCACCGGCGAAGGGCGAGGAGACGCCCGCCTGGCCATGGTCGAGAAAGCGGTGCGCGAGTTCCTCGCCGGCGACCACGCCCGCGCCGAGCGCGAGCCCCGAAGCGAGTCCGCCCATCATTCCTCCGCCGATGCCACCGCCGCTCATCGACCCGCCACCCACGACCGGGCCGCCGCCGAAACCGCCCGGACCGTAGCCGCCCCCGTAGGGCCCCGCGTACGGGCTGCCCGGATAGGCGCCGTTCGCGCCGGCCGGATAGACGGTCGCGGCGCTGCGCCGGCGAAGCAGCATCGCCACCAGCGCGATGATGCCGCCGAACAGCAGCACCCCGCCCCAGGGGAAGCGGTGCGCGGGCCGCGCAATGCCGGGAGCGAGGCCGAGTGCGCCCTTCAGTTCGAGCACCGAGCGTGCGCTCGCGAACGGCAGACCCGGCGCGAGCGCCTGAGCCCGATCGAACTCGGCGCGAGCGCTCGCGCGTCGACCCTCGCGCGCCGCCAGTTCCGCGGCCACGTAATGCGCCTTGGCGCTGTTCGGATGATCGCGCAGCACCTGCTCGATCATCGACTGAGCCTGGGTGAGCTGGCCCGACTCGGCCGCCCGATAGATCTGCTGCACGGTCGGGTCGTTCGCCGCGAAGGCGGGAACCGAGGCCGCGAGTGCGGTCACAAGCCCCAGGGCGGCGAGGGTCATCTTGGTCATGAAAGTTCCTCGAGGATCCGATTCAGTTCAGTCGCACAGGCTTAGATGTGCGCGACCGCGGCAAGTTCAACTCGCCGCGGTCAGCCGGCGAGTGTCGCGAGTCCCTCGATGAGCCGGTCTACTTCCTCGCGGGTGTTGTAGAGCGAGAATCCGGTGCGCAGCAAGCCTCCCGCGGAGGCCAGACCCAGCACCTCGACGGCGCGTACCGCGTAGAAATCGCCGTCCCAGACGCACAAGCCCCGCTCGCCGAGCGCCGCCGCCGCCTGGGCGGGCGTCTGGCCGCGCAGCGTGATGGACACCGTCGGTGCGCGGTTTGGCGTCGCGAATCCGGGGCCGTGGACGCGCACGCCCGGCAGGGCGCGGACGCGTTCGTAGTAGTCGCTGGCGAGTCCGTGCTCGTAGTCGGCGATCGCGCCCATTGCATCGACGAGCCGCTCGCGCAGACCGGGACCCGCGCCGAAGCCGGCGAGGTAGTCGATCGCCGCGCGCACCCCCTCGATGGCGGCGTGATTGAGCGTACCGGTCTCGATCCGGTATGGCGCCGCGGGGCGCTGGGCGAGCAGGCGGTCGGTCGGCAGGCGCTCGAGCGCGCCCGGCCGGGAGTAGAGGATGCCGACGTGCGGGCCGTAGAACTTGTAGGCCGAGCAGAGCAGGAAATCCGTATCGAGCGCGTTCACGTCGATCGCGAAATGCGGTGCGTAGTGCACGGCGTCCACCACCAGCAAGGCGCCGACCGCGGCGCTGAGCCGCCTCGCGAGACCCAGGTCGTTGACGGTGCCGAGCGCGTTGGAGGACGCGCCGATCGCCAATACGCGGGTGCGCGCCGTGACCTTGCCGGCCATGTCGGCCGGGTCCAGCTCGCCGCTCGGCTGCAGGCGCACTTCGCGCACCACGACGCCGCGCTCCCTCAGCATCAGCCACGGGCTGCGGTTCGCCTCGTGGTCGAGTTCGGTGATCAGCACCTCGTCGCCGGGTACGAGCGTGCGGCCGATCGCATGGGCGAGCGAGAAGCACAGGGTGGTCATGTTCTGACCGAAGGAAATGCACTCCGGGCCCGCGGCGCCGAGGAAGGTCGCGACCGAGCGGCGCGCTTCCCACAGTCGCCGGTCGACCTCGCGGGACGGCGCGTATTGTCCGCCGGTATTGACGTTGCAGGTCGCGTAGAACTCCGCCATCGCCTCGATCACCGCCCGAGGCACCTGGCTTCCCCCGGGGCCGTCGAGATAGGCGAGCGGATGGCCGCAATGCGATCCGCGCAACGCGGGAAAGTCGGCGCGGCAGAGCGCGCTGCGTTGGTCGTCGAACTTCATCGCGCGGCTACAGCAGGTGGTAGACGAAGTCGTAGCTGGTCGCCTTGGCGTCGCGCGCGTGCAGGCGCATCGATCCGCGCGCGCCGAGGTAGGCGCCGGTGCCGCCGGTCACCGCGAGCGTCGAATCGCCGGCGTCGAGGAACGGACCCTCGACCGTGATCTGGCCGTCCTTCAATCGCAGCGTCCAGAAGCATTCCCAGCTCGCGCCGGTCACGACGCGCACGCAAAAGCCCTGGTCGGTGCCGACCTGGGCGCGATTCGCGGCGTCGTAGACCGGATTGGCGAAGGTGAGCAGATCGCCGCGCGAGTCCCCTTTGCGGCCGAGGTCGAGCGTGCGGTCGGTGTCGGCGTGCTCGACCAGGTGCAAGGTGCGGGCCGCGAGCGCCGGTGTGGCGAGCAGCGTCGCGGCGAGCGCCGCGAGGGGAGCGGTTCTTTCAAGCATGGAATCCTGCCTGCGTGACTTCGATCAAAGTGGGTCCCTGGGCATCGAGCGCGGCGCGTACGGCGGCAGTGAGCTCGCTGGACGAGCCGGCGAGGGTCGCGCGCACGCCGCAGGCCCGGGCGAGTGCCTGGAAATCGGGATTGCGTGCGATCACGCCGATCGGCGGGATGCCGGCGCCGACCATGTCGTCGCGGATCTGGCCGAGCGCCGCGTTGTTCCAGACGACCACCGGCAGCGCGAGCTGCGCTTCGGCGGCGGTCATGAGCTCGGGCAGCGTGAATTGCAGGCCGTAGTCCCCGGCGAGCGCCAGCACCGCCCGTTCGGGCTCGGCGATCTTCGCGCCGATCGCCGCGGGCAGCGCGTAGCCCAGGGTGCCGTAGCCGGACGGATGGAACCAGCAGCCCGGGCGGTCGACCGGGAATGCGTAGTTGCCGTGATAGGCGATCTGCGTCATGTCGCTCGCCACGATGCCGTCGGCGGGGAGCGCCGCGCGCAGCGCCGCGAGCGCCGCCGACCACGTTCGGGCCGGGGCGCCCCAGGACGACTCGATCGATGCGCGCACCGGCGCGGCGCCGCCATGCTCGGAGCACCAGCCGCGTCGGCGCGACAGTCCCGCGGCGATCGCCGCGAGCGCGCCGCGCGCATCGGCGAGGATCGGCAGGGCCGCGCCGTAGGCGTCGGCGAGCTTGGCCGGGTCGAGGTCGATGCGAATCATGCGGCCGCGCAGCGCCAGCTGCATCGATCCGTACAGGTCGGTCTCACCGAGTTCGGTGCCGACCGCGAGCACGACGTCGGCCGCCGCGGCGAGCTCGATCACCGCGGGATATGGCAGCGAGGCCCCGAGGTTCGCGGGGTGCGATTCGGGCAGGACGCCCTTGCCGGCCGCGGTGGTCACCAGCGGCGCATCGAGCGCCTCGACCAGCGAGCGCAGCTCCGCCGCCGCGCCGCGCGCGCCGCCGCCAGCGATGATCAGCGGCCGCGAGGCGCCTTGCAGCAGGCGCAGCGCCTCGGCGATCGCGGCGTCATCGGCCGCGGGCGGCGCCGCCAGGGAGAACCGCTCCGGGCGCAGCCCGGTGCTCTCGCCGAGCAGATCGAGCGGTACGCCGAGATACGCGGGGCGGGGCCGGCCGCAGCGCAGGGACGCGAGGCAGGCACGCAGGTGATCGCGCACGTCGAGGTCGTCGTGCGCGGTGCGTGCGACGCCAAACAACTGGGCGGCGACGGCCTGCTGGTCACGTAATTCATGCAGCACGCCCCATTGCTTGCCGAGCGAGGCGCGCACCGGCGTGCTCGCCACCACCAGCATCGGCACCGAATCCGAATACGCCTGGCCGACCGCGGTCAGCGCATTGGTGAGGCCGGGTCCGGAGATCACGAACGCGGCGGCGGGCCGCCCGCTCGCGCGCGCGTGACCGTCGGCCGCGAATCCGGCGCCCTGCTCGTGGCGCACGAGCACGTGGCGCATGCGGGAACCGGCCAGGCCGCGGTACAGCTCGAGCGTGTGCACCCCGGGAATTCCGAACGCGGTGTCGATATCATTGGCCGCCAGCGTTTCGACGATGTATCGCCCGACCGTGATCGACATGGGAGTGCCTTCGCTGTCCTCGCGCCGGTGGGCGCGATACGATCGCGGGAGTATGCAAGTCGATTTACCGGCACGCAAGACGAGAGGTTCGCGATGATGAAGTTTTCCGCACTGGTCGAGCGCATCGCGGGCGAGGGCGCCGACGCCTGGGTCACGCATTACGAGGCGCGGCGCGCGCAGGAGCGCGGCGAGGACGTGATCCTGCTGAGCGTCGGCGACCCGGATTTCGATACGCCGGATGTCGTGCGCGAACGGGCGATCGAGAGCATCCGCGCCGGCGACACGCACTACACCCCGGCCACCGGCCGGCTGCCGCTGCGCGAGGCGATCGCGCGCCTGCACACGGCCCGCAGCGGTCAGGCGGTGACGGCGGACCAGGTCGTCGCTCTCTCCGGCGCCCAGAACGCGCTGTTCGCCTCTTCGCTGTGCCTGGCCGGGCCGGGCGATGAGATCATCGCCATCGAGCCGATGTATCCGACCTATCCGGCGACCATCGAGGTCTCCGGGGCACGCATGGTGCGCGTGCCCGCACCGCCCGCGCGCGGCTTCAGGATCGATCTCGAGGCGCTCGCCGCGGCGATCACGCCGCGTACCCGAGCGCTGTTCCTCGCCACGCCGAGCAATCCCACCGGAGTGATCACCCACGCCGCCGAACTGGACGTGATCGGCGATCTGGCGATGCGGCACTCGCTGTGGATCGTCGCCGACGAGGTATACGCGGGGCTCGCGCCCGGCGGACGCGTGCCGAGCCTCGCGACGCGGATGCCGGACCGGGTCGTGACCATCGGCAGTCTGTCGAAATCGCATGCGATGACCGGCTGGCGGGCCGGCTGGATCGTCGGGCCGCGGCCATTCGCGGTTCACGTCGAGGCGCTGGTGATGTGCATGCTGTTCGGCCTGCCGGGATTCGTGCAGGAGGCCGCCACGGTCGCACTCGGCATCTCGGCCGAGGCGGAGGGACGGATCCGCGACTATTGCGCGGCCCGCCGCGACTTCCTGCTCGCCGAACTCGCGGGTGCGCAGCGGCTCTCCTGCTGCGTGCCCGAGGCGGGCATGTTCATGCTGATCGACGTGCGCGGCACGGGATTGAGCGGCTACGAGTTCATGCGCGGCCTGTACGAGTCCGAGCGCGTCTCGGTGCTCGACGGTGGCGCGTTCGGGCCGCAGACGAGTGGATTCGTGCGGGTGTGTTTCGCGGCCGAGGAGAGCGTGCTGCGCGAGGCCGCCGCGCGGATCCGCCGGTTCGCAGCGACCCTGCCGCAACCTAAGGCGAGGACAGCGAGGTCATCATGAATCAGCAAAAAGACATGGGTATCGTCGCCCGCGCGCCGGGCGGTCCCGAGGTGCTCGAATGGACCGCGCTCGAGGCGGGTGCGCCGGGCAAAGGCGAGGTGCTGATCGCCCAACGGGCCATCGGCGTGAACTTCATCGATACCTATTTCCGCAGCGGACTCTACCCCTGGCCGACGACGCCGCTGGTGCCCGGGAGCGAGGCGGCCGGCGTGGTCGAGCAGATCGGGGTCGGCGTGAGCGAGTTCGCGGTCGGCGACCGGGTGGCCTACACGATGCCGCTTGGCGCGTATCGGCAGCGCCGGGTCGTGCCGGCCGACCGGCTCGTGAAGATCCCGGACGGGGTGTCGTTCGAGACGGCCGCCAGTCTCATGCTGAAGGGTCTCACGGTCCAGTTCCTCGTGACCTCGTGTTTCCCGGTGCGCGCCGGCCAGCACGTGCTGGTGCACGCCGCCGCGGGCGGCGTAGGGCTTCTGCTCGGCCAGTGGCTGCGGGCGCTCGGCGCGGTCGCGATCGGCACCGTGGGTTCGGATGACAAGGTGGCGACCGCGCGCGAGAACGGCTACGCGCAGGTGATCAATTATCGTCGCGAGGATTTTGCGGCGCGGGTCGCCGAGCTGACCGGCGGCGCCGGTTGCGACGTGGTCTACGATTCGGTCGGCCACGACACCTGGCGCGGCTCGCTCAAGTCGCTGAAGCGCCGCGGCATGTTCGTGAACTTCGGCCAGTCCTCGGGCATGATCGCCGACTTCAAGCTCGCCGATCTCGCCGCCGGCGGCTCGTTGTTCGCCTGCCGGCCGGTGCTGTTCGACTACATCGCGGCGCGCGAGGAACTGAAGAGCCGTGCCGCCGACCTGTTCGCGCGGGTCGCGGCCGGCGAGGTTCGCGCCCACATCGGCCAGCGGGTCGCGCTCGCCGATGCGCGCGAGGCGCATGCGGCGCTCGCGGCGCGCCGTACGGTCGGTGCGACCGTGCTCCTGCCGGCTTGAGGCTGAGACGCGAGCCGCCGCGGGTGACCGGGCGGCCGAGCGCCGATCAGCCGAGCGGCAGCGCGGTCGACTCCTTGATCACGGTGACCGCGACCGAAGAGTTGACCGACTGCACGTACGGGATCCGTGACAGGTAATCGAGGTAGAAGGCCTCGAAGGCTTTGATGTTGCGGGTGACGATCTTCAGCAGGAAGTCCCACTCGCCGGTCAGCGTATAGCACTCCAGCACTTCGCTGCGGTCGCGGATCGCTTCCTCGAATTTCGCGATCGCGTCGCGCCCGGTGGTGGCGAGTTTCACGTGCGCGAAGATCGTCACGTCGAGACCGAGCGCCGCGCGGTCGAGCAGTGCCACGCGTCCGCGGATCACGCCCTGGTGCTCGAGCTGCTGGATGCGCCGCCAGCAGGTCGTGGTCGACTGGTGCAGGCGTGCGGCGACCTCGGCGACCGACAAGGCACCCTCGCGTTGCAGGATGCGCAGCAGCTTCAGGTCGAGCGCATCGATCTCGGCGCGACGATTATTTTCCATTTTCATCTCGAATATGGAATGAATATTCCGCATTGTTCGGCTCCCCTCGATCAAAATCAACAATTTCCTGGTTCCGGACGTAAATTGACGGGCATGGCGAACACATCCCGGCTACACCTGCCACCGACCCCCTCCCGGCCCGGCGAACGTCCGGACTTCAGCTACCTGCAGATCTCGGCGGCCGGCGAGGTGCCGCGCCCCGACGTAAACGCGCGCGCCCGCGACATCGCTGCGCTGTCGGTGGAGATGGTGCGAGTGCTCGACGAGGCCGACGACGCGGTCGGTCCCTGGCACCCGCACCTCGAGGCGGAGGAGTTGCAGGTCGGCCTGCGGCACATGATGCTCACCCGCGCCTTCGACGATCGCATGCAGCGCAACCAGCGCGCCGGCAAGATCAGCTTCTACATGCGCAGCCTCGGCGAAGAGGCGGTCGCGGTCGCGCAGGGCATGGCGCTTCGCCCGGGGGACATGCTGTTCCCCTCCTACCGCAATCAGGGCCTGCACATCGTGCGCGGCATGTCCCTGGTCGAGATGATGTGCCAGCTGCTGTCGAACACCGGCGACATGTGCAAGGGCCGCCAGCTGCCGGTGATGTACCACTCGGCGCGGCAAAGACTGTTCTCGATCTCCGGCAATCTCGCCACGCAGTTTCCGCAGGCGGTCGGCTGGGCGATGGCCGCCGCGATCAAGGGCGAGGATCACCTCGCGGCGGGCTGGATCGGCGAGGGCAGCAGCGCCGAAGCCGATTTCCATCAGGCGCTGCTGTTCGCCGCGGTCTATCAGGCGCCGGTGATCCTCAACGTCGTCAACAACCAGTGGGCGATCTCGACCTTCCAGGGTTATGCCGGCGGCGAGCAGCGATCGTTCGCGGCGCGTGGTCCGGGCTACGGCATCGCCGGGATCCGCGTCGACGGCAACGACTTCCTCGCCGTGCATGCGGTCACCCAGTGGGCCGCCGAGCGCGCCCGCACCGGCGCGGGACCGACCCTGATCGAGCTGGTCACCTACCGCGCGGCGGCGCACTCGACCAGCGACGATCCGTCGCGCTACCGGGCCAAGGACGACTATGCGCACTGGCCGCTCGGCGATCCGATCGAGCGGCTCAAGCGCCACCTGATCAAGCATGGCGGCTGGAGCGAGGAACGGCATCGGGCGCTGCAGGGGGAACTCGAGGCGACGGTCGCGGCGAGCTGGAAGGAGGCGGTGACCCACGGCACGCTCAACGAGGGGCCTCGGCTCGACCCGGACCTGATGTTCGAGGATGTCTTCAAGGAAATGCCGGCGAACCTCGAGCGCCAGCGCCAGGCGATGCGTGCCGAACGCAGCGGTGAATCATGGCGCAAATGAACCTGGTACAGGCCCTGAATTCGGCGATGGACGTGATGCTCGGCCGCGATCCGTCCGTGGTGCTGATGGGCGAGGACATCGGCTATTTCGGCGGCGTGTTCCGCGTCACCGAAGGTCTGCAGCGCAAGTATGGCGAGCACCGTGTGCTCGACACGCCGATCGCCGAGGGAGGCATCGTCGCCACCGCGATCGGCATGGCGGTGAACGGGCTGAGGCCGGTCGCCGAAATCCAGTTTGCCGACTACATCTACCCGGGTTTCGATCAGATCGCGAGCGAACTCGCCCGGCTGCGTTACCGCAGCGCCGGTGATTTCCACGCCCCGGTGACCATTCGTACGCCCTGCGGCGGCGGCATTCGCGGCGGTCAGACGCACTCGCAGAGTCCGGAGAGCATCTTCACGCACGTCTGCGGGCTCAAGGTGGTGATGCCCTCGAATCCGTACGACGCCAAGGGGCTGCTGATCAGCGCGATCGAGGACGACGACCCGGTGATCTTCTTCGAGCCGAAACGCCTCTACAACGGCCCGTTCGACGGCGACCCGGGCAAGCCGGCGGTGCCGTGGAGCACGCATCCGAAGGGAGAGGTGCCCGAGGGACACTATCGCGTGCCGATCGCGAAGGCCGAGGTGGTGCGCCCGGGGAGCGATCTGACGATCATCTCCTACGGCACGATGGTGCACGTCGCTCAGGCGGCCGCGGCGGCTCAGGGGATCGATGCCGAGATCATCGACCTGCGTTCGCTCTCGCCCCTCGACGAGGAGACGATCTGCGCGTCGGTCTGCAAAACCGGACGATGCGTGATCGCGCATGAAGCAACCCGGTTCTCGGGATTCGGCGCCGAATTGACCGCGATCGTTCAGGAGCATTGCTTCTGGAACCTGCTCGCGCCGATCCAGCGCGTCACCGGCTGGGACACCCCGTACCCGCATGCCTTCGAGTGGGAGTACTTTCCGAATCAGGCCCGTTTTGCCGCCGCGTTTCGCGTCGCGATGGAGAGCGCATGAGCGAGTACGTGTTCAAGCTGCCGGATCTCGGCGAAGGCACGGTCGAGGCGGAAGTGGTGCGCTGGCTGGTCGGGCCGGGAGAGGCGGTCGCCGAGGATCAGCCGGTCGCCGAACTGATGACCGACAAGGCGAGCGTGGAGATCCCCGCCCCGGTCGCCGGACGCGTGCTGCGGCTCGCCGGCGAGCCCGGCGAGAAGATCGCGGTCGGCGCACCGCTGATGATCTTCGAGCGCGCGGGTGAGGCGCCGGCCGCGCCCCTCGCGCCCGCCGCGCCGGCCGCTGCGTCGCCGGCCCCGG